>NZ_JALCZP010000004.1:0-290700 GCF_023555435.1 Polaribacter sp. Z014
AACAGTACCTGGTGATGTTCCTGCTGCTGTTACTAAAGCTTCAATCGTAATCGTTTCTGTAACGCCTACTCCTAAAGTTCCTACTGTCCAAGCTGGTGAAGCCCAAGTTCCTGCACTAGCAATTATAGCCCCTTCTTCTAAGCCTGTTATTAATGATAAATCATCTGTTAATTTCAAACCTGTTACAACTGCTGCTCCTTTATTTGTTACAGTAATCGTATACGTTACCGTATCTCCTGTATTTGGTGTCGCATTGTCAACTGATTTGGTTAACACAACATCTGCATTGTTCGCAACCGTAAGTGGTGCCGTTAATACATCATCTGCTGTCGTTAGATCTGTTTGATCTCCACTTGCGGCTGTTGTTGCATTGGTAATTGTATCACCTGAAGTCCCTGAATTAACAGTACCTGTTATTTTTAAAACAATTGTAGCATTTACTGCTAAATTTCCAATAGTCCAAACTCCAGAACCTGGATTATAGGCTGTTCCTTGGTCATTACTTACATAGGTAATTCCCGTTGGCAAATTATCTGTTAAACTAACTCCAGTAGCAGACGTTGTACCTAAATTAGAAACTGAAAGTGTATACTCAATGGTGTCTCCTTCATTCGGTGCAAGATTATTTACTGTTTTAGTAGTAACAAGGTTAGAACTATTAATAGGTGTAACTGCTACTTCACTATAATCATTTTCATTTGGATTATTATTGTTTGGTGTAGAATTTGGATCAAATTGATCTGAACCTGTTACTTGCGCAATATTATCATAATCTCCAGATCCTAATACTTTAGCTGTAATGGATAAAGTTGCTGATACTCCATCTGCTAAACTTCCAACATTCCATGCTCCAGAGACACTATTATAAGTAGTTGTTCCGGATGGAGTTGAAGATACATAAGTATAACCAGAAGGTAATTTATCTGTTACTATAATTCCTGTCGCATCACTTGGACCAACATTATTAACAGTTAAATTAAACACAGCATTTTCACCTACATTTGGCGCCGCATTAACTACTGTTTTTGCTAAAGTTATATCTGCAACTGGTCTTGGAGTACTAGAAATAGTACTCGTATTATTAGCAGCATCTCCATCTGTTTCTGTACTAGTTACAGTTGCTGTATTTGTATAATCGACTGCAGGATCTACTATTGGTGCTGTAGTAGATATAGCGTTTACAGTAGCTGTTATGTTTAAAGTTGTAGTTACCCCATTAGCCAATGTTCCTATAGTCCAAACTCCTGTACCTTCCGCATAACTACCTAAACTGTCATCACTTTTCCAAGTATAACCTGCTGGTAATAGATCATTTGAAACAACTCCTGTTGCATCACTTGGTCCATTATTAACAATTTCGATAGTAAAAACAACATCAGAACCTACGTCTGGTGTTGGTGTGTCTATTCTTTTAATTAATGCAAGATCTACTAAAGCATTTGGAGTAGGTGTTACTGTTGAAAAATCATCTCCTGCTCCATCATTCTTTGTAGAATCTGGATCTGCTTGAACTACTGCAGTAACCTCCGCACTATTTGCATAAACGCCACTTTCTAAAACTGTAGCTACTATTTGAATCGTTTCTGATGCACCTGATAATATTGGTCCTGAAACGGTCCATAATCCTGTGGTACTATTATACATTCCCGCTGTAGGCGTAGCACTTACAAATTGGTAACCACTAGGTAATTGGTCTTTTACAATAACACCTGTAGCAGCACTTGGTCCTGCATTGCTCACCTCAATAGTAAAAGTAACATTGTCTCCTACATTTGGAGATTGAATATCTACAACTTTTACTACAGATAAATCTGCACTTTCAATCGGTGTTACAACAACTTCGTCTTGATCACTTTCAGTAGCATCATTATTTCCTGGAGTAGAATTTCCATCTACTTGATCAATTCCTGTAACTTCCGCAACATTATTATAATCTCCTGTTGGTAATACCTCGGCTTTAATACTTAAAGTAGCAGTTGCAGTTGTTCCACTGCTTGCTAAATTACCTATAGTCCAAGAACCAGATACTGGGTTGTAGGTTCCTATTGATGCTGTTGCACTTGAAAAATCATAACCACTTGGTAATTCATCTGTAACCACAACGCCAGTCGCAGCACTTGGTCCAGCATTTGTTACTGTAATTGTAAACTCAACTTCATCTCCTACATTAGGGGAAGCTACATCTACACCTTTGGTTAAACTTAAATTAACTAAAGGATCTCTAGATACCGTTACTTCATCTTGATCATCTTCTGTTAAGTCATCATTATTTGGAGTAGAATCTATATCTGTTTCTACTGCATTCGTAATTTCTGCAACATTTGTATAAATACCTGTAGCATTTACTGTAGCCGTAATATTTATAGTTGCTGTAGCTCCATTTGCTAAGCTATTTATAGACCATAAACCTGTACTAGCATTATAAGCTGTTCCTCCATCATGACCAAACAAAGTATACCCTGTTGGTAATTTATCTGTAACGACAACCGAGGTAGCATCACTAGGCCCTGAATTTGATACTACTACTGTAAATACAACGTTTGTACCTGCTTGTGCTACTGTTTTATCGACAGACTTTGTTAATGATAAATCTATAACTGCTGTTGGAATTGTACTTATTGATGAAAAATCATCCCCTGCTCCATCATCTACAGTAGAATTTGGATCAAATTGAGTACTTGCAGTTACTTCTGCATCATTTTTATACTCATCTGTAGCTCCTGTTGCTGCATTTACTGTAACAACAATATCTAAATATTCTGTTTTTCCATTTAAAACACTTCCAGAAAGTGTCCAATTTCCAGATGCAGAATTATAAGCTCCTGAAGTTGAAGTATAACTTACAAATGTATAACCTACTGGTAACTCATCATTTACAACTACAGATGTAGCAGCACTTGGTCCTGCATTTGTTAATGCAAGTGTAAACGTAACATTATCTCCAACAGCCGGTGTTCCATTATCTACAGTTTTAACAAGTGATAAATTAGCCACCTTTATTGGTGAAATATCTACTTGTTCTTGATCATCTTCTGATATAGTATTGTTACCTGGTGTAGAATTTGGATCTTGTTGATCTGAATGGACTATTTCTGCAACATTATTATAAGTTCCTGCATCATTTATTTTTGCATCTATTAATAATGTTTTAGAAGAACTGCTATTTATGGTTCCTACAATCCAAGAACCCGTAGCTGGGGTATAAGCTCCTGCTCCATTATCACTATCATATGTATAACCTGTTGGTAAATACTCTACAACACTAATTCCTGTTCCAGTACTAGGACCTACATTATTTACAGTTATCGTAAATGTAACTATTTCTCCTACTAAATATTTTACACCATTTGCTGGTGCACTTATACTTTTTGTTAAGTTTAAATCTGTTACATCTACTGGTGCCAATGAAGTAGCATCATTATTATTAGTTATGTCTGAATCTGTTTCATTAGTTGCTGTAACTGATGCTGTGTTAGCATATGGTCCCGTAGCACCAACGGTAGCAGTTATCTCTAAAAATTGTGAAGCTCCACTAGCTAAACTACCTACGGTCCAAACAATACCTGATCCAGAAGATGGAGTTCCATCGTTTATACTTGCCGCTCCTGTTGCAGAAGTAGCACTTACATATGTATAACCAGCAGGCAAGATATCACTTACCTCAACTCCTGTTGCATCACTTGGTCCGTTATTATTTAATGTAATTGTAAAAACAACATTTTCCCCTACATTTGGTGTTGCATTATCAACAGTTTTTTCTAAATTAATATCTACAACAGCTCCTGGCGCAATAGTTATTGTACCATAATCATCTTCTGTACTATCTTGATTATTAGGAGTAGAATCTGGATCTGATTGATCTAAACTCATAATTTCTGCTGTATTATTATAAGGTCCTACCTCATTTACAGTTACTTTATACTTTAAATTAACAGTACTTGCTTTTGCCACGGTTAAATTAGCCCAGTTAATGCTATTTCCTCCAGCATTATAAACTCCTCCGTTCGTTACAGAACCCGATACAATAGTATAACCCGCAGGTAATTTATCTAAAACACTTACCCCTGTTCCATCAAAATCTGCACTACTATTTGTAATTGCAATCTGAAACTCTATTTCTTGTCCAACACTTACTGGTAAAGCTGTAAGCAATGTCTTTTCTAAACTTAAATCTACGTCCGGTGAAATTATAATAACTACGGTATCTGTAGAAGTACCACAAACCCCATTAGAAACTGACCAAGAAAACTCATACGTTCCTGGTATAGTACCCGATACTTGTGTAGCAGGATTATGAATATCTATTATATTAGGTGTATTAGGTCCTGAAACAAAACTCCATACACCATCCCCTGGAATAGGGTCATTGGATGCTAAAGTAACAGACTCATACTGAGATAAATTTTGATCTGGACCTGCATTTGCATTATCTACTGTATTTGTAACTGTTACCTCTAGGGTATCAGAAAAAGAACAACCACCATTTGTTGCTGTCCACATAAGTGTATAAGTCCCTGCTACAGTTAAACCATTAACGTCTGTATCTTTACTAAACCTGTCTGTAAAAGCAACTATAGAAGGCGATGTACCAACTTGAGACCATTCTCCGGTACCTTGAGTAATTTTATTTCCACTCATTACAACGGAAGAAGAAGCACAAACAAACTGATTTGGCCCTGCAACAGGATCCGTTGGTGGTAATCCACTATAAGTCACTTTTATAATAGCTTCTTTTGAATCACAAACACCATTACTTACCCTCCATCTAAAATAATAATCTCCCAATGCCAATGTATTTTCATTGACTATAGAAAGGCTTGTAGTAGGATTATTAGGGCTATCTAATGAAATATCTCCAGGAGTATAAGACGCTGGTGAATCATAATTAACATAACCTGCGTTTCCTGCATTAGCAGAATATGGGTTACCATCTCCATCTAAACTAGCACTAGATATAAGTTCCCAATGACCTAATCCATTTACAGGCGTCGTAGCCTCTAATTCTGTAGTAAATTGACAAGAATCAGTATCTATTGGCGTAATTACTGCATCACTAGGTTCTAAGTAAGAATTTACACGAACAAAATCACTAATTGATTCTGTACAAAAACCTGATGCATTTTTTGAAGACCATAAAAAGATATATAACCCTTCTTCCGTTGTAGAAAGGCTCGCAGTTGCAGTAGGACTATTAGGATTATCAAAAGTTGCTACTGCAGAACCAGGTCCACTCACTTGTGTCCAAGTTCCTTCACTATCACTAGTCCCCGAAAGCGTAACATCATTCGCATCCATTACTACTGTATTACCGCCAGCTAAACAAACTTCTTTATCAGTACCCGCATTAGGGATTACTGGTGGAGCACTATTGGTTACTTTAACCGTATCAGAATCTCCACAAGCAACACCTGATGTAGTATATGTAAACTCATAAACATTTCCAGGAATAATAGTTACTGTTGCCAAACCGTTTCCTGCAACTGTAATACTTGCTGAAGGATCATGACTACCTGAACCAGAATTATAGGTCCAAACTCCATTATTACTTAAAGTTTCGTTACCCTGTAATAATACTGAAGTAGCATCACATAATTCAAAATCATCTCCTGCATCTGCAGGCTCATTTACCGTTAAAGTAAAATCTACAAAAGGAACATCTGGTGGGCAAAATGTATTATCTGAAGTAACTGTCCATCTAAAAACATAAACACCTGTAGACAAACCACTTACTGTAAGATCTGGATTTGTATCAACCAATACAGGAGTATTAGAACCAGATACAATAGACCAAATTCCTGTACCTCCATTACCTACTGCAACAACTGCTGGAGCTCCTAAACCTCCCGAACCAGTAACACCGTTAGCTGTTTGCGATGAAATGTATGAAGTACCACAAGTAGTATCTGAATCATCTCCTGTTAAAGCAGCATCATCTGCTTGTAAAGCAACTCTAAAACTAACAGTATCAGGGTTATTGTATGTACAAAGACCTTTATCTACACTCCATTCAAATTCGTAATTATACCCTGGTTTTAAATTAGAGAACACTGCAGTTGCAGAATTCAGATCATCTACAGTCCAAGAATTATCTCCTTCTAACTGTACCCATGTTCCTGTAAAACCATCTCCGGTAGGATCATCTGCACTCATAGTTACAGATGCTAAAGGAGTTGTTGAACAAACATCCGAAAGGTTTCCTGCACTATAAATAGTACCATTATCTACAGTTACAGAAACAGTATCTGTAAAAGTTGTATTACATGCTGTATTGTTTAAAGTTTGCCATTGAAAAACATATTGTCCTGCTGCTAAACCACTAAAGGTAGCTTTTGGATCTGCATCTGTAGCCGAATAATAAACAGCTGGTATTGCTGCTTCAAAAGGTATAGCCGCTTGAGCTGCTACTGCATTTTGTGCAGGAATTGCCGCTTGAGCTGGTATTGCTACTTGAACTGGAATTGCCGCTTGCAAAGGAATTGCCGCTTGCAAAGGAATTGCTACCTGATTAGGAATTGCTGCTTGCAAAGCTACTGCCGGCTGACCTCCTTGTGCTGGTTGTACAGGAATTGCCGCTTGAGCTGGATAAGAAGTTATACCATCTACTATAATTGCTGATTGATAAGGAATTTCTGCTTGATAATCTACTGCTGCTTGCGCAGGAACAGCTGCTTGAGCTGGAATTGCTGCTTGATAAGCAATTGCTGCTTGAGCTGGAATTGCCGCTTGCGCTGGAATTGCTGCTTGAGCTGGAATTGCCGCCTGAGCTGGAATTGCTGCTTGATACGCCACTGCTGGCTGACCTCCTTGCGCTGGTTGTGCTAAAATTTCTGGTTGCGCTGCTACTGCTGGTTGAGCAGGTATTGCTGCTTGTGCTGCTACTGCTGGCTGTGCAGCAACCGCTGGCTGAGCTAAAACTTCTGGCTGTGCAGGAACTGCTAGTTGTGCAGGAACTGCTGGTTGTGCTAAAATTTCTGGTTGAAATAAAACCTCATCTTGGGCTTCACCGGGATTTGCTAACCCTCCTGCAAAGGCCGGTTGAGCCGTTACAGCATCTTGAGCCGTTACAGCATCTTGGGCAAAAACTTCATCTTGAGCAAAAACTTCAGCTTGAGCATCTACTGCATCTTGAGCATCTACTGCATCTTGGGTAGATACTGCCGCTTGTCCTATAATTTCATTTTGTGCCGTAACAGCATCTTGTGCTACAACCTCAACTTGTGCAGGCACTTCTGGTACCGCTGGTATTTTAATTGCATATACTGTAGTAGGATCTGCGGCACCAGTAGGTTTCGTCCATGTCCATATACCTGTTGTTGCATTTGTAGCATTAAAACCAGAATCATCTGCATTCATGGTAACATTAGTTGTACCACTTGGCAAACAAACATCATCTCCTGCCTCCGCTGCTGCAGGTGCTTCATCTACCGAAGTCCCTATATCTACAGAATCTGAACCTGTACAACCAGGAACTCCTATAATTGAAACTGTCCATGTAAATGTATAATTAGTATTACCAGCAAGGTTTACAACTGTAACAGGTTTTGTAGCATCGTCAAATACAGCAGTAGCTGGGGTAGACGTCCATAGACCTGTTTGATTAGACTCTAATGGTATTGCTTCTAATACAAAATCACCAGCACAAACATCGGTTGCAGCAGGTGTTTCTATTGTATCACTAGCAACAAGTGATACTGTAATTTTAGTATCATCTGTAGAAGGTGTTGATCCGGATGGACCACTTATTATGTGCCACCTAAAATTATAATCTCCAGAAAGAGATACATCTACCCTAGTATTATATATTGTTTCATCTACAAAAACGGCAGTACTTGGCCCGTCTAATTGTGTCCAATACCCTGAATATACATTTGTAACTCCAGGCTGTGTAGCTAAAGGATTATTAGCTGCCAAATTTGTAAAAGCAGCGCCACAAGGTAAAACAGAATCTGTACCTGCATTTGCTTTCATATCTTGATTAGCACCAGGAGTTTCTGAAACAATTATAGTAATATCTTCTGATGCTGTTCCACAACCAGTTAACCCTTCTCCTACTGCATATCTTGTTACACGAATAACATATGTTCCTATATCATCTAAACCAGAAACATTTATACTATTTCCTGAATACGCATATACAGGAACCACTGCACCCGGACCACTAACTAAAGTAGCTATTGTACTAGTTCCTCCTGTGGATACATAAGGAAGATCTACACTATTATATATAGATGAAGGCACTGGATTAGCTGGAGCTGAAGGTAATACTATAGTATTTGCAGCACCATTTACATCAATCGTTGTTGGATCATTTTTAAATGAAATATTTACAAAATCAGATGATATACAATCATAATCCAGATTCCCTAAATTCGGTGCTGTAATTCTCCATCTAAAGGTATAAACTTCTCCGTTAACACCAGACAAACCACTAACTGTTGTAGAATGACTTGTAGCATCACTAAAAGTTACTGTACCACTTCCATTACCTCCAGTTCGTTTCCATTCACCAGTTTCGCCACTATACTGAGGTAGATTACCATCTAATACTGCAGAAGTAACCGGAGAACAATAAACCTGATTAGGACCAGCATTTGCTGTTGTATTTTGTTGCGTAGCCGCAGGAACATTTATTGTTACTGTATCTGTACCTGTAGCACAGGGACCTACAACACTCCATCTAAGTACATAAGTACCTTCTGTTAATTTATTAACTTTAGTATTTGGGCTATTTTCATTTGCAATGGAAGGAACGTTAGGACCCGATACAAAAGACCAAGTACCAATTTGCCCATTACCTACCCCACCAATTGAAGCATCCATGGTAACACTCTTAAACTTTGTATAACACTCACTTACATCTGTAAACGCCTCAAAATCAGCACCAGCATTTACTACTGGATCACCACCCAAATTAGTTATAAGTACCGTATCTGATGTTGGACAAGTTATAGCCTGAGATGGGTTACTTATAGACCATCTTAATACTGTATCCCCTGTACTATTGGCATCAAGTATTATTGATGTATTTGGTAAGCTACTATCAAAAATAGTTACACCTGCAACATCATTTCCGTCTACAGTCCATTCTCCCACTTCACCAATTGATGTGTTTGGAGAATTTGCTGAAAGCGCATAACTACCAGGACAACCAATTATACTAGAACCTGCCTCTGCTAAAGTGTTTTCGTTTACTGTAATAACAACCTGTTGTTGATTATCTCCAGAACCATCTGCACACTCACCTTTTAATAAAAAAGTATATATATTACCACCTACTAAACCATCAACAACGGTAGAGGAAGCATTTGGGGTTTGCAAAATTGCAGTAGGACCGTTAATCTGCGACCATCTTGGATTAATAACAAGACCATCATCAAAAGACGAACTTATTAAACTTAATCCTTCTGACTCACAAATTGTTTTACTGTTACCTGCATTTAAATTACAAGTTTGTGTAAAAGCACTATTACTAAACAAGAAGATAGCAAATAATGTAAAAATTAACGAAACCTTATTATATATACTTAAAGGTTTTTTGGTGACTAAATAATGTTTTCCCATGAAACTGTAATTAAATTATTCTGTTGATATACTAATGCAAAAATAAAATTTACACTTACTCTAAATAAAATAGACCGATGAAATGTCTTTTTTAATCGATAAGCGGCATTAACAATGCAGTAAATGGTAAAATTAATAAATTTTTAAGAAAAATTTAACTTTTTTTTTAGAAAAATACAAAAACTATAAAAAACTATAAATAAAGCATTTACCCCCCTAAAAAACACTTTTATACTATTATTGTTAAAAAAAGTTAAAATAATCACATTTAATTCGTAATTATTAGAACGCATATTATTTAATAACGCTTAAAAAAAACAGCCTTTAAAACAAAAAACAATAAGACAGCAACGCACATTAAATATAGAATTTTATATTTTTTTTATTAACAATAGATCGTAAAATCTGTTCGTAAACTTTAAAATTTTGCTTAGAAATTGAAAATTTTAATTCACTTTAGTACCTAAGGTTCGCTTTAATAAAAAAGTAATTTACCACTTAAGTACTTTAGTGATAAAATAAATTATAATTTATCAAAAATCACCTTTTGGGCGGCATATTTCTCGCAATTTCAAATCGCTGAGAATGGTGTATTTGAAATTTTTATTGACAATTACCCAAATAATCTATTCTAAACCCATTAAGAACATCTAAAACAGCTAAAAAAAAGCTTCAAACCCTTTATTTTAAAGGGAATTAAACTATTTTATAAATATTAATATAAAAATATTCTCAGAAAAATTAGATACAAAATTATTATTTGTGCTCTTAGAAAAAATATTTTTTATAAAAAAATAACAAATTTGATTAAATTTAAACATATTAAGTAAAAACAAACAAATACAGTTTTTTTTTATCAAATTCTTAAAATGAAGATTTAGTTAGATATTTTTATTGGACTTCTAAAATTATCGATGCTTCTACTGCCATTTACATTAAAATACTTTAATGTAAATATTTATTATAATAGAATATTTATTTTGCTAATTTTTTATAGCTGTATGCCAATACTTTTTATAATTAGTATTCGAATTTAAAAAAGAGAGTACCTTACCATATACCATATCCTCAACATTTCTAATTGCGCTAGAATTTAGAATCCTATCACTGCTTGAAAACGTCTTGAAAAAAGTAGAATTGAAGCCGCTTAAAATACGGTTTTAAGTACTGGTTTTGATTTTAAAGAAGTGGCGCCAGATTATACTGTAATTAAAAATATAAAAGTAGAATGCAGTAAACATTCTATGATTTTATAAACGATACATCCGCTAATAGTATAATTAACAGAAAGAAATTACAACATCGATAACTCCAAACCAGTAAATGTTACTTCAACTAAAAAAACTAGCAAACATTTTTAACTACAAACCCATGCATGAGACATAAGAATATTTTATAGAAATTAGAAGAAAATAGGTAGAATTTTGGGCGGTGGATCTATAAAAAAAATACTATTCATTTTGGGGATTTTAAATTTGACAATGCTTAGGGTATTGAAATTGCTACATACAAACTAAATCAAGTTCGCAAAAAAAATATTTACAATGCAGCAAAATCCGTTTTATTGTAGCCTAAAAAAACCACTAAACCAAATTAATCACCTGTACAACAATTAATTACACAAATAATATAAAAAAATATTCATTAAAAAATAAGTTTCAATGAAAAATAGTATTTAATTATGCATCACATGATGACAGCAATATTAAAAATAATATTGTTATGGATATTTTAAAGTTATCGGAATCCTGTTTGTAAAAAAAATAAACAGGATTAAACGTTTAAGCTTAATCCTGTAGTTTTAATTACACAAGGGGGGCGTATAATTTTGGCTGTAAATATAAAAAAATATGACTAGCTTCTAGATAAAATCTCAAAAAAAAATTTATGATTCATATTTACCTGAGTAGTCCTATTCTTTCATTTCACCAGACTGATTCATTGCCATTGTGTGGTCATATTGGCAACAGCCTGGTAAACCATTGTAAGCTTCTTCGCTTCCCGAGACTTTCTCAGTATCATAACCAGAAGCAGCAATTGCATTATGAATTTCCATAGCATCGGTTTTGGCATCATCAAAAGACACTTCAATTTCCTTTTTGTCTAAATTCCAAATGGCAGTTGCAACACCATCAACCGCATTCGCTGCTGTCTCTATGGTCTTTTTACACATGCCACAATTTCCTCTAACACCAAAAGAAACGTTTGCTTTTGCCATTTTGTTAGTTACTTCTATCGTTTCAGTTTTCTGTTTGGCGTCATTTTTACAACTTGTAAAACCCATTGTAGCTATTACAGCTAGACTCAAAATTACTTTTTTCATTATTTCAAAATTTAATTATTTATTTTTTAATTACTTGTAAAGCCCATACGATTAATAAAAATCCAACACCTGTTAAAGCCGGAGCGGGAATTTTCATTATAAGACCAATACTTAGCATTGCTATCGCCGTTAAGGCAAGCAGAATACTTATTAAATTTAATGTCTTTATTCTAGTCATATAGCATTCGTTTTAATATTAATTAATTTCTTCAATTATACTACCACAAGTCATCATGGTCTCTCCGTAATAAGGATTTCTAATATCCTTTTCAGTACTCATCCACATGGCACCTTTATTATTGTTAGCCATCGGACATTTTTGAACATATAATGTCGATTCTAAATTATCCATATTCATTGCTATAGCAACTATATTTTCATTGAGTATTACAAAATGAGCACGTTGTTTTTCAATAGTATTATTTTCAGAAATAGCTTTTAACATGGATACCGTTTTATTAAAATGAACTAACTCCATTTGGCTTAAACCTTTTAAATTAATTTTTAGTGCTTTTTGAAGCATTGTATTTGCTAATTTAGAAACCTTATTGTAATCACTTGCAATAAGAGCATCTTTAATAGAAAAGTAAAGCGGTAGTGTCGTTTTAAATTCGTTTTTAAAAATTAGAGGAAATTTCATCTTCATGGTTCCAATAAGTGATATTGGTTCTGATTTAACTGTTTTATTCATCATCGATTTTTTGCCTTGCAATTGCGCTGCAGCATCTACCGTAAAGGTTCCGTTGGTTACAATTTCATCGCCATTATTTAGACCTTCTAAAACCTGATAATTAGCACCTATTTGATTGCCTAATGTAATCTCTTTCATTTCAAAAACTGGTTCATTAGGATTCGTTTTTAGATACACAACAGATCGTTTCCCTGTCCATAAAACAGCCGAAGCAGGTATTGTAATTGCTTGTTTTTCATCCACAGAAACCATACTTTTCATCTTTCCTTCTACAAACATACCTGGTTTAAACAGCTCATTTTTATTATTTAAAACCACTCTTAAATTTACAGTTCTTGTTTGCGTATCTAAAATAGGATCTATAAAATAGACCTTTCCTTTAAACGTTTTATTCGGATATGCATTTGTGGTTACCACAACATCCTGACCTTTTTTAAACTGGCTAATTTTATTTTCATACACATCAAAATTAGCCCAAACTGTATTTAGATTAGAAACCTTAAAAATTGGTTTTCCATCCATGATATGAGATCCCTCATTTATCGCAATTTCTGTAACAACACCAGATACATGCGAGTAAATGGTAAAACTATTTTTCACTTTTCCTGTTTGCTCTACCTCATCTAATTGCGCACCATGAATCATCCAATTTTTAAACTTATTTTTAACAGCATTATATAGTTGTGGTTGAGATGCTTTTAATTTATAGGCCGTTATTAACTCTTGTTGAGCAGCAATCAATTCTGGAGAATATATTTGAGCAACTGCTTGCCCTTTATTTACCTGTTGTCCTAAAGAATTTACAAACAGTTTTTCAACCCTACCATCAAAATGCGCAGGCATAGTTGCTGTTTCATCTTCATTCTCTGTAATTTTTCCTGATAAAACAAAACCTGTATCAGCATCAGAACTATTTTCTCCTACGATTGTGGTTTGTATGTTGGCTAATGCCATCGCATTTTCTGAAAGCTTAAATTGATCCGCAGACAATCCTTCTGCACTGCTTGCAGCAGGAATTAAATCCATTCCGCAAATAGGACAATCGCCTGCTTCTGGTTGCATAATTTGTGGATGCATAGAGCAAGTCCACATTTGGTTTGTTTCTGCTACAGCATCGTGCTTGTGTATTTCTTCTGTTTTTGATGATCCTCCAAAAAGCATCCAGCCTAAAAGTAATCCAACAGCTATTAAACCTATATAAACACTATATTTTTTCATAAGTTTCTTTGTTTTTAAAACCTACAAGGAAGCTTCCTTTGTCAGCAATACCTTGCAGGTTAATTATCTTATTATTTATATTTTAATATTTCTTAAACGTAAGGCATTTGCAATTACTGTAACCGAACTAAAGCTCATAGCCAAAGCAGCAATCATAGGAGATAACAAAATTCCGAAAAAAGGAAACAAAACTCCTGCTGCAACTGGTATGCCTAATGTGTTATAGAACAGCGCGAAAAATAAGTTTTGTTTAATGTTTTTCATAACAGCTTCACTTAAATGTTGCGCTTTTACAATACCATGTAAATCTCCTTTTACCAAAGTAATCATAGCACTTTCAATTGCTACATCTGTACCCGTTCCCATGGCAATACCAACATCACTTTTTGCGAGTGCAGGTGCGTCATTAATTCCGTCTCCAGCCATTGCGACTACTTTTCCTTGCTCTTGTAATTTGGTTACTTCTTGCAATTTATTTTC
Source organism: Polaribacter sp. Z014 (assembly GCF_023555435.1). Lineage (NCBI taxonomy): Bacteria > Pseudomonadati > Bacteroidota > Flavobacteriia > Flavobacteriales > Flavobacteriaceae > Polaribacter > Polaribacter sp. Z014. The sequence goes on from NZ_JALCZP010000004.1 coordinate 14,274, forward strand.
TGGTAACATACTTGCTTTAAAATCGGCAAGATATAATTCGGTAGCCACAGCTTGTGCGGTATCATAATTATCACCTGTCAACATTATTACCGAAACTCCTCTATCTTGAAGTGCTTTTATTGCTTTTGCACTCGTTGCTTTAATTTTATCACCAATAACAACATAACCAACAACTTTTTTATCTACGGATAAAAAGGAAACTGTTTTCCCTTGTTTCTGATACGTTTTAGCTTCTTCTTCCATTTTAGGAGTGATTTCAGCATTTACATAATCCATCATTTTAGGATTTCCTAAAGCGATTTTTTTACCGTTTATTGTTGCTTCCACACCTTTTCCTGTAACAGCACTAAATTCTTCCGATTTTAAAACTTCCGTGTTTTGCTCTTTACCATATTTTACAGTGGCTTCGGCTAAAGGATGTTCACTATTTTTATTTAAAGACACAATGTATTGCAACACTTCTACATCACTTAAAATAGCATTAAACGCAGCCGCTTTTTCTACGGTTGGTTTTCCTTCGGTAATAGTTCCTGTTTTATCAATAATTAAAGTATCTACTTTAGCCATTCGTTCTAAAGCTTCTGCATTTTTAACCAAGACACCGTTTTGTGCTCCTTTACCAACACCAACCATTATAGACATTGGTGTTGCTAAACCTAATGCACAAGGACATGCAATAATTAATACGGCAATGGCATTTACAAAAGCATATACATACACAGGTTCTGGCCCATAAATTGCCCAAACAGCGAATGTTATTAAAGAAATAAGCACCACAACAGGCACAAAATAACCAGAAACTTTATCTGCTAAATTCTGAATTGGAGCGCGACTTCTACTTGCATCATTCACCATTTTAATAATTTGAGAGAGTAACGTATCGCTACCAACTTTCTCTGCTTTCATTAAAAAAACTTGATTCCCATTAATAGTACCTCCACTTACTTTATCGCCTTTAGATCGGTCTACCGGAAGCGGTTCTCCAGAAATCATCGATTCATCAATCGTTGTGTTTCCTTCAGTTATAACACCATCCACAGGAATTTTATCACCAGGTTTTACTTTTAAAACATCATGTAATTCAATTTTATCAATAGTAACTTCTACATCTTCTCCGTCTACTATTTTTAACGCTTTATTAGGTGCTAATTTTAAGAGTTCTTTTACGGCTGAATTGGTTTTTCCGTGTGCACGCGCCTCTAATAATTGACCTAAAAGCACCAATGTTAAAATAACAGTTGCCGCTTCAAAATAAACATGTACAGCACCTGATTCTGTTTTAAATTGAATAGGAAAAATGTCAGGAAAAAACATTCCAAAAACAGAAAATAGCCAAGATACACCTGCGCCAATTCCGATAAGTGTAAACATATTTAAATTCCACGTTTTTATACTTCTATACGCACGTTCAAAGAACATCCAAGTGGCATAAAAAACCACCGGAATAGACAGCGCAAACTGAATCCAATTCCAATGTTTTTGTTCCAAAATTGTATACAATGGATTGTTTGGAATCATTTCGCTCATGGCAATTAAAAATATTGGCAAGGTAAAAGCGACTGCAATCCAAAACTTCTTTACAATCTTTTTATATGTTTTTTCTTCTGATGAAAGATCTGGTTTCATAGGCACTAAATCCATTCCGCAAATAGGGCAATCTCCAGCTTCATCTTTTACAACTTCAGGATGCATTGGGCAAGTCCAGTGTTCTGCGGTGTTAATAGATATGTTTTGCTCTTCTACTAAATCCATTCCACAGACAGGACAATCTCCCGCTTTGTCATACGTTTTATCGCCTTCACAATGCATCGGACAATAAAATGTACCTGTGCCTTTTCCTTTCGGAAGTTCTTTTTTCACTTCTTTTATATGATGATGTTCTCCCGGTTTGTGAATGCTATATCGGCCACCATCATTTTTTAAAGCTTCTTGGAAGGTTTCTAATGAAATATGAGATTCCATTTCTATAGTAGCTTCTGCTTTTTCTAAATTAACTGTAGCTTTAGAAACACCTTTAACTTTAGAAAGTGTTTCTTCAACGTGTCCACGACAACCGTTACAAGTCATTCCGTGTATGTGATATGTATGTTTCATTATTGCTGTGTTAAATAATTAATAATTGTTGTTTGTAAATAATATGTTTTAATCGCTTCAATTTGATTCATTTGAAACTTCAATTGCAATTCTTGAATATCTAAAACATCATTAAAATCGATCGTTCCAGTTTCGTAACTTCTAATTAAAATATCTTCCGCATCTTTAGCTTGCTGTAAATTTTTAACTTGTGTATTGTAACTAATTCTTGCAGAAGACCGATCGTTTATCGCCTTATCTAAAAGCGTTTCTAAAGTATTGTAACGTTCTTGTTTTTGAGCTTCAATTTCTTGTTGTTGTAATTCGTTTTGCTTGGTTTGTGATTTGTATTTTTTATTGAATATTGGAATAGAAACCGACACCATTGGCATAACTATATCTTTTCCATTATCGCTAAAACTCATGTCTGGTCTTTTTTCAATATTAATATAATCTAGACCAAAACCAATCAGCGGACTGCTTTCTTTCTGATTCAATAACTCCGATTTTTCAACCGATTGATACAGTTTATCATATTTCAATAATTCTGGATGTAATGCTAAATTTTTAGTAGTGATTTCAAAATCTTCCGAAGGTATACTCAATTCATTTACAACCTTTACAGCAATAGCTTTCTCACGGTTTAAGAGCTTATTAAATTTTGTTTGCTCAGCAAGAAATTGCTGTCCTAATACTTCTAATAATTGCTGCATTTCATTCTGTCTCATTTGTAAACGCAATACATCTACAGCAGATGCTTTGCCAACTTCTACAGAGGTTAATGCTAATGTTTCATAGGTGTCCAGTAGTTTTATGTTTTCAACTAAAACAGTTTGTTTTGCGGTATTAGCATACAAATTGTAATACGATTGAGAAACTGAAGCCATTAATTTTCGTTTAGCAATAACAATGTCTTCATATTTTGCATCTGCCAAGGCATTTACATAATTTTCTCTTGCCGAAATAGTATTAAACCAAGGCAACATTTGTTTTGCAGACACCTTAAAACGTTGCGCTCCTGTTCGGGTTTCTGGTTCACTAACAAAATAACCAACCCCAAATTCTGTGTTAGCCAACGTGTTTACTTCATTCACTTTTTCTGAAGCAATATTATATTGCAACTCGAATTTCTGAATTTCAGGACTATTTTCTAAAGCCTTATTAATGTAAGTTTCTAGTTCTTGACCATTAACATTTAGAACAAAGAAAAAAGAACCTAGAAGCAAGGCTACTTTCTGTACGATATGTTTATTATTTTTTTTCATGGTATCTTTTTTAGTCTATTTTCTTAGCTCTTTTCTCTCTATTCTCTTCAATTTCACCTCTTCTCTCCAGCTATATAAAACGGGAACAATAAAGTAAGAAGTGATGTCAATCACCATTCCTCCAAAAATTGGAATTGCCATCGGAATCATAATATCGCTTCCTTTTCCTGTGGATGTTAAAACGGGTAACAAGGCTAAAATGGTAGTAACTGTTGTCATTAAACACGGACGAATTCGTTTTTTAGCAGCTTCTAAAGCCGAAGCTCTAATGCTCATTTTATCAGCAGGTTTTTCACGATCAAAAGTTTGTGTAAGATAGGTTGCCATTACAACACCATCATCTGTTGCAATTCCGAATAAAGCTATAAAACCAACCCAAACAGCCACACTTAAATTGATGGTTTTCATATTGAAAAGGTCTCGCATATTCTCGCCAAAGAAACTAAAATTGAAAAACCAATCTTGTCCATATAACCAAATCATAATAAAACCACCCGCAAATGCAACGGCAATTCCTGTAAAGACCATTAATGAAGTTGTGATCGATTTAAACTGAAAATACAGAATTAAAAAGATAATTGCCAACGCCAAAGGAACTACAATAGCCAATGTTTTTTCTGCACGTAATTGATTTTCATACGTTCCTGTAAATTGGTAACTGATTCCTTTAGGAACAATTAATTCTCCTGAATCTATTTTCTGTTGAAATAAGGCTTGTGCATTTTCTACCACAGCTACTTCTGCAAAACCGTCAATTTTATCAAACAAAACATAACCGACTAAAAAAGTGTCTTCACTTTTTATTACCTGCGGACCTTGTTCATAACGAATCGTTGCCAACTCACTTAATGGCACAGGACTCCCTTTTTCCACAGGAATATAAATGTCTTTAATGTCTTCTGGATTGCCACGTAATTCTCTTGGGTAACGTACACGAACTCCATATCGTTCTCGGCCTTCCACAGTTTGCGTTAATTCCATTCCGCCAATAGCAACTTTTAGCACACTCTGTACATCTTCGATTGAAATTCCATATCGTGCTATTTTTTCTCTATCAATATCAATCAATAAATAAGGTTTACCAACAATTCTATCGGCAAAAACAGCCTCTACTTTAACACCTTCCGCTTGTTTTAAAAGAGTTTCTAGTTCTAGTCCAAAAGCTTCAATTTGTTTTAAATCTTGTCCTTTTACTTTAATTCCCATAGGTGCTCGCATCCCTGTTTGAAGCATCACTAAGCGGGTTTCTATAGGTTGTAATTTGGGTGCAGAAGTAACGCCTGGTAACTTGGTGACTTTTATAATTTCTTTCCAAATATCATCTGGACTCTTAATTTCTGGTCGCCAGTTGCGGTAGAATTCACCATCGTTGTCTTCGATAAGTTGTCCGCTAGAGACCTCACAGGTTTTTGAATCCTGTGAGGTCTTTTCCATTGGCATAGAATTACTTACGCACAAACTACCGTCTTTCAATATAAAATAACCATCGGCATTCACTTTATAACGCTGTCTTTTTCCTTCGGAATTACGCATGTATTCCGGTTTATACTGAATCATGTTTTCGTACATCGACAAAGGAGCAGGATCTAAAGCAGATTCTGTTCTACCAGATTTACCTACTACCGTTTCAATTTCTGGAATGGTAGCAACTGCCATATCTAATTGCTGTAACACACGTTTATTTTCTTCAACTCCTGCATGCGGAAGGGAAGTTGGCATCAGTAGAAAGGATCCTTCATTTAAAGAAGGCATAAATTCTTTTCCTGTATTGCTCATAATCCAAATTCCAGAAACAAGAACGGTGATTGGAATCATTAAAAACAACATTTTATTCGATAAAGCCCATTGTAAAATTTGTCCGTAATATTTTCTAAAAATAGAAAACAGTCCTAAAATTCCGAAGCAAATAATAGCCACAAAAATTAAGTTGATAAAAATACTACGATTAAAACCTAAAGGTCTCCAATATTCCGCCAATAGAAATACAATTGCTGCCGAAGAAATAATGATATTTACAAGGTTTACTTTTTTACTATCTAGTTTTCCTAAAATGCCTAATAACCCTGAAATTCCGAAAGCAACTACTATAAAACCTAACCAAAATCCACTTATTACAATTACAATTCCGGCAAGGATTAAAGCACCACTTACAATATATTTAAATGAATTTTTTAGCGTTGTTTTACGGAATAAAAAAGCTGCTAAAGGCGGAATTATAAACAAAGCTATCACTAAAGAAGCAGATAATGCCATCGTTTTTGTAAAGGCCAAAGGTCTAAATAACTTCCCTTCTGCACCAACCATCGTAAATACAGGTATAAAACTGATAATTGTTGTTAAAACCGCTGTTAATATAGCTCCGGAAACTTCCGCGGTAGCGTTGTAAATAATTTCGTTTATTGAAAGTTTATTGTTTTGAACATTAGAAATCATAGATTCCTCGTCGCTCGTACCTTGCTCTGTCGGAATGACATTTTCACTCTTCACTCTTAACTTTTCACTCTTTACTTCATTTTCATCAAGATGGCGAATCATATTTTCGGCAAGTATTACGCCTACATCTACCATGGTTCCAATAGCAATTGCAATACCAGAAAGTGCTACAATATTTGCATCCACATTAAATAGTTTCATCGTCACAAACACCATTAAAATAGCTACAGGTAACAATCCTGAAATTAAAAGAGAAGCTCTTAAATTAAAAACCATTACAATAATTACTAAAATGGTAATTAAAATCTCTAAAGTTAATGCTTCGGTAAGTGTGTCTAAAGTTTCTACAATAAGATCTGATCTGTCATAAAAAGGAACCACTGTTAGTTGAGATGTTCGTCCATCTGCTAATACCTTCGTTGGCAAGCCTCCTTTTAGTTCGTCTATTTTTTCTTTTACATTGGTAATTACTTCCATAGGATTTGCTCCATATCTAGCAACTACAACACCACCAACAACTTCTGCGCCTTCTTTATCTAATAAACCACGTCGTGCTGCAGGACCTAGAGAAACTTTTCCAATGTCTTTAATTTTAATAGCAGTAAAATCTTTAGAAGTTACCACTGCGTTTTCAATATCTTCTACCGATTTTATATATCCTAAACCACGTACTAGATACTCTGCTTGATTGATTTCTAAGGTTTGTGCACCAATATCTTGATTGCTACTTTTAACCGCTTTTACAACTTGATTTAAACCTATATTATACTGACGCATTAATTCTGGATTCACATCTACCTGATATTCCTGAACATAACCACCAATAGAAGCAATTTCTGAAACGCCACTTGCAGACGATAAAGCATACTTAACATAGTAATCTTGAATACTTCGTAACTCTTGTAAATCCCAACCACCAGTAACTTTTCCGTTTTCATCACGACCTTCTAACGTGTACCAATATACTTGACCTAAACCTGTAGCATCTGGCCCTAAAGCAGGGTTAACGCCTTCTGGTAACAAGCCACTTGGTAGTGAATTTAATTTTTCTAAAATCCGACTTCGGCTCCAGTAAAACTCGATGTCTTCTTCAAAAATGATATAAATACTAGAGAAGCCAAACATAGACGAACTACGAATGGTTTTTACTCCAGGAATACCCAATAAAGAGGTTGTTAAAGGATATGTAATTTGGTCTTCGATATCTTGTGGAGAACGACCATCCCACTTTGTGAATACAATTTGTTGATTTTCACCAATATCTGGTATGGCATCTACAGCCACAGGATCACTTGGTAAAAAACCAGTATTCCAATTAAAAGGTGCGTTTACAGTTCCCCATCCTACAAAAAGGACAAGTAATAAAACGGCTACGATTTTATTCTCTATTAAGAATTTGATGCTTTTATTTAGCATTGGTTTAATTATTAAACAGTTAGAAAGTGGCGTTATCTTAAATAAGAAAACACCGAATACAGCAATTTATCCTAATGAAATAAATCACTGGATAATACAGTCTATTGTTTAAAAAATCAGATTAAATAGGTCTCGTCTAACTTAAAGATTTGCCTGTTAGCGAGCAGTGGTTCGTATTCTCCGTAAGAAGAAACATTGTTTTCTAAACCTTCAAAAAGGTTGATATAAGAGTAAATATATGAAGCTAAAAATACTTGTTGCTCAAAAGAAATAATATCTACTTGTAGCTGTAATTCATTTTGACCATCTACCATAAATTGTTTATCACTACAACAATTCTTTTTGATTACTTTACAATCCTCACTAGAAGGTTTCTCCATTTCCATTCCGCAACCTTTCGCTTTCTGAAACATGGCCGTTTCCACTAAATTATCGCCACAATAATGCATGCTTACAGTAAATGACATTGTAGAGAATAACACTACAAGGGCCATTATAAAGGACATTATTTTATGGGATATCTGTTTCATACTAGAAAACAAAGGTATACAAAATTAAATAACAAAATATTCCTTAAGAAAAGTTTAACTTAATCAACCTCCAATTTCTGCAGCAGTGTACATTAAAAAGACTTTCTCTATTAACTCTTTTTAAGCATTTTTGTATCACAAATATTCACTAACAATTTCCGTCGAAACGAATTGAATTAAATAAAGCGAATTCAAACTTATGATGTTTTTATTATACTCTAATCTAATTACACTTTAATCAAATGGAAAGTGCTATTTTTCGAAACACCTTAGAAAAATCAATTAAAAGAAAGTTATTAGAGTTCGCAGATATTTTATAACTTTCACAAAAAGCTACTTATGTGTTTTCATATTTCCTTAACCAAGTCTTTAAAAGAGCTAGAAAAAAAATCGAAGTTGCTAGTTAAGGATCCATTGTCTTATGAGCCTTATTATCATTTTAACGGTTGGGAAGCAAAGAGTTTAGCCATCGTAAAACAAGAAGATCCTACATTGATAGAACATGCGGCTTGGGGAGTTTTACCTACCGACTATCATGTAGAAAAAAGAAAAGATTTCTTATTAAAAACCAACACCTTAAACGCGACAAAAGAACGCCTATTTGAAAGTAAATTGTACAGTCAGTTTATAAAATGGCAACGCTGTTTAATAGTAGCCGATGGTTTGTTTGAACCTCATTCTGAAGTTGGTATTAAAAACAAAATTCCGTACTACTTTAAAGAGAAAAACCATAATTTAATTGCATTTGCAGGTGTTTATTCGGTTTTAGCAGATAATTCTTTACATCAAAATTGCTCAGCTTCTATAATAACTACCCAAGCAAACGCTATGTTTAAAGAAATACACAATACACCAAATAAGTTGGGGAACTACAGAATGCCTTTAATTTTAGATCCCAGAAATTATGAAGAATGGTTGCATACTTCTGAAGAAAATTCAATTAAAGAATTATTGAATACTTTTACAACACAAGAATTGATTAACTATCCTGTTTCCACAGATTTATTTAGTATTAAAAAAGAGAGTAACCTCCTTTCTATTTTAAATGAAGTTCCTTATCAAAAAGGGTTATTTTAAATTACAAAGAAGCCGTTTAAATAGCATTTTAGGCACAAAATAATAAAAAATCATTTGATCAATTGTAATAAGAAACCAACAAATAAATAAAAGAGTAAATGAGTAAAGAAGTATCGTTTCAGAAACTATCAACGGAAGATTTTGAAGCATTAAAAAAAGCCAAACAGACTATGAATAATTTAGGTTGGGCTATTCGAAATGTAAATAAGATTGGTAACACCATAGAAGATGGTATGAATTACATTCCGGATAAAACATTGGTTCGAATTCAAAAAATAACCAAATCCGTGTTATTAACTGTTATAAAAGCTAATTTAATCACCATTCAAAAAAATAAAAAATTTAAAAAACCATCTAAACACACGTACAAAGCAATTGTAACCAGTTCTGGAGCGCTAAGCGGTTTTTTAGGATCAACAACAGGTATAGGTACTTTGATTTTTACATCAGAATTAACCATAACCACCAAGTTTATTATGCGAACGATTCTAGATATTGCGCGTAGCGAAGGAGAAGATATTTATACCCTAGAAGGACAAATGGCTTGCTTAGAAGTTTTTGCTTTAGGTGGTGATTCTAATAAAGATGATGGTATGGAATCTAGTTATTATACTACGCGTATTGCATTAAATTCTGCCTTAAAAAATATATCTGCATCTGGAGTAAAAGTAGGTATTGAAACGCTTTTAAAGAGTGTAAGTTCCGTGGGAACAAATGTAATTACTAATTTTATTTCTAAAATAGCCACACAATTAAGTCTTTTAATTAGCGAGAAATTTTTGGCGCAAGCCATTCCCGTCCTTGGCGCCATTGGTGGAGCATCTCTTAATTTTGTATTTGTAAATCATTTTCAAGAAATGGCATCTGCTCATTTTAAAGTAAGACAATTAGAACGAAAATATGGAGCATTATTGGTTCAAGAAACTTACAATAGTATTTTGATCGAAGAAAAATAAAAAAAAACAAATTTCCAACCTTCAGTTTAAGCAACAAACTCGCCCCAAGGGTACAAGATCTGTTTTCGAAACAACTATTTTGCATTTCGAGGCAAGCCTCGGGCAATTACCATCGCTGTCTTACTGTGATCAAATTTAAAAAGATGATATACCTTACGTACTACAACAAATCTAGTTTTATAGTTTTATGGAAATCCGTAATTCTATATCAGTTCGTTTTAGTACTTTAGTCCTCCATTCATATGCTATGAAATTTAACGAAGATTCAAGAGTAAAAATCCCCTCAATTTTACATCTGATCAAGTTAGGATACACGTATCTTTCCTTGAAGGATAATAGTTGGGATTTAGAAACAAACATATTTACTGACATATTCTATGATCAGCTAAAAAACATCAATAAAAATCTTTCTCAAAAAGAAGCTGAAAAAGTTTTTACAGAAGTTTCTCTATCATTAGAAAACGAAGATTTAGGGAGAGCTTTTTATAAGAAACTGATAGATCAATCTGGAATTAAATTGATTGATTTCGAAAATTTTGATAACAACACTTTTCATGTAGTTACAGAATTACCTTATGAAAAAGATGAGGACAATTTTAGACCAGACATTATTATTTTAATAAACGGAATGCCACTTGTTTTTATCGAAGTTAAAAAACCAAACAATAGAAATGGTATTAAAGACGAGCATGATCGCATGCAAAGACGTTTTAAAAATAAGAAGTTCAGAAAGTTCATCAACTTAACACAGTTAATGGTTTTTTCTAATAACATGCAGTATAGCGATAATGATACTCAAATGTTAGAAGGTGCTTTTTACAGCACAACAAATTACAGAAAACCCATTTTCAATTATTTTAGAGAAGAAGAAACCTTTGATTTAGAAAAATTATTGTCTCCTATTTCTGATGAAACAGAAAATATTGTTTTAAAAGACAATAATTTAATCAGTATTAAAAATGCTGATGAATTTGCTTTAAATAAAAAACCTACTACTGCTACAAACTCTATTGCCACTTCCCTATTTCAAAAAGAACGATTAAAATTCATTTTACAATATGCCTTTGCCTATGTAGAAGAAGAAAATGGTTTAGAGAAACACGTAATGCGTTATCCGCAGATTTTTGCAACAAAAGCAATTGAAAATAAATTAGAAAACGGAATAAAAAAGGGAATTATCTGGCACACGCAAGGTTCTGGAAAAACTGCCTTAGCATACTTTAACGTAAAACATCTTACCCATTATTATCAAAAGAAAAATGTGATCCCAAAATTCTATTTTATTGTAGATAGAATCGATTTATTAAACCAGGCAGCAAAAGAATTTAATGCTCGTGGATTAATAGTTCACAAAGTAAATTCTAGAGAAGAATTTACAAGAGATATTAAATCTACCAATGTAATACACAACAGTTCTGGTAATGCAGAAATTACGGTTGTAAATATTCAGAAGTTTAAAGACGATCCTGATGTTATTAAAAACAACGATTATAATTTAAGCGTACAACGTGTTTTCTTTTTAGATGAAGTACACCGAAGTTACAATCCAAAAGGGAGTTTCTTAGCCAATTTAGAATTGGCCGACAAACATTCTATAAAAATAGGTTTGACAGGAACACCGCTTTTAGGTAAAGAATACAATTCTAAAACTTTGTTTGGCGATTATATTCATAAATACTATTACAATTTATCCATTAAAGATGGCTATACACTTCGTTTAATTCGTGAAGAAATAGAAACCAAATTTAAACTGACTTTACAAGAAACTTTAGAAAAAATTAAAGTTTTAGAAGGTGATGCTGATAAAAAGAAAATCTTTGCACATCATAAATTTGTAGAACCAATGCTAAACTATATTGTACAGGATATGGAGCAAGCACGAATTTCTATGGATGATACTTCTATTGGCGGAATGGTAGTTTGCGATTCTTCTGACCAAGCAAAAATGATGTTTGAAATATTTCAAGATAAATATGCCGTAAATGAAGAAGCTTCTTATTTTTCACAAGCAGCCGAAGATCCTGAACATTATGGAAATCAAAAATTAGAAAAAAGCAAAGTAAAAAAAGCACAAGTAATTTTGCACGATGTGGGTACAAAACAAGATAGAAATGATTGGGTTGCAGATTACAAAGCAGGCAATATCGATTTGCTGTTTGTCTACAATATGCTATTAACTGGTTTTGATGCAAAACGATTAAAGAAATTATACATTGGTCGTAAAATAAAATCGCACAATTTATTACAAACACTTACTAGAGTTAACAGAACCTACAAAAATCACAAATATGGTTTTGTAGTCGATTTTGCTGATATTCAGAAAGAATTCGATAAAACAAATCAAGATTATTTTAACGAGTTGCAATCTGAGTTAGGTGATGAAATGGAACATTATTCCAATTTATTTAAATCTGCGGAAGAAATAAAAAAAGAGATTGAAGAGATAAAAGATATCCTTTTTAAATTTGACACTATAAATGCAGAAGTATTTAGTCAGCAAATTTCAGAAATAAACGATCGCACAGAAATAAGACAAATTGCTAAAGTTTTAAACAACTCTAAAGAATTGTATAACCTAATTCGTTTATCTGGTAATTTTGAATTATTAGAACAGTTAGATTTTAGAAAACTGGTTATTTTATCTAGAATGACCAACGATAGACTAGCACTTATCAACACAAAAATAGCTTTAGAAACCAACTTAGAAACCAACAACATTTTAAACACTGCTTTAGAAGATGTCATTTTTGCTTTTACCAAAATAAAGCAAGAAGAAATGGTGTTGGCAGATGAACTGAAAGACACTTTACAAAAAACAAGAGAAATGTTAGGTGGTAATTTCGACCAGAAAGACCCAGTTTTTGTTTCTTTAAGAGAAGAGTTAGAACGTTTGTTTAAAAAGAAAAATTTAAGTGAAGTTACCAAAGAAGAAATGGAAGCCAATATAAAAGCTTTAAATGAAATTTACACCAAAGCAAAAAAACTAGAAAGAGAAAATCAGCTATTGAGAGCAAAGTATGATTATGATGAAAAGTATGCACGAATCCATAAAAGATTGCTAGAGAAAAACCCGTTAACAGATAACGAACGTAAATTATTTGAAGCCTTAAAAGGATTAAAAACAGAAGTAGATAATGAGATTTTACAAAATGCAAAAATATTAGAAAACGAGCGTTATGTAGAAAAAATGATGATGCGTTTGGTGATTAATCAATTTAAAAACAAACAAAACATCAACATCAATGCAACCGATGTAAAACGCATAAATAATATTTTAGTAAAAGAATACATCAACGAATATAATGGAAATGTTGCTTAATAGAATATAAAAAGCAACTTCCGAAAAATACTCGGTAGTTCAAAATATATAAAATGAACGAAATAATTATATATGAATCTAGTAACAATCAAATTGAAGTAAATATTCAATTTGAAAAGGAAACTGTTTGGCTTAATCAAGAGCAATTAGCTATTTTATTCGAAAGGGATAGAACTGTTATAGGAAGACATATTCGTAATATATTTAAAGAACAAGAGTTGGACGAAAAAGTGGTATGTGCAAATTTTGCACATACCACTAAACATGGTGCTATAGAAGGTAAACAACAATCTAAAGATGTAAAATATTATAATTTAGATGTTATCATATCTGTTGGCTACCGAGTAAAATCCTTACAAGCTACAAAATTCAGGAAATGGGCAACCCAAACCTTAAAAGAACATTTAGTTAAAGGATATACAATAAACGAAAAACGTTTAGCACAAAAAGAACAAGAAGTACAAATTCTAAAAGATGGTATCACCATTTTAAGCAGAGTTATAGAAGAAAAGACAGCAGACAACCATTGGTTAAGTGTTTTTGCAAAAGGGTTGAGTTTGTTAGATGATTATGATCACGAAGAACTAGACGCAAAAGGACTTACCACAAAAGAAGCAGAGTATCCAAGTATCTCTGAGTATCAAAAATTAATCAATCAAATGCTTACCGAATTTGATTCTGATGTTTTTGGTAAAGAAAAAGACAAAAGTTTTCAGAGTTCTGTTGCCCAGATTGAAAAAGGTTTTGGTACCACCGATTTTTACCCAAGTATTGAAGAAAAAGCAGCAATGTTATTATATTTAGTCGTAAAAAACCATTCTTTTGTAGATGGAAACAAGCGGATTGCAGCAGCTTGCTTTTTAAAATTCCTACAACAAAACAACATACTATTTAATAACCAAAATCAACCCATAATTAGTAATGACACCTTAGCAAGTTTAACCCTTTTTATTGCTTCTAGTAAACCAGAAGAAATGGAAACCGTAAAACGATTAGTGATAAGTGTATTGAATAGAAATAATTAAAAAATTACGAATGCCTAATTACGAATTACGAATGTCAGTTCGAGCGCAGTCGAGAACTTTAAAAATAAAATAGCACCTAATATAAAATGACTCAAACACAAAATTTTGAAACCAAAACCAAAGCATTAATAGATGACCTAAAAAGCGTTTGTGCTAATTACGGTTTAGGAAATGACGGAAACGAATTTAAAATAATTACCCAAGTATTTTTATACAAATTCTTAAACGACAAATACGTTTACGAACTAAAACAATTAGAACCAACTTTAGCCGAAGCAGCAGATTTTGATGCTGCTTTAAAAAACTTATCCGCAGACGATTTAGAAATGTTAACCATGCAAATTAGCCAAGACACGGCTGTTTTTGCACCTAAAAACTTATTATCTCGTTTGTTTGAACAACAAAACAAGGACAAATTTGCAGAAATTTTTGACGAAACCTTTTTAGAAGTTGCCAGAGCAAATAATGATATTTTTTCGGTACTCACACAAGGTGGAGAAAAGGTAGTCTTGTTTGATGATATTAGCAAATACGTAACCGACAATAAAGATGCATTTTGCAAAGCATTGGTTAACAAATTGGTTGGTTTTAGTTTCGAGCATATTTTTGAACAAAAGTTCGATTTTTTTGCCACCATTTTCGAGTATTTAATAAAAGATTACAATAGCAATAGCGGTGGTAAATATGCCGAGTATTTTACACCTCATGCAGTTGCAAAAATTATGGCGGCTTGTTTGGTAACAGACAAAAACGTAACCAATGTAACTTGTTACGACCCAAGTGCAGGTTCTGGTACGTTGTTAATGAATATTGCACACCAAATTGGCGAAGATAAATGTACTATTTACTCCCAAGATATTTCTCAGAAATCTTCTGGTTTATTGCGTTTAAACCTAATTTTAAACAATTTAGTACACTCCATACAAAACATTATACAAGGCAATACCATTTCTAACCCAACACATAAACAAGAAAACGGACAATTACAAACCTTCGATTATATTGTTTCTAACCCGCCGTTTAAATTAGATTTTTCTGATTATTCGGCATCTTTAGATTCTAAAGCCAATAAAGAACGCTTTTTTGCAGGAATACCAAATATTCCTAAAACCAAGAAAGACTCCATGGCAATTTATTTGTTGTTTATACAACACATTATGCACAGTTTGTCTGCCAAAGGAAAAGCGGCAATTGTAGTGCCAACGGGTTTTATTACCGCACAAAGTGGTATTGATAAAAAAATTAGACAAAAACTGGTGGAAAGTAAAATGTTGGCTGGTGTGGTTTCTATGCCTTCTAATATTTTTGCAACTACAGGTACCAACGTTAGTATTTTGTTTTTAGACAAAGCGAATACCAAAGATGTGGTTTTAATTGATGCTTCTAATTTAGGCACCAAAGTGAAAGAGGGTAAAAACCAAAAAACCGTTTTAAGTAATGCTGAAGAACAACAAATTATTGATGTTTTTAATGCAAAAGAAATACAAGATGATTTCTCTGTAGTAGTTTCTTATGATGATATTACCGCCAAAAACTACAGTTTAAGTGCAGGACAATATTTTGAAGTTAAAATTGAATACATAGATATTTCTGCGGATGAGTTTGCTACTAAAATGAACAGTTTTGAAAGTAATTTAGAAACGTTGTTTGCTGAATCTAAAACGTTGGAAAAGGAAATTCAATCCAATTTAAAAAGTTTGAAATATGATTGATATTGAAATAGGTCAAATAGGACAAACTATTACTGGTAAAACACCTTCATCTAAATTTCCAGAAGATTTTGGTGAAGAGTATATGTTTATTACTCCTAGTGATAATTTTGATGATAAAACAATTTATCGAACAAACAGATATTTGTCAGAAAATGGACTAAATAAATTGAAAAACAAAATACTTCCACCTAAAAGTGTTCTTGTTTCCTGTATAGGTTCAGCTATGGGAAAAGTTACAATTAATAATTCCACTGCAATAACTAATCAACAGATAAACTCTATTATTGTTAATTCAAATTATTATGATTCAGATTATATCTATTATCAGTTAAAAAATAACTATAAATTATTAAGAACGGCTGCTTTAGGAAGTACAGCTTTACCAATGTTAAATAAAACTGAATTTGATAAACTGAAATTATCAATTCATAAAAATCTTGTATGCCAAAAAAAGATTGCCAAAGTTTTATCCGATTTAGATGCAAAAATAGAAATCAACAATAAAATAAACCAAGAATTAGAAGCAATGGCAAAAACGTTGTATGATTATTGGTTTGTTCAATTCGATTTTCCTGTTGCGTTAGCAACAAGTTCTGAACTTGATTCAGAACCTCTTACTTCAGGAAATTCTAAACCTTATAAATCTTCTGGTGGAAAAATGGTTTTTAATGATGAGTTGAAACGTGAGATTCCTGTTGGTTGGGAAAGTGGAACTTTCGATACTATCTCTACAATTACAGGAGGAAGCACACCTTCAAAAGCAATAATAGAAAACTTCACAAAAGAAAATAACACATCTTGGATTACTCCAAAAGATTTGTCACAAAACAAAGGAAAAAAATTTATTACAAGAGGAGAATGGGATGTTACAAATATTGGAATTAAAAGTGCTTCTTTAAAGTTAATGCCAAAAGGAACTGTTTTATTAAGTTCAAGAGCGCCAATTGGTTATTTAGCAATTTCCAGACAAGAAGTAACAACAAATCAAGGTTTTAAGTCTTTTGTTCCCAAAGAAAATTATTCATCAGAATTTATTTATTATTCTGTAAAAAATCAAATTCCAAAAATTGAAGCATACTCATCAGGTTCAACTTTTAAGGAAGTTTCAACATCTACTTTAAGAACTTTAATGATTTCTATTCCAAATGAAAATGTTTTGGAAGAATATTATAAAATATCAAAACCAATTTTTAAGAAACAAAATTTATTAGAGTTAGAAAACCAAAAACTTTCAGAATTACGAGATTGGTTATTGCCTATGTTAATGAATGGGCAAATTACAGTTGGTGGTGCAGAAAAGGCAGTTTCGTCATTGCGAGGCACGAAGCAATCTTAATAACAAACAGATTGCCACGTCGTACCTCCTCGCAATGACACGTTCATTCGTCATTGCGAGGTGAACCTGTATCGAGCGAAGTCGAGATAAAGCAATCTTATAATGAAAACGCAAAAGATTCTTTGAATTTGGTTGCTGAGGAGAGTGAAAAACATAAAAAAGAGAATTAATAATAGAAGAAAGTTGTATCTCATAAAAAGAAAGAGAACCACTAAATAATTAATATACCCCAAAATAATTATGAAAGAGTACTACTACGCAGATAATGATCAAAAAATAGGTCCATTATCTAAAACAGAATTAAAAGGAAAAGTATCTAAAGATACGTTAGTATGGAAAGGAGGAATGGGAAATTGGATAAAAGCATCTCAACTTCCAGAATTAAATGATCTTTTTCTAAAAGAACCACCACCAATTCCTGGTTCAAACCCTAAAAACGAGAAAACTAAAGATACAGAAGACAAGGCCAAAGACGCAATTGAAGCAATAAATTTAAACGCAATTTTATTATCTATAATAACCATTGTTATGGGTATTATGGAATATAAAGAATTAGAAAGCAGTAAATTTTATGGCTTTTTAATTACTGCATTAGTAATAGCAACGTATTATCTTTTAAGTAATATAAAAAAATACTTAAATGACGTATTAAATTTTATAAAAGCAAATAGAGATATAAATATTTTAATTGTTACTTCAATAATTTTAGGAGTTGGAATAAAACTAGCTACTAAATTTGAAGATAAACTTGATAGTTCAGACTCCTTAAGTAACTTTATTGTGGCTTTAATAGTGGTGGTGGTTATTTCACTTTTTGTGAATTGGTATTATTTCTTTAAACTAGGAAAAAAACTATCTAAACTTGAAAATAGTATGGCTTCTAGAATCTCAAAATTCGCTTATGCAACTGTAATAAGTTATGCTTTAGTATTCATTTTAGACATTTTTACAGATAATTCTAGTACAATTATTGCATCAATTCTTATTGGTATAATTCCGTTATTATATCTTATTACAGTTTTTAATAAGTCTGAAGCGTAATTTGTTTTTAGAAATTAATCAAGACGAATTACCAAGTAATTTCATTTTAATATTTAGTAATTTATAAAATAATGATATGAACTGTATTAAAACTTATGATACTGATTTACTATCTAAATTACCTCATTTAAAATTGCACCCTAACTATTTACCGCATATTGGTTTAAAGTATAATGAAGCCAGAGCTAAAACTTTTATAATTGCTGAAAGTCATTATTTACCTAAAAAACATAACAATCTATTTTCTACGGATGATTGGTACAATAATCCAATATCAATTTATAAGATTATTGGTGATGATAAAGCTTGGTTTGATACAAGAGGAGTTATTAAACATTATAAGGAACAACAAGGAAAAAAGTTACCAAAAGGTTTTGGCATATTTAATAATTTAGAAAAAGCTAATGAAGAAATAGGATCCGAAATAAAGTTATTTGAAGAATGTGTATATCTTAATTACTTTCAAAGACCCTCTGAGGTTGAAGGAGATTCTATTAATATTCATGAAATAGATAGTAAAACGGCTTTAGAAAACTTAATCGTATTATCCGAAGTTTTAAAACCTAACAAAATAATTTTTGTAAGTAGTAAAGCCTATAATGATTTTATGAATCATGCATCTAAAGAGCAAAAAGAAAAACTACCTTATGTTGGTTCTGTTCCTCATCCATCCGCAAGTTCTTGGTGGAATAGAAAATCTAAAAAATATGGAATAAATGGAACAAGTGTTACTGGTAAAGAAAAATTCCAACGAATTATGACACCTAAAATTTAATAAATAAAAAAAAAGAAATATGGAAAATAATTTTAAAGATATTCAAGAAAATATTGAAAAATTAATCAATAAAATTAATCATTCAGGAAAAAGCATTAATGTAGATGGTATTATTAATTCTGAAAAATATGCCAAAGTAAAAACAAAAATACTTTGGGTTTTAAAAGAACCTAATTCTACAGAAAGTTGGACATATCAAGACTATTTATCTATAGCCGATATAGAAACTAAAAAAGATACGAAAGCTAATATTTTAGTATACCCAATTTTCAGAAAAATTATATACGCTTCTTATGGTTTATTAAATAACAAAGAATATGCAGATTTACCCGTTGCAGAAGAAAAAGAAGTGTATTCAATTGGAGAAGAAATTGCTTATATCAACATAAAAAAAACAGGTGGAGGAGCTCAATCTAAGGATAAAGAAATACAAGAATCTTATAATGAATATGAAGAATTACTTCTAAAACAAATAGAAGAATACGAGCCTAACATTCTTATTTTTGGTAATACTTTAAAATATTTTAACTTAGAAAAGTTAAAAGAAATAGGTTGGGACTTATCTGACAAGCATATAATAAATGAAGTAACAAACAACACTCATTATTACCCTATTTCAAATGATAAATTATGTATTAACGCGTATCAACCAGCTTATTGGAGTGTAAACATGGATGTTTATTGTACCGAAATTATAAACGCAGGTTTGGAATGGAGAGAAATGTATAAATAATTCAAAATGACTAAAAAAGAAGCACTTGTAAAATATATTTCAGAAATGAATATAGATATGTTATCTCTAGTTTTAGAGAATGACACTTCTATTATGAATATTACCAAAGATCTTTTTTTAGAAAAGTTAGAAGAAATTTTTATTACGTTAAAAGAAGCTGATATTAAAGAATTTTCTAAAATCAAAAAAAGAGTTTCCGAAGAAGATTCTGGAACTTATAGTTTAGAAGGTTGTCAATTTATTACAGCAGATAAAAGATCTTTAACATTCTTATTTGAATTAGAAAATAATGAGATTATAGATATTTATAATGGTTCTCAATTTAAGCTTTACCAAGATAAAGAAGAAACAACACCAATCATTTTTTGTGTTTGGAACGATGAAGAATTAAGTTACAAACCCACTGATGAGTATATTTCTTTTATTACTAGAATTGATCCATTTTACTCCCAATTTGAGGCTTTAAAAGGTTCAATTATACCATTAGATGTATTTGGAGATTGGTATAAATTGGTTAAAGAACTTTATGATTGCATACCATTAAGAAAATATTTAGAATATAAATTTTATTATGACTTTTCTAATTTTGTTGTTGACAATTTATTTGTACTTACTATTATAGAAGACGCTGAAAGAACTAAAAAAGCCGTTTCCGATTATAAAAAAACAGATACTTCAAATGAATTAGATATGTTAGAATGGCAACTAAAATATAAAGACATCAGATATATCTTTAATGATGATTCTAAAAAGTTAAACAACTTTAAAGAGCGGTATTTAATAAAACATAAAACTGAAGATTCCATTATTTTAGATTGCTCTAACTATAAGTTTTCGTTTGAATTTGCAGAAATAAGAAATCAATAAAAAAAAACGCTATGAATAAATACGGACAAACAGCTTTAAAAGCAGTACAAAATTATAAAAGCTCTTATGCTATTACAGAAATTTACGCTAGAGCCGCAAAAGAGGTTTTTGAAACAAAAAGTTCTCAAGAAAAGGGTTGTCCGAAAGGAACATTTTTAGGTTTGTGCGAAGCAGGTTTGGTTAAAGGAATACCAAGAGGGAATTACACAAAATCTGTAAAAAATAAAGAATATGCCTTGCAAGCTATTGAAATATTAAAATGGGCTGATAATAAAATCTATACTCCAAAAGAACTTTGGGCAGAATTAAATTTAGGAGACAAAAGATCTAATTCTCAAATGGATGTTGTTTTGGCACTTTGGGATGCGGGATTAATAATAAAATAAATGATATGTTATCCAAATAACATTAGAAAATAGAATCACAACAAGTTGAGTTTTTAAATTATTGAGATGTATAAGAACAAATTGCAACCCCTTATAAATAATTACAAAAGAGAAATTGAAAAAACACATTTAAAAGATGAACGTTACAAATGGGAATTACTAAAAAAATACAAAGGACTTCCTAATTTAAAAGCCGATAATTTTTTAGATGAAGTAAAACAAATTGATTATAGCAATTTGCCTTATGCTATGAGTAAAGCGGTTATTAAACAATTATTACTTAAAGAACCCGAAAAAATACGTTTCCTTTTTAAGAATCTCTTTAATGAATCTATTGATTTAAATACTAGAGTTAAAGCGTTTAACGAAGAAACTTTAAAAATTCATAGAGGGTTAGGAGAAACTCTTTCGCATCATCAAGATGAAAGAACCATATCGGTTTATTTAACTTTTTACAATCCAGAAAAATATACTTTTTACAAGTATTCCTATTATAAGGAATTGTGCGATTTATTAAATATTGAACAAGCAAAAATAAATGAAAGGTATGCACATTATTTAGAATTGATACATCAAATAATTTCTGAATATATAGAAAATGATACCGAACTTATTGAATTAGTAAAATCTTTTATTCCAGACTATTATGATGGCTCTAACCATCTTTTAGTAGCTCAAGACATTTTATATCAAATGTTTAACAAATTTGAACCTATAAATTATTGGATGTATGCTCCAGGAGAAAATGCTAGTAAATGGGACGAGTTTTATGAAAAGGGAATTATGGGACTTGGTTGGGATGATTTAGGTGATTTAAATGCATATTCCACTAAAAAATCCATTAAAATAAAACTTCAAGAATTAGCGAATACCACTTCGGCTAAAACAAATAATACCGCTGCGAATTACGAGTTTTTAAAAGTAATGAAACCAGGAGATATTATTATTGTTAAAAAAGGGCTGCATGAATTGTTAGGCTACGGAGAAGTTACTTCGGAACTATTTTTTGATGATGAGAGAGCATCTTATAAAAATTATAGAAATGTAGATTGGATTTTAAAAGGTAATTGGAAATTAGATGGTAATTTGGCATTAAAAACCTTAACCAATATTACCAAATACAAAGAAAAAGGAAATGAAAATGAAAATTATTACGACAAACTATTAGCGATTATGAATGGAGGGAAAGTTGAAAATAAGAATGTAATAGAGATAAATAATACTGCACCAACAAACAAAATTCTATACGGACCTCCAGGAACAGGGAAAACGTTTTATTTAAAAGATCAACTATTTGAAAAATATACAGTAGCTCAAGGTAGTATAACTAGATCACAATATTTAGAAAATTTTGTCACTGATTTTACTTGGTGGCAAATAATTACGATTGCAGTTCTAGATCTTAAATTGGCAAAAACTAATGATTTATTGAATCATGAGTTAATAATTGCTAAATCTAAATTATCCTCCTCTAAAAATATTAGACCAATTTTATGGAGTTCATTACAAACACACACTGTTTTAGAATGTAAAAACGTGAAAGTACAGCAACGTATTGAGCCACTAATTTTCAATAAAAATGACAATTCTAAATGGTCAATTGTGGATACACAATTAAAAGAACTTTACCCAGAAGCTCTTGAACATTTAGAAAAAATAAAAAAATATAAAGCAAATGATGATATAACAATTAAAAACTACGACTTTGTTACATTTCATCAATCTTTTGCTTATGAAGATTTTATTGAAGGAATCAAGCCAATTTCACCAGAAGAAGGAGAAGAATCCAAAGATTTAGGATATGCCATTGAAGATGGTGTTTTTAAAAAATTATGTTTACGAGCAAAAAATGATCCTAATAATAGATACGCCATTTTTATTGATGAAATAAACAGAGGGAATGTTTCTGCCATCTTTGGAGAACTAATTACATTGATAGAAATAGACAAACGTAAAGACGCTAAAAACGAAATAAGCATTAAACTTCCCTACTCTAAAACAGCATTCAGCGTACCTTCTAATATTGACATCTATGGAACTATGAATACAGCAGACAGAAGTGTAGAGGCTTTAGACACTGCTTTACGTCGTCGTTTTGAATTTAAAGAAATGATGCCAGATTATACCGTAATTAATGAAGAAGAAATTGAAGAAATCAAACTTTCTGAGGTTTTAAAAACGATAAATGAGCGGATAGAATTATTAATCGATAGAGATCATACCATTGGTCACTCCTACTTTGTAAATGTTACTTCACCTGAGAAATTAGCTAACGCTTTTAATAATAAAATTGTGCCTTTATTACAAGAGTATTTTTACGGAGATTATGGGAAAATAGGCTTAGTACTTGGCAAAGGTTTTGTTGAAATAAAGAAAAATGATACGATTCATTTTGCTAATTTTAAATATGACAATGCGAACGATTTTAAAATCGCTAGTTACGAACTAAAACATATTGATGAAGATACGGTTATTGATGCCGTTTTAGAGTTGTTAGGTAAAAAATAAATTTCTGAATAGCATTGGTAAAACAGCATAAAATATCCGTTTTCGAACACCAAAAATTATACATTGGTACACAAGGTTTTAAACAAACGCATTTAGATGCGCTTTTAAAACTAAACGAATACCATGATGGCAATTATTTTGAACCTATAGCAAAAGGGATTCGCTTTAATCAGTATGTTGGTGTTATTCAGGTTGATGGTTTGATTATAGAGATTAATCCAAAAGCAGATAAAGATGATGAAGATTACAAGTGGAAAGGTGTTTTATTAAAAATGCTGAAAGCTTGTGGAAAAATTAAAGCAGATTCCTCTGGAGATGCAAATGTAAAAAGACAACATCTTAATTTATTAGAAATCTATTTTGAGTTGTACTTAAAAGAAGTAGAAATCTTGGTTCGAAAAGGTTTCATCAAACAATATAGAAAACAAACTAAAAATACAAAAGCACTAAAAGGAAAGCTAGAATTTGCAGGAAACATAAGACATAATATCGTTCATAAAGAACGTTTTTATACAACGCATCAAGTGTATGATAGCAACCATTTTTTACATCAAGTATTGTACAAAGCGTTAACTATTGTAAGTCAATTTACAAAAGGCACAAGATTGCAAGACTCAACAAATAGAGTTCTGTTAAGTTTTCCTGAAGTAGATACCAAAACCATTACCGCAAAACAGTTAAATACAATTATATTAAACAGAAAATCGAATAGCTATAAACCTGCCTTAGATTTAGCACGATTGATTATTTTAAATTACTCTCCAGATATTGCTAGCGGAAAAGAAAAAATGTTGTCTTTATTGTTTGACATGAATCAACTTTGGGAAGAATATGTTTTAAAACAACTCCAAAAAGCGTCTGAAGGAACAGATATTAAAGTTTCAGGACAAGAATCAAAATCATTTTGGGGAGCCAATAGTTTAAGACCTGATATTGTTTTAAGAAAAGGGAATCAAACCTACATTATAGACACCAAATGGAAACGACCTCAAAAAAGTTCTGCTTCTGTAAGTGATTTACGTCAAATGTATGCCTATTGTCGTTTTTGGGATGCAGAGAAAGCCGTTTTATTGTATCCTGGAGAAACATCTGAAAATAAATTTAAATCGTACTTAACGGATGATTACTCAATCCATAGTGAAGAACCTAAAGAAATTGATCATCAATGTAAAATGGGGTTTGTTTCTGTTTTAGATAATGATGGTAATCTTAGAAATAACATTGCTACTGATATTTTAAAGTTATTGGATTTTGAGGAATAAACCAAAACGTTGAGAACTAAAAAAATTCCCGTAAAAAGATTTTAAATACTATTCAAAAAAACAAGTAGATATTATCAAAGTAATAAGATGTTTTTTAAAGCTTTTCGTCCTTCTATCTATCTTTATTTCTTCATATTAATATTCGTCATATTCTTTTTTTGTAATTATCTTACCTCCTATTTCTGTTTCTAAAGCCAAGTTTGTGGTTTTGTCTATTTCATATTCATTAGATTTAATAATTTTAGTTTTAGCAATACACTTGTAGCTGTTTTTAATTGGTACTAATTTAATTACTATTTCTTCAAATTCATTTAGCAAATAAACTATTTCGTTCTTTTTTAACTTTTCAGAGATGTATTTTAAATTACTCATCTATAAATTTTTTAATTATTTCAGCTACCAATGTCCAACTATAGTTGATACATGATTAAATTAGCAATTGATTTAATCATATAAACTTAGCTAAAACTTATTAATTTATCTTTTTTTTAGAGAATATTTTATGGCTTCTTGTTCTAATTCATCCATTGTACGTATTTTATTTTCTAGCACCCCATTATCAATTAATTCCTTTTCAAAATATAACTTTTTACCTTTTTTTGAATGAGGTATATTTTTAGAATGAGTATATTTATAAATACATGATTTAGATAAACTCAAATAGGATGATCATTGAGTAATATCCATAACTTTAGAATGAACAGGAATTAACTCATTAAACCCCATATATGATTCTATTTTAAGTAATAAAAGCTCAATTCGATCTAATCTTTCATTTAAAATTTCAAAAGGATTTTCCATAAGTGTCTTTTTAAGAAAAAGTTATAGTCAAACAATACGATAATTTATATCAATTGTTTCTTTACAAAATAGTAGAATAAAGATAAAATACAGGAAAAATAAATAATAAAAGAAAGGGAAGCTAATAAAGGAACTGTCAACTTAAAAAAGAAACCCTTGATAATCAGCTGATTATCAAGGGTTTTGCGGAGAAAGAGGGATTCGAACCCCCGGACCTGTTACAGTCAATAGTTTTCAAGACTACCGCATTCGACCGCTCTGCCATTTCTCCAGTGTGTCTCATCAGGTATACCCTGAATGCGGCTGCAAATATATAAACATTTTTTAGTTTTCAAAAAGAAAAAGTGAATTATTTTTAATTATTTTTGAATATCATTCATTCATATTTCTATCTCCTTATAAATCAAGTATTACAAACAATATATTTTTTTTAGAAATCATTACAAAACTTACTGAATCTAGAATTCTTGCAACCTAGTTTGTTATATTTGCATTCATTATTCTAATTATATAATTATGTCATTTAATTCCTTTGGAAATTTATTAAAAGTAACAACGTATGGAGAATCTCATGGAACTGCTATTGGTGGTGTTATAGATGGTTTCCCTGCCGGATTAGAGCTCGATTTTGAAGCCATTCAAAATGAGTTAGATAGACGTAAACCTGGGCAATCTAAAATAGTTACTCAGCGTAAAGAACCAGATACAGTTGAATTTCTTTCGGGAATCTTTGAAGGAAAAACAACAGGTACTTCTATTGGTTTTATTATTAGAAACACCAATCAGAAATCTAAAGATTACAATCACAATACCAATGTGTACAGACCTTCTCATGCAGACTTTACGTATGATAAGAAGTTTGGAAATAGAGATTATAGAGGTGGTGGAAGAAGTTCTGCCCGTGAAACGGCCAATTGGGTGGTTGCTGGTGCTTTGGCTAAACAGCTAATTGCTAGCATGAATATCAATGCTTTTACATCTTCTGTTGGAGATATTTTTATAGACAAACCATATCAAGATTTAGATTTTTCTAAAACTGAAAGTAATATTGTGCGTTGTCCGGATGAAGTTTCTGCAGAAAAAATGATTACAAAAATACAAGAAATCAGAAAAGCAGGAGATACTATTGGTGGTACCGTAACTTGTGTTGCCCAAAATGTACCTGTAGGTTTAGGAGAACCAATTTTTCAAAAATTACATGCGCAATTAGGTAGTGCGATGTTATCTATAAATGCCGTAAAAGGTTTTGAATTTGGAAGCGGTTTTTGTGGTGCAAAAATGAAAGGCTCAGAACACAACGACATCTTTAACGAAGATGGTTCTACACAATCTAATTTATCTGGAGGTATACAAGGCGGAATTAGTAATGGTATGGATATCTACTTTAGAGTCGCTTTTAAGCCTGTTGCAACCATTATGAGTTCTCAACAGACTATTAACTCAGAATATGAAATTACAGAGATTACAGGTAAAGGAAGACATGATCCTTGTGTTGTACCTAGAGCTGTACCTATTGTAGAAGCAATGACTGCTTTGGTTTTAGCAGATTTTTGGTTGATTAATAAATCTAGGAAATTATAATTATTAAGTAAATTTAATATTTATATGGATTTTAAATTTACTTGGCAAAAAAAGTTTTTCTTCATAGCATTAATTTTTTATACTTTAACAGCTTATTTTAGCGTTGGGTATTTTAATCCTGATGAACACTATCAGATCATCGAATTTTCGGGGATATTAGATGGTAACAATACACCTCAAGATCTTCCCTGGGAGTATTCTAAACAAATTAGGTCTAGTATTCAACCATTCTTAGCATTTCTAATATTTAAAATATCAAGCTTTTTCTCAATATCAGATCCTTATTCAAAAGCACTTACTTTAAGACTATTAAGTGCTGTTGTAGTTCTTTTATTTATCAACAACTTTATAAGCGAAGCAAAAAAATTAATCAGGACCAGCAACTGGATAGTTTTTTATTTTTTAAGTTATTTTCTCTGGTTTCTACCTTTTATTAATGTTAGATTTTCATCAGAAACTTGGTCTGGATTGCTTTTTTTATTTGGAATTACAATAATTCTAAAAAATAAAAAAAACTATTATCATTATCTTTTTTTAGGTTTAATTTTTGGTTCTAGTTTTTTATTTAGATATCAAATAGCTTTTGCTATTTTAGGAGTTATATTCTGGCTAATCTTTATTAGAAAAGAGAAATTAAATAAAATTATAATAATCCTTTTAGGTATTCTATTTACAGTTTTTCTAGGAATACTATTAGATTCCTGGTTTTATGGAGAACTAACCATTGCACCTTATAATTACTTTGTAGAAAATATTATAAATAACAAGGCTGCTGAATTTGGTGTATCTCCTTGGTACTTTTATATTGTTCTAATTCTATTTTATGCACTTTTACCAATAGGAATTCTTTTAATTTCTTCAACTATCATTTTCACATACCATAAAAAAACAAGTCTTATTACTTGGGCAATAATTCCTTTTTTAATTATTCATTCTTTAGTATCTCATAAAGAAATACGCTTTCTTTTTCCATTAATTAATTTCGCCCCAATTATATTAATCGTAGCTTATGAATACATAATAGAGAAGAAGTGGTTTATTAAAAATAAAAAATGTTTAAATATTAGTCTAATTCTAATTTTATTATTGAATGTTTTTGGGCTAATTTTCGCCAATACAAGAGCTGCTGGAGAAGGAAGAGCTGGTATTGTGTCCAAAATACATCAACTTAATAATAGAGAAAACCTTAATATTTATGTAACAGATGATTTTTACCCTAAGTATCTATGGTCTCTGAATGCTAATTTTTATAAAGAAAAAAATGCAAAATTCATCAACATAGAAAAAGACAAATACCAATCTATTTTTAGTACTGATAAAAATACTACAAACGTATTAATTCTTTCTATTAATGATTTAGAAAATGAGAAGTTAAAAGAAATACAATCTGAAACAAATATGGTTATAATAAAAAAAACATTTCCAAATTTGTTATTCTCTCTATTTAAAAAAGTTAATTTAGGTAATAAAGTGTTTGTACTTTACGCAAATAAAAAAGCGAAACTTTAAAGTTTCGCTTTTTTTTATGCCTGTCCCGTTGGTCCAAAATTCATTGGAATTGGAGGTTGCTCGTAATCCTTAATTTCACCATGTTGCTCCTCAAATTTTCTAACATTATCTGCTAAAGCTTGTGTTAAGCGTTTGGCGTGTTGTGGTGTTAGTATAATTCTAGATTTTACTTTTGCTTTTGGCACTCCTGGCATGATATTAATAAAATCTACAATAAATTCTGACATAGAGTGGTTGATAATTGCCAAGTTAGAATAGGTTCCTTCCGCAATTACTTGATCTAATTCAATATTTATTTGTCCGTCTTTGTTTTGATTTTCTTCCATAATTTATAGTGTGTATTTATTAATGTATAAAAGTTATAAAAAGAAAAAAGTTGAACTGAATAGTGTAATTAACTTACAGTAAACAATTCAACTTTTAAACTCTTAAACGTTTACACGTTATATTTAGAAACTTTTTTCTATTTCGTCTTTAGGACCAACTAGAATTTTTTCATAAGCTCTCATACCTGTACCAGCCGGAATTCTCTTACCAACAATTACATTTTCTTTTAAGCCTTCTAATGTATCTATTTTACCACTTACAGCAGCCTCGTTTAATACTTTTGTAGTCTCTTGGAAAGAAGCTGCAGAAATAAACGATTTTGTTTGTAGTGATGCTCTTGTAATACCTTGTAACACTTGTTCTGCTGTTGCAGGTTTAGCATCTCTTGCTTCTACTAAGTTTTGATCATTTCTTCTTAATAAAGAATTTTCATCTCTTAATTGACGTGCAGAAATAATTTGACCTGGTTTTAAGTTTTCAGAATCTCCAGCATCTTCAACCACTTTCATTCCAAAAATTTCATCATTATCTTTGATAAAGTCAATCTTATGAATTAATTGATTCTCTAAGAATAAAGTATCTCCAGAATCTATAATTTTAACTTTACGCATCATTTGACGAACAACAACTTCGAAATGTTTGTCGTTAATTTTTACACCCTGTAAACGATATACTTCTTGTATTTCATTTACTAAGTACATTTGCACTGCAGAAGGCCCTTGAATTCTTAAAATATCTGAAGGAGTTGTAGCTCCGTCTGATAACGGCATACCCGCTTTAATAAAGTCATTTTCTTGAACTAAAATCTGATTAGAAAGTTTTACTAAATACTTGCTAATATCTCCAGTTTTAGATTCTACGATAATTTCTCTATTACCACGTTTAATTTTACCGAAAGAAACAACACCATCAATCTCAGAAACAACAGATGGGTTAGAAGGATTACGTGCTTCGAATAACTCTGTTACACGAGGTAAACCTCCTGTAATATCCCCAGCTTTACCAGATTTTCTTGGTATTTTAACTAAAGTATGACCTGTCTCTACTTTCTCTCCATCAGTTACCATTAAGTGTGCACCTAAAGGTAAACTATATGAACGTAAAGCATTACCGTCTTTATCTTCTACTATTAAAGATGGAATGATTTTCTTGTTCTTAGAATCAATCATTACAATCTCTTGGAAACCTGTTTGCTCATCAACTTCTACAGAGTAGTTAATACCTTGAAATAGATTATCAAACTTCACTTTTCCTTCAAACTCAGAAACAATAACCCCGTTAAATGGATCCCATTGTACAATTACATCTCCCTTTTTAATAGATTTACGCTCTTTATCAAAGATAATAGAACCGTAAGGTATAATATTTGTACTTTGAGTAATTCCGGTTTTCTTGTCTATAATCTTAATTTCTGCTGTTCTAGAAATTACAATTTCAACCTCTTTACCATCATTGTCTTTACCAACAACTGTGCGTAAATCGTCAATTACAACTTTACCGTCAAACTTAGCAATTAATTTATTTTCTTCAGAAATATTACCTGCAACCCCACCAACGTGGAATGTACGCAATGTTAACTGTGTACCAGGTTCTCCAATAGATTGTGCTGCAATTACACCAACTGCTTCACCAATTTGAACTTTGTTAAGCGTAGATAAACTCTGTCCGTAACATTTTGCACAAATACCTCTAGTAGATTCACAAGTTAATGCAGATCTAACTTCTACAGTATCAATTCCAGACTTCTCAACAGCCATTGCCAATTGATAAGTAATTGGTTGATTCGCTTTTAAAAGAAGCTCTTCTGTTAAAGGATGATAAACATCGTTTAAAGAAACTCTACCTTCAATTCTTTCAGATAAAGGTTCTACAATCTCATCATTTTTCTTTAAAGGAGTTACTTCTAAACCTCTAAGTGTACCACAATCCTCTTCGTTTACAATAACATCTTGAGAAACATCTACCAATCTACGTGTTAAGTAACCAGCATCTGCCGTTTTTAAGGCGGTATCTGCAAGTCCCTTACGTGCACCGTGAGTAGAAATAAAGTATTCTAGAATTGATAAACCTTCCTTAAAGTTAGAAAGAATCGGATTCTCAATAATTTCTCCACCACCTGCAGTAGATTTTTTAGGTTTTGCCATTAATCCACGCATACCTGTTAACTGACGAATTTGTTCTTTAGAACCCCTTGCACCAGAATCAAGCATCATGTATACTGAGTTGAAACCTTGTTGATCTTCACGTAAACGTTTCATAGATAATTCAGTTAAATCATTATTGGTTCTACCCCAAATATCAATTACCTGATTGTAACGCTCTTTTTGCGTTAACATACCCATGTTATAATTTCCTACAATGATATCTACCTCTTTATTGGCTTCATCAATCATAGATTGTTTTTCTTTAGGAATAATAATATCCCCTAATGAGAATGATAAACCACCTTGGAAGGCAAATTTATATCCCATATTTTTTATATTATCTAAGAATTCTCCTGTAGTAGGAATGTTAGTCGCTTTTAAAATACCACCAATAATTCCACGTAAGTTTTTCTTAGTTAAAACTTCATTAATATAACCTGCAGCAGGAGGAACAACTTCGTTAAATAAAACTCTACCAACAGTAGTTTTTATAATTTTTCTAACTTGTTCTCCATTTTCATCTACATCATAAGTTCTAACTTTAATTCCAGCATTTAAGTCTACCATTTCTTCGTTAAAAGCAATCGTAACTTCTTCTGGTGAATAAAAAGTTAAACCTTCTCCTTTAATATGAACTTCTGGAGTAGAAATTCTTTCTTTAGTCATATAATATAAACCAAGTACCATATCCTGAGAAGGTACCGTAACTGGAGCACCATTTGCAGGGTTTAAGATATTATGAGAAGCCAACATTAATAATTGTGCTTCTAAAATAGCTTCTGGTCCTAATGGTAAGTGAACTGCCATTTGATCCCCATCAAAATCCGCATTAAATGCAGAACATGCAAGTGGATGTAAACGAATTGCTTTCCCCTCTATTAACTTTGGTTGAAAAGCTTGTATACCAAGTCTGTGTAAAGTAGGAGCTCTGTTTAATAAAACTGGATGTCCTTTAATTACATTTTCTAAAATATCCCAAACAACTGGTTCTTTTCTATCGATTATTTTCTTAGCAGATTTAACTGTTTTTACAATTCCTCTTTCAATTAGTTTTCTAATAACAAAAGGTTTGTAAAGTTCAGCTGCCATATCTTTTGGCAATCCACACTCAGATAATCTCATTTCTGGTCCAACAACAATTACAGAACGCGCAGAATAATCAACACGCTTTCCTAATAAATTCTGACGGAAACGTCCTTGTTTACCTTTTAATGAATCTGATAAAGATTTTAAAGGTCTGTTAGATTCAGTTTTTACTGCAGATGATTTACGTGTGTTATCAAATAAAGAATCTACAGATTCTTGTAACATACGTTTCTCATTACGTAAAATAACTTCTGGAGCTTTTATCTCAACCAATCTTTTTAAACGATTGTTTCTAATAATAACTCTTCTATATAAATCATTTAAATCTGAAGTTGCAAAACGACCACCATCTAAAGGAACTAAAGGTCTTAATTCTGGTGGAATAACTGGTATAGCTTTCATAATCATCCATTCTGGATGATTCTCTCTATTTTTTTGAGAGTCTCTAAATGCTTCAACAACATTTAAACGTTTTAATGCTTCCGTTTTACGTTGTTTAGACGTCTCAGTGTTTGCTTTATGTCTTAATTCAAAAGACAACCCATCTAAATCGATACGTGCTAATAAATCAATTAAACATTCAGCACCCATTTTAGCGATAAACTTATTTGGGTCAGTATCATCTAAATATTGGTTATCTTGTGGTAACTCATCAGCAATATCTAAATATTCTTCTTCCGTTAAGAAATCCATTTTTTGTAATGGTTCTCCTTCCACATTCTTAGCAATACCCGGCTGAATTACGACATAACGTTCGTAGTAAATAATCATATCTAACTTCTTAGATGGTAAACCTAAAAGGTATCCCATTTTGTTAGGTAATGATCTAAAATACCATATATGAGCAACAGGCACTACCAAATTGATATGCCCTACTCTATCTCTACGTACTTTCTTTTCAGTAACTTCTACACCACATCTATCACAAACGATACCTTTGTAGCGAATTCTTTTGTACTTTCCACAAGCACATTCATAATCCTTTACAGGACCAAAAATACGCTCACAAAATAAACCATCTCTTTCTGGTTTGTGCGTACGGTAATTTATAGTTTCTGGTTTTAAAACTTCACCTTTAGAAATTTCTAAAATAGCTTCTGGTGATGATAAACCAATTGAGATTTTGTTAAACTTTTTTACAGTGTATTTCTCTTGTTTTCTTGCCATGTCTTTTGATAAGTATTCAGTTGGCAGTATTCAGTTTTCAGTAACAAAATTGCTACTGAAAACTGGTTACTGAAAAAATTTATTCTTCTAATCTAACGTCTAAACCTAAACCTTTAAGTTCATGCATTAATACGTTAAATGACTCTGGTAAACCTGGTTCTGGCATAGCTTCACCTTTCACAATACTTTCGTATGTTTTAGCTCTTCCCATTACATCATCCGATTTCACAGTTAAGATTTCTCTTAAGATACTTGATGCACCATAAGCCTCAAGTGCCCAAACTTCCATCTCTCCAAAACGCTGACCTCCAAATTGTGCTTTACCACCTAAAGGTTGTTGTGTAATTAATGAATATGGTCCTATAGAACGAGCGTGCATTTTATCATCAATCATGTGTCCTAACTTAATCATATAAATGATACCCACCGTTGCTGGTTGATCGAAACGCTTTCCTGTTCCACCATCATATAAATAAGTATGACCAAATCTAGGTACACCTGCTGTATCTGTAATCTCATTAATCTGATCTAAAGACGCTCCATCAAAAATTGGTGTTGCATATTTAGTCCCTAATTTTTGACCTGCCCAACCAAGAACAGTTTCATAAATCTGACCAATGTTCATACGAGATGGTACCCCTAATGGATTTAATACGATGTCTACTGGAGTTCCGTCTTCTAAGAAAGGCATATCTTCTGCTCTTACAATACGAGCAACAATACCTTTATTACCATGACGTCCTGCCATTTTATCACCAACTTTTAATTTACGTTTCTTAGCGATGTAAATTTTAGCTAGTTTTAAAATTCCTGCAGGTAATTCATCCCCTACAGAGATTGTAAATTTTTGACGACGTAAAGAACCTTGTAAATCATTTACTTTAATTTTGTAGTTGTGAACTAATTCACCTACTAAATTATTTAATTCTTTATCTGTTGTCCAAGAACCTGTTAAATGCACATAATCATCCACAGAGTTTAACATTTTAAGCGTATACTTTTTACCTTTTGGTAAAACTTCTTCCCCTAAATCATTAAAAACTCCCTGTGACGTTTTACCACTAATAAGTAAAAACAATTTGTCTATTAAAACATCTTTTAAACCTTCGAATTTAGATACAAAAGAAGCTTCTAATTTACCAACTGCTTCTTTATCTCTTAACCTCTTGTTTTTATCCTTAACAGCTCTTCTAAATAACTTTTTATCAATTACTACACCATGTAACGATGGAGAAGCTTTTAATGATGCATCTTTTACATCACCTGCTTTATCACCAAATATAGCACGTAATAATTTTTCTTCCGGAGTAGGATCAGATTCACCTTTAGGAGTAATTTTACCAATTAAAATATCTCCAGGATGAACTTCTGCTCCAATACGGATCATACCATTCTCATCTAAATCTTTAGTAGCTTCTTCAGAAACATTAGGAATATCATTAGTTAACTCTTCAGTTCCCAATTTTGTATCTCTTACGTCTAAAGAATACTCATCAATATGAATAGATGTAAATATGTCTTCACGAACAACTTTTTCAGAAATTACAATCGCATCCTCAAAGTTATACCCTTTCCAAGGCATAAAGGCTACTTTCATATTTCTTCCTAAAGCTAATTCTCCTTTTTGTGTTGCATAACCTTCACAAAGAACTTGTCCTTCTTCTACTCTATCCCCTTTTTCTACAATTGGTTTTAGGTTGATGTTTGTTCCTTGATTCGTTTTTCTAAATTTAATTAAGTTATAAGAAACTTCATCAGATTCAAAACTTACAAGTTTTTCTTCTTCTGTTCTATCATACTTAATTGTAATTCTATTTGCATCTACATAAGTTACCTCACCAGCTCCTTCTGCATTGATTAAAATACGAGAATCTTTTGCAACTCTACGTTCTAACCCTGTACCTACAATTGGAGATTCTGGTCTTAATAATGGAACTGCCTGACGCATCATGTTAGATCCCATCAGTGCTCTATTCGCATCATCATGTTCCAAGAAAGGAATTAAAGATGCCGAAATCGATGCAATTTGATTTGGTGCAACATCCATATAATCAATCTCAATTGGATTCACCACAGGGAAATCACCCCCTTCACGAGCAATCACTCTTTCAGCAACAAAACTTCCATCTTCATTTAATTCTAAGTTAGATTGAGCAAATTTCATTCCCTCTTCTTCCTCAGCACTTAAATAAGTAGGTTCTACTGTTTCTACAACACCCTCATTCACTTTTCTATACGGAGTCTCAATAAATCCTAAATTATTCACTTTTGCAAATACAGAAAGTGAAGAAATTAAACCAATATTTGGTCCCTCAGGAGTTTCAATCGGACATAAACGTCCGTAGTGAGTATAGTGAACATCACGTACCTCAAAACCAGCTCTTTCTCTAGATAAACCACCAGGTCCAAGTGCAGATAATCTACGCTTATGTGTAATCTCTGCTAATGGATTCGTTTGATCCATAAACTGAGATAATTGGTTGGTACCAAAGAATGAATTAATTACAGATGATAATGTTTTTGCATTAATCAAATCGATAGGTGTAAACACCTCGTTATCACGTACATTCATACGTTCACGAATTGTTCTAGCCATACGAGCTAAACCAACACCAAACTGACTTGCTAATTGTTCTCCAACAGTTCTTACACGTCTATTAGATAAGTGATCAATATCATCTACCTCCGCTTTAGAATTGATTAACTCAATTAAATATTTTATAATAGTAATAATATCTAATTTTGTTAATACCTTTTGGTCAATCGGTTCATTTAACTGAAGTTTAGTATTCATTCTAAAACGACCAACTTCACCTAAATTATATCTTTGTTCAGAAAAGAATAACTTATCTATAATACCTCTTGCAGTCTCCTCATCTGGCGGTTCTGCATTACGTAATTGTCTATAAATATGCTCTACTGCTTCTTTTTCAGAATTGGTAGGATCTTTCTGTAATGTATTATGAATAATAGCATAATCTGCCATATCGTTATCTACTTTATGTAGTAAAACGGTTTTAGCACCTGCTTCTATTATTTCATCAATGTGTTCTTTTTCTAAAATAGTATCACGATCAAAAATAATTTCATTTCTTTCGATTGATACAACTTCTCCAGTATCTTCATCCACAAAATCTTCATGCCAAGTTTTTAAAACTCTAGCAGCCAATTTGCGACCTAATACTTTTTTTAATCCAGCTTTTGAAACCTTCACCTCTTCTGCAAGGTCAAAAATCTCTAAAATATCTTTATCTCTTTCAAAACCGATGGCTCTGAATAATGTTGTTACTGGTAATTTTTTCTTTCTATCAATATAAGCATACATTACTTGATTGATGTCGGTAGCAAATTCTATCCAAGAACCTTTAAAAGGAATTACCCTAGCTGAATATAATTTTGTACCATTTGCATGGAAAGATTGTCCAAAGAATACACCAGGAGACCTGTGTAATTGAGAAACTACAACACGTTCTGCACCATTTATTACAAAGGTACCAGAGTTAGTCATATAAGGTATTGTACCAAGATAAACATCTTGAACAATAGTTTCGAAATCTTCATGTTCTGGATCTGTACAGTACAATTTTAGACGTGCCTTTAAAGGGACACTGTGCGTTAAACCTCTCTCAATACATTCTTGTATAGAATATCTTGGTGGGTCTACGAAGTAATCTAAAAATTCTAAAACGAATTGATTTCTTGTATCTGTAATTGGAAAGTTATCCATGAAGGTTTTGTACAAACCTTCTTCACCTCTTTCTTCTGCCTTAGTTTGAAGTTGGAAAAAATCTTGGAAAGATTTTACCTGAATATCCAAAAAATCTGGATATTCCTTAATCATTTGAGAAGTAGCGAAGTTGATTCTTTCAGTAGTGTTTTTCGTTGCCAAAAGAGAATATTTTTTTGATTAAAATCTGAAATAAAAATAAAAAACGAATATATACACAAAATGGTTTAGGTCTAAAAACGTTAGTTCTTAGTACCTAAACCTAAATTTGTTTTCCCGTTTCGAATACTCGAACTCGGGACAAAATGCTTACTTAAGCTCTACCTCAGCTCCAGCTTCTTCTAAAGATTTTTTAAGACCTTCAGCCTCATCTTTAGATACACCTTCTTTTACTGCTGCTGGTGCGCTATCTACGATACCTTTAGCTTCTTTTAATCCTAAACCAGTTAATTCTTTAACTAATTTTACAACTGCTAATTTAGAAGAACCTGCTGCTGTTAAGATAACATCAAATTCAGTTTGCTCATCTGCTGCGTCTTCTCCTGCTGCTGCTGGACCTGCTACTGCTACTGCTGCTGCTGCTGGCTCAATACCATATTCATCTTTTAAAATAGTAGCTAATTCATTAACTTCTTTTACTGTTAAGTTAACTAATTGCTCTGCGAAATCTTTTAATTCTGCCATTTTAATTTTGTTTTAAAAATTTTGTTTATTATAGTTTATTTGTGCGCGTAATTATTTTTCAGATAATGTTTTAATAATACCTGAAAGTGTTTGTCCACCAGACTGTAATGCTGAAATAACATTTTTAGCTGGAGACTGTAATAATCCAATGATTTCTCCAATTAACTCTTCTCTAGATTTAATATCTACTAAAGCACCTAATTGATCATCTCCGATATATACAGATTCTTCTGCAAATGCACCTTTTAATAAAGGTATACTTCCTTTCTTTCTGAAATCTTTGATTAATTTTGCTGGCGCATTTGCTGCTTCAGCAATCATCATTGATGTATTACCTTTTAATACTGTTGGTAAGTCTCCAAAATCTTTATCTGAAGCTTCCATTGCTTTTGCAAGTAATGTATTCTTAACAACTGATAACTGAACTCCTGCTTTAAAACAAGCTCTACGTAAATTAGAGGTAGTTTGAGCATCTAAGCCAGAAATATCTGCTAAATATAATGTGTTAGTTCCTGCTAATACTGCTGTTAAATCTTGTATTACTTGTGATTTCTCTTCTCTAGTCATAATTATAAGTTTTAACGTATTAAACAGCTTTCACCTCAACAGCAATACTAGGACTCATAGTACTAGACATAAAAACGCTTTTTACATACGTTCCTTTTGCAGTTGTTGGTTTCAACTTAATAATTGTTTGAATTAACTCGTTTGCATTTTCTTCAATTTTCTTAGCATCAAAAGATACTTTTCCAATTGCTGCATGAACGATACCAGTTTTATCAACTTTAAAATCGATTTTACCGGCTTTTACATCTGTAACAGCTTTTGCAACATCCATTGTTACGGTACCAGTCTTTGGATTTGGCATTAAACCTCTAGGACCTAAAATTCTTCCTAAAGGACCTAATTTACCCATAACACTTGGCATCGTAATAATTACGTCTACATCTGTCCATCCTCCTTTAATTTTTTGAAGGTACTCATCTAACCCAACATAATCTGCACCTGCTGCTGTAGCTTCTGCTTCTTTATCTGGAGTTACTAATGCTAAAACTTTTACATCTTTACCTGTTCCGTGTGGTAATGTTACAACACCACGAACCATTTGATTTGCTTTACGAGGATCTACTCCTAAACGTATAGCTAAATCTACTGATGCATCAAACTTTACATTAGTAATGTCTTTGACTAGCGCTGAAGCTGCTGCTAAATCATAAGACTTAGAGCTATCTACCTTTGCGTAAGCTTCTTTTTGCTTTTTTGTTAATTTTGCCATTTTACTACTTTTTATAAAGTTTATGCTGGTGCATTACCTTTTACTGTTAATCCCATAGAACGTGCTGTACCTGCAATCATACGCATTGCTGAAGAAATTTCAAAGGCATTTAAATCTACCATTTTGTCTTCTGCAATTACTTTAATTTGATCCCAAGTAACTGATGCTACTTTTTTCCTGTTTGGTTCTCCTGAACCTTTTTTAATTTTGGCTGCTTCTAGTAACTGAACTGCTGCAGGAGGAGTCTTTACAAGAAAATCAAATGATTTATCTTTGAAAACAGTAATAACAACAGGTAAAACTTTACCTTGTTTGTCTTGCGTTCTTGCATTAAACTGTTTACAGAACTCCATAATGTTAACACCAGCAGCTCCTAAAGCAGGTCCAACCGGCGGCGATGGATTCGCTGCGCCTCCCTTTACTTGTAACTTAACTACTTTACTAACTTCTTTTGCCATTTTAAAAATGTTTAATGATTTACTTTTAGTTGGAAGCCAAAAAATAAATCGATATCAAT
This sequence comes from Polaribacter sp. Z014, assembly GCF_023555435.1. NCBI lineage: Bacteria > Pseudomonadati > Bacteroidota > Flavobacteriia > Flavobacteriales > Flavobacteriaceae > Polaribacter > Polaribacter sp. Z014. The sequence continues at coordinate 53,807 of NZ_JALCZP010000004.1, forward strand.
ATATATTTGTGTAACAATTATATTTTTTCTACTTGCATATAACTTAACTCTAATGGCGTTTTTCTTCCGAATATTTTTACCATTACTTCAAGCTTACGCTTTTCTTCATTCACTTTTTCTATGGTTCCATCAAATCCATTAAAAGGACCGTCAACAACTTTTACAGTTTCACCAATATTAAAAGGAATTGCAATATTTTCATCTTGTATTGATAGCTCATCAACTTTACCTAACATTCTGTTAACTTCAGCCTTACGCATAGGAACAGGTTCACCACCTTTTACTTCTCCTAAAAAACCAATAACACCTGTGATACCTTTTATTACGTGAGGAACTTCTCCGGAAAGATTAGCCTCTACCATAATGTAACCAGGAAAGTAAACTCTTTCTCTATTTACTTTTTTTCCATTTCTAATCTGAACAACTTTCTCTGTAGGTACAATTACCTGACTTACATAATCAGATAATCCAACTCTAGAAATTTCAGTTTCTATATAAGCTTTTACTTTATTTTCTTGTCCTCCAATGGCTCTAACAACATACCATTTCATTACTGAATCTGCCGCCATAATTAGTTAGCGAATATGTTAAAAAAGTTATCTAAACCTGTTTGAAAAACATAATCTATACCAGCTACCGCTAAAGCAAATACAATTGTAAATACAGCAACAGTTACTGTTGTTTTTTGAGCTTCTTCTTTAGACACCCACGTCATATGGCTGCTTAATTCTTCAAAAGAATCTTTGATATATTGTATAAATTTCATTTTTCTTTTATGTTTTATTGCACGGGCGGAGAGATTCGAACTCCCGACAGCTGGTTTTGGAGACCAGTGCTCTACCGCTGAACTACGCCCGTATTATTTTCATTATTAAAGGCGTTCCGTTAAAAACGGAACACCCTTATAATTTATATATTAATAAACTAAAATTCTTAGTCTAATAATTCAGTAACCTGACCTGCTCCAACTGTTCTACCACCCTCACGGATTGCGAAACGTAAACCAACATTTAATGCGATTGGTTGAATTAAATCTACTGTAATAGTTAAGTTATCTCCTGGCATAACCATTTCAACTCCATCAGGTAAACTAATAGTACCTGTAACATCTGTAGTTCTTACATAGAACTGAGGACGATAGTTGTTATGGAATGGAGTATGACGTCCACCTTCTTCTTTTTTAAGAACATAAACTTCTGCCTTAAATTTACCATGAGGAGTTACAGAACCTGGCTTACAAATTACCATTCCTCTTTTTATATCTTCTTTTGCAATACCTCTTAATAAGATACCTGCATTATCTCCAGCCTCACCTCTATCTAAGATTTGACGGAACATTTCAATACCAGTAATAGTAGAAGTCATCTTTTCAGCTCCCATACCAATAATATCTACAACATCTCCTGTGTTAGCAATACCAGTCTCAATACGACCTGTTGCTACAGTACCACGCCCAGTAATAGAGAATACATCCTCAACTGGCATTAAGAAATCTTTATCAATCTCTCTTAAAGGCTCTTCAATCCAATCATCAACAGCTGCCATTAACTCTAAAACAGTATCAACCCATTTTTGCTCACCATTTAATGCACCTAATGCAGATCCTGCAATTACCGGTCCATTATCACCATCATATTCATAAAAAGAAAGTAATTCTCTTACTTCCATATCTACTAATTCGATTAATTCTTCATCATCAACCATATCCACTTTATTCATGAATACAACCATACGAGGAATACCAACCTGACGACCTAATAAAATATGCTCTCTAGTTTGAGGCATTGGTCCATCCGTTGCAGCAACAACCAAAATTGCACCATCCATTTGAGCAGCACCTGTTACCATGTTCTTTACATAATCCGCGTGACCTGGACAGTCAACGTGCGCATAGTGACGATTAGCAGTTTGATACTCTACGTGAGAAGTGTTAATTGTAATACCTCTTTCTTTTTCTTCTGGTGCATTATCAATCTGATCAAAAGATCTAGCTTCAGAGAATCCTGCATCAGCTAATACTTTAGTAATAGCCGCAGTTAAAGTTGTTTTACCGTGATCTACGTGTCCGATAGTACCAATGTTTAAGTGTGGTTTCGAACGGTCAAAAGTTCCTTTTGCCATAATTATTGATTTTAATTCTTAGTTTAATTATATTTAGTGTGTAATGATAAATATTAAATGAGCCAGCGATGGGATTTGAACCCACGACCTCATCCCTACCAAGGATGCGCTCTACCAACTGAGCTACACCGGCTTGTTGATAAATTTGAGCGAAAGACCGGGTTCGAACCGGCGACATTCAGCTTGGAAGGCTGACGCTCTACCAACTGAGCTACTTTCGCAATAATATGTAAATTGTGGGGAGAGCAGGATTCGAACCTGCGAAGACGTAGTCAACGGAGTTACAGTCCGTCCTCGTTGGCCGCTTGAGTATCTCCCCTTTAATTTACTATTTTAATGAACTTTATTGCTTTCGCAATTTTTGTTGCTTTTGAGCCGATGGAGGGACTCGAACCCACGACCTGCTGATTACAAATCAGCTGCTCTAGCCAGCTGAGCTACATCGGCTTTTGTTGCAAAAAAACAACCCGCTATTTCTAACGGATTGCAAATGTACGAAGTTTTTTTACTTTTCAAAACTTTTTACAAACTTTTTTGCTTTTTTTTTCAAATTTATGAAATTAATGAGTCTCGAAGCTTCTCTTTAGATCTTTTTAATTGTCTTTTTAAATTATCAACAGCAGAGCTAATGCCTTCTTCAAAGGTTTTAGTCTCTCTTTTTACAATTAAGTCACTACCTGGTATATTTATTTTTACTTCTGTTATTTTATTTTCTTTATCACTTGTTTTTTGAACTTTTAAAAAAACTTCTGCATCTACTATCTTATCGTGAAACTTAATTAAAGTTTCGACTTTATCTTCTGCGAACTTTACTAATTCTTGATCTGCGTTAAAATTGACTGATTGAACGAATACTTTCATACATTATTCTTTTTTATGGCTCCTAGGGTGAGCCTGGTTATATACTTTTTTTATTATATCAAGACTATTTTGAGTATAGACTTGTGTTGAAGCTAAAGAAGAATGCCCTAGCAACTCCTTAACCGAATTTAAATCTGCCCCTTCATTTAATAGGTGTGTTGCGAAAGAATGCCTTAAAATATGTGGGCTTTTTTTCTCCTTCGATGAGACTTGACTAAAGTAAGTATTAATAATTCTGTAAACAAGAGTTTCATAAATTTTATTTCCTTTCTCTGTAATAAAAAGTTCATCTAAACCAATTGAAAATTCTTGTTTTAATTCTAAATACTTGTTTACTGTTTGAATTACAGAATTTAACAGCGGTATAAAACGCTCTTTATTTCTTTTTCCTAAAACTTTAATCGTTTTATCTGATAAACTAACATCTCTTTCTTTAATATTAATTAATTCTGCTCTACGAATCCCTGTTGAATAAAATAATTCCACAATTAATTTATTTCTAATAGCTGTAAAATTGGTATCTGCTTCTATTTCTATCTGGGTGATTACCGCATTAATTTCTTTTGAAGTAAAAGGAACTTGAACTCTTTTTTCTGTTTTTAAGGCTTTATGTTTAGATAACGGGTTTCCCTCTATTTGTTTTGTCTTCTGTAAAAATTTAAAAAACGATTTTAAAGAACTTACTTTTCTATTGATAGTTCTATTGGATATTTTGGAATCTACTAGAGAAACAATCCAGCTTCTAATTTGGGGATAATGAACTTCTAATAAATTCTCTTGACCATACTCCGACTCTAAAAAATCTCTAAATGAAATTAAATCGTTTTTGTAAGCCGTAACTGTATGTATAGAATATTTTTTTTCTAAAGACAGATATTCTAAAAAAGCATCAATCAAATTATTAGTTATTAAGGGTTAGTAAAACTACAAAAAATTGAACACAAAAAACCCGTATTGAAAAATCAATACGGGTTTTATTTCTTAGAATTAAGTAGAGATCCCAATAAAAACTGGAATTAATTCAACTTACAATTTTAAGTGCACCCTAAGGGTTTCTTAAAATTGAGTTTCATTAACCTACTTCTTCTTGTGTTCTTAATCTCTGAACGTAAGAAGCTTTAATTCTTTGAGCTCTGTTTGCTACAGAAGGTTTTGTGAAGTTCTTTCTAGCACGCAAGTTTTTCATCGTTTTTGTACGATCAAATTTTCTTTTGTAACGTTTTAAAGCTCTATCTATATTCTCTCCTTCTTTAATTGGTATAATTAACATAAGTTGGCACCTCCCTTCATAGTCTCTTTATATTTTAGAATAGTATTTAAACTATTATTTTTATTTTTTGGATTGCAAATGTAATTACAAATTATGAATTGACAATTAGTTATTACACTATTTTTTAAACAAGCAATATGCGTTAGGGATTGAATGGACTGTTTGAGCTCTTTTGTTTTGATAAAAACAAAAAGCGAGTAATGAAAGCCCTACCTTTAGGGAACGCCCTTAAAAGAGTGTTCAGTGTTCAGTGTTCAAAAATAAAAATTTTGAAGTACTTATACCTACAAGGTTTTGGAAACCTATTGTGAATTTTATGTTGCTGGTTTATATTCTTTCTTATCGATGACCATTTTTGCGATGATCTCTTTTAAGATTTCTGAAGTTCCACCTCCTATTGTACCTAATCTACTATCTCTTAGTAAACGTGCCATCGGATACTCTTCCATATAACCATAACCACCTAACATTTGTAGTGCATCGTTTATAACTTCGTCTGCCATTTTTGTTGACAGTAATTTAGACATGCTTGCTTCTTTTACCACGTATTGACCGTCGTTTAAGCGTTTTGTAATTGAGTAGTTGTATTCTTTACACATATCTACTCTACTTGCCATTTCTGCAATTTTGTGTCTTAATACTTGAAACTTATCTAAAGATTTACCAAATGCTACACGTTCTTTCATGTAATTCAGGGCATAATCCAATGCAAATTCTGCTCTTGCATGTGCATTTACCCCCATCACTAAGCGTTCTAAGGCAAAATGTTGCATTATATAAGGAAACCCTTTTCCTTCTTCTCCTAATAAGTTTGTAACCGGAACTTCTACATTGTCAAAAGCAATTTCTGCAGTATCTGAGGCTTTCCAACCTAATTTTTCTAACATGGTTGCTGAGAGTCCTTTTGACGCTCTGTCTACCACAAAAATACTAATTCCTTTATATTTATCTGAAGGATCTGTTTTTGCTGCAACAATTAAATAATCTGAAAGGAATCCGTTTGTAATAAACGTTTTTGAGCCGTTTAAAATATACTTGTCTCCTTGTTTAATTGCTGTAGAGCGCATGCCTGCAACATCAGAACCTCCAAATGGTTCTGTGATACACATACAACCTATCATATCTCCTTCTACACTTGGTACTAAATATTTATTTTTGATAAAATCATCTCCTTCTTCAGCAAGGTGCGTCATTGCCAAATATTCGTGTGCCCACATTGCTGCCGCAAAACCACCTGAATTAACTTTCTGTAATTCTTCTAAAAAGATAACGGTATAAAATAAATCTAAATTTAATCCTCCGAATTCTTCTGGAGTATTTAATCCAAAATACCCCATTTCTCCGAATTTCTTCCAAATAAAACGTTCTACGCTACCTTCTTTTTCCCATTTATCTATATGAGGAATTACTTCTTTTTTCAAAAACTCTTTAAAACTTGTACGGAAAGCTTCGTGCTCTTCAGTAAAATACATACTGTTCATAAGCCAATAAATGTGTTTGTTGTTTTGTTATTCAGCCACCAAATATAAGACTATTCTATCATATTTGTCTAAGGGAAAATCCTTGATATTTTTTAATTCTGAAATATTTTGAAGTTCAGCCACTTCATCTCTGTATTCAAAAATCTTTTTGCACAGCGAATAATCGATATAAGGATTCTTTAGAAGCTCTTTAAATGTTACAGTATTTACATTTATTTTATTGATAATTGGTTTCTCTACTATTTTAAACTTTGATAAGACTTTGTTTGCCACTTCTTTTTCTAAACCCCAAACTTCATTTAGTTGATTTTCGAAAGAGAAACCTTGTAATTTAGCACGATATTTTACAATTCGCTCTGAAAACGCCTCTCCGATTCCACTAATTGTTTTAAAATCTTGGACAGTTGCTTTGTTTATATCTATAGTTGAAACTTTCTTTTCTTGCTTTTTATAATAAGTTTGCTCTCTACCTTCAAATGACGAATTAGATTTTTGTTTTACAACCCATTCTGGAAATTTAAAATACGGTGAAATCTTATTTAATAAAGAATCTGAAATTTTGGTTACTTTTTGAAACTCTATTTTAGAATTGACAAACTTATTCGTTTTTCTAAACGCTAAGAGTCTATCTATTTCATCTAAAGACATGCCCAATTGTTCTCCTTTATTATCTGTAATATAATTCGGGTTAAAAGGATACGTTTTAGGTTTTCTTTTCTCTATTTCAATAGCTTGTAAACTATCTATTTGTTGATGAAAGGATAAAACTTCTTTAGAATTTACAGTTGTGCTTTCATCCGAAGAAAAATCACTAAAAACAATAACAATTTGTACAATAAGGATAAGTATTACTAAAAAGAAAACCCCATTTCTTTGGCTTTTGTTGTACCAGAAATGGGATTTAAAAAAATTCATTTTGTTATTATTTATTTTTTACTTCTATGACCAATTGCTGTTAGATATTTTTTTAACTCAACTTTTACTTTGGGTGCCAATAAGAGTAACCCAATAACATTAGGAAATACCATAGCAAATATCATTGCATCAGAAAATTCTATTACAGAACCTAAACTAGAAGAGGCACCAATTACCACAAAGATTAAAAATAATGCTTTATAAGTAATATCCACTATTTTACTTTTCCCAAATAAATATTTCCATCCTTGAATACCGTAATAAGACCAAGAAAGCATTGTAGAAAAAGCGAATAAAATTACAGCAATGGTTAACAAAATAGAAAAATTAGGAATTGCAGAATCAAAAGCAACAGAGGTTAAATCTACCCCTCCTAAATGTTTGCCTGTAGCATTCATAATTACATTACCTCCTTCATCTAAATTTGAGTAATTAAATAAGTTATTTTTTAAGTTGGTTACCACAATTACCACAGCTGTCATTGTACAAATGATTACTGTATCTACAAATGGCCCAATTGATGCCACAATACCCTCACTCGCAGGAAACTTAGTTTTCACTGCTGCATGCGCAATAGATGCAGATCCAACACCGGCTTCATTTGAAAAAGCTGCTCTTTGAAACCCAACAATCATTACTCCTATTAAACCACCTACAACTGAAGTTTGACTAAAAGCTCCATTCCAAATTTGAGCTATTGCATCTGGCAGTATGGAAAGATTCATGATGATAATTACCAAAGAAGCACCTACAAACATAATTCCCATAAAAGGAACTACTTTTTCAGTTACCTGTCCTATTCTTTTAATTCCTCCTATAATTACAATACCAACCAAAACAGCCATTAAAACCCCAAAGAAAAACCCAGAATCTAAACCAAAAAGTTGTTTAAATTGTGCTGCTGCTTGATTAGACTGAAACATGTTTCCTCCACCAAATGAGCCTCCAATTACAAAAACTGCGTAAAACCCTGCTAAAACTTTACCAAATCCACCTAAGTTTTTTTCTTTTAATCCTTTTTTTAGGTAATACATTGGACCTCCATATATTTTTCCGTCCTCACCCACTTCTCTATATTTTACACCTAAAGTAGCCTCTACTAATTTTGTCGACATTCCTAAGAAACCGGCAACAATCATCCATATTGTTGCACCAGGACCACCAATTGCAATAGCAACTGCCACCCCTGCAATATTACCCAAACCTACTGTTGCAGACAATGCCGCTGTTAAGGCTTGAAAATGTGTAACCTCACCTATTACTCCTTCTGCTTGTATACTTTCAAAAACATCTCCACCAGGAGTTGCATCTCCTGCGGCTATATCAACCGAGTGATGATCTATCTTATCATATTTACCTCTAGTTGCATGAAAAGCGACACCTAATAAGGTGATATTAGCAAATTTAAAATACAATGTAAAAAATAATGCTCCAAGTAATAAAATAATAATTACGATTGGAACATCTATACCTACAATTGAAATTGGATAAAAAACTACGGAACTAACAGCATCTGCAAAAGGCTTAAATTTTGCTTCTATTTTTTCATCCATCGATGCCTCTTGTGCAAATGAGAACATTGGGATTGCTAATAAAAGTAGTGAAAGAAGTTTTTTATTCATAATTTATTTTGATTAATTTTTAAATAGTAGCTTGCAATATCTTAAAAAAAAGCCCTTTCAACAACTTTTTATGCATTAAAAGTGATTTTACACCAATGCTTGTTTAAATATCTGTAAATTTTCTTTGAATGATTTTGGGTAAAACGCCAACTCTTTATTTGCCTTAGATAAATCGAAACCTGTTTTTTTAGGTCTTAGTGCAGTTTGATTTAAAGTGGATGTAGAAATAGGCTTAATCAAGTTTTTATCTAAATCAAAAGCAACTGCAACTTGTTGCGCTATTTCAAAAACACTTAATAATTCGTTTGATGAAATATTAAAAATCCCAGTCGCTTTTTTATCCATAGAAATCTTACACGCTAGTGCCAAATCCTCTACACAGGTTGGCGTTCTAAACTGATCATTAACAATAAAAATTTCTTCACCTTTATCTAACATTTCTCTTACCCAAAGCACAATATTATTTCTACTCATGTCAAATACTTTACCATACACCAAAATAGTTCTTAAAATAGTGTAATTTATTTTTGATTTGGTTAAAATTTCTTCTGATTTCAATTTAGAAAGTCCATAATAATTTAATGGATTTGGAGCGTCTGTTTCTTTATAATTTCCTTTTATTCCATCAAAAATAAAATCTGTAGAAAGATGAATTAAATGTGCATTTATTGACAATGAAACTTCTGCTAACCATTTTACAACAGAAACATTTAGTAAATCACAAGCTTCTTTATTTCTTTCACAATAATCTACTTGAGTCATTGCTGCCGTGTTTATAATAAAGTTTGGTTGAATTTCTAAAATTGTTTTTTTAAGATTGACTTCGTCTGTTACATCCATAGAAATATAAGAAAAATCATTTCTACCACTTCTATTCTCCCCTCTTGATAAGCCAAAAACTTTATATTTGTCTTTTTCTTGAAGTAATAATTCTAATAAAGATTGACCTAACAACCCATTACTTCCAGTAATAACAACTTTATGCATAAATAAATAGATTCTTAATTTTATATTTTTTACTTAAATGGTCTTATTTTAAGTTTTAATATATAACGACAAAAAACTTAAAATAGTTTTCTTAATTTTATTATTTGACTTCGTCTACCCAAAACTATTAAATGAGAGCCTTCAATTAATTTACAATCTGCTTCCGGATTTATAATATACTCTTTATTAGGACCTATAAAACCAATAACAGTACAACCTGTTTGTTTTCTTAAATCTAAATCTAAGAGCGTTTTATTCAAATATTCTCCTGGCAAATCATTAACCGCTACTTCTTCTAAATTTGCTGTTGTTTCTCCTTCAATGGTTAATCTGTCTACAAACTCAATAACATCTGGCGTAGTTACCAAAGAAGCCATATGATCTCCCCCTAACTTATCTGGCATAATAACATTGCTTGCCCCCGCTATCTTTAACTTGCTGTAAGAAGATTCATTTGATGCTCTACTTATAACTTTACAATCTTTATTTAACTGACTTACCGTTAAAACAACAAATAGATTATTAGCATCTGACGGTAAAGCCGTAATTAAATAAGATGCCTTTTCTATACCCGCAGCTTGCAAAGTTTCGTCTAAAGTAGCATCTCCATTAATATTTAAGATTTCTAAAGAATCTAAAATCTCAGTTCTTTCCTTGTTTTTTTCAACTACAACAAAGTCTTTATTATAATTAGTTAATTTTAAAATTGCTTGTTTTCCATTTCTACCATAACCACAAACAATGGTATGTCCTTTTAAATTGGCTATTTTTTTCTCCACTTTTCTGTGCTTAAAATGTTCAAATAATCTACCGCTCACTAAATATTCTGAAAAGGCTGAAACGGCATACCCAAAAACAGTAATACTAGTTAAAATTAAAAATATAGTAAAAACCTTTTCTTCTGCAGAAAATGGTCTTAACTCTCCAAAACCAACAGTTGTAACTGTTATTACGGTCATATACAGTGCATCTACAAAAGTATAATGAGAAAGCAACATATACCCAATTGTACCTATTGCTATAATAGTAACAACTAAAAATAATGTTTTATTGATTTTAGAATCTAATACCTTTATTTTCATATACTATAAGTCAAATACTGAACTTCTTTTGGTATACAACATATCTTTTAACTTTAATAAAAACGCCATCGTTAAATAAAAACCAAAAGACAAACCTACTGTAAAAAAGGTAACATAAATAAAAAACAATCGCACATTTAATGCTCTCATACCTATTCTATCAGCTAATCTTGATGAAACATGAAATCCATTTCTTTCAAAAAAGTGTCGAATATTATCTATCATTTAGGTTGTAATATTTAAATGCAAGATAGTATTTTATCAATTGATAACAACACTTTTTAGTTTACTGTTTTTATTAAAACCAGAACTTTACAAAAAGTTTAAGACTAAAAGCGTTTACCAATCTTCCTTAAATTAAAATTGGTTTCTTTAACTTTGCCTTTTCCAAAAAACATCTCATTTGAAAGACCAAGAATATATAGAAGTATACGGAGCAAGAGTGCATAACTTAAAAAATATTGATGTAAAAATTCCTCGTGAAAAACTAGTTGTTATTACCGGTTTAAGCGGAAGTGGAAAATCTTCTTTAGCTTTTGACACTATTTATGCCGAAGGACAAAGACGTTATATAGAAACCTTTTCTGCATATGCCCGTCAGTTTTTAGGTGGATTAGAACGCCCTGATGTTGATAAAATTGACGGACTTTCTCCCGTAATATCCATAGAACAAAAAACGACTAACAAAAGTCCGCGTTCTACCGTGGGTACCATTACAGAAATTTACGATTTTTTGCGATTATTATTTGCTAGAGCTGCCGATGCTTACTCTTATAATACGGGAGAAAAAATGGTCAGTTATTCTGATGAACAAATTAGACAACTTATTTTAACCGATTTTGCTGATAAAAAAATTGCCGTTTTAGCACCTTTAGTAAAATCTAGAAAAGGACATTATCGCGAACTTTTTGAGCAAATATCTAAACAAGGTTTTTTACGTGTTCGGGTTGATGGAGAAATTAAAGAAATAGAAAAAGGAATGCGTTTAGACCGATATAAAACGCATGATATAGAAGTTGTTATAGACAGGCTTTTAATTAATGAATCCGCAGAAAAACGCTTAGAAGAAACCATAAAAACGGCCTTGTATTCTGGGAATAACATTATGATGGTTATTGATATTGATGACAATAATCCCCGTTATTTTAGTAGAGAATTAATGTGCCCAACATCGGGTATTGCATATCCAAACCCAGAGCCTAATACGTTTTCGTTTAATTCACCAAAAGGCGCTTGTGATAAATGTAATGGATTAGGAATTACAAATGAAATTAACTTAGAAAAAGTAATTCCAGACAATACAATTTCCATTCAAAATGGAGGAATCATTCCGTTAGGAGCACAAAAAAGCAGTTGGATTTTTAAACAATTAGAAAATATTGCAGAGCGTTATCAATTCAAATTAACAGATCCTATAAAAAACATCCCTAAAGAAGCCTTGGACGTAATTTTAAATGGTGGAAACGAATCTTTTGAAATTGAATCTAAAGCAGCCGGAGTTACCCGAAATTATAAAATAGATTTTGAAGGAATTATTTCTTTCATAGAAAACCAATACATAAGTGCAGAAAGCACTACTATAAAACGTTGGGCAAAAGGTTTTATGGATGAAGTTTCTTGTTCTACCTGCGGTGGAAAAAGACTAAAAAAAGAAGCACTTCATTTTAAAATTATCGATAAAAACATTAGTGATTTAGCGCAAATGGATGCTACTGAACTTGCAAAATGGTTTAAAAATATTGAAAAAAGTTTATCAAAAAAACAACTAATTATTGCTGCTGAAATTTTAAAAGAAATTAGAACCAGAATTCAGTTTCTTCTAGATGTTGGTTTAGATTATTTAACACTAGACAGAACCTCTAAATCTCTTTCGGGTGGAGAAGCACAAAGAATACGTTTGGCAACTCAAATTGGATCTCAATTAGTTGGTGTTTTGTATATTTTAGATGAACCAAGTATTGGATTACACCAAAGAGACAATCAAAAATTGATAGATTCTTTGGTAAAACTTAGAGATATTGGTAATTCTGTTTTAGTGGTAGAACATGATAAAGACATGATGGAACACGCAGATTTTGTGTTCGATATTGGTCCTGGAGCAGGAAGACATGGTGGAGAAATAGTCAGTTCAGGAACTTTTGAGGAATTAAAAAAACAAAATACCTTAACAGCAGATTATTTAACAGGAAGAAGAGAAATTGCGGTTCCTAAAGTTCGTAGAGAAGGAAATGGAAAATTCATCAAACTAAAAGGAGCTACAGGAAACAACTTAAAAAATGTTTCGGTTGAGTTTCCTTTGGGAAAAATGATTTGTGTAACCGGAGTATCGGGTAGTGGAAAATCTACCTTAATAAACGAAACTTTATACCCTATTTTAAACGCTCATATATATAGAGGTGTAAAAAAACCGATGCCTTACAAGAAAATTGAAGGCCTAGAGCATATAGATAAAGTAATTGCTATTGATCAATCTCCTATTGGAAGAACTCCACGTTCTAACCCTGCAACCTATACAGGAACTTTTGGAGAAATTAGAAGTCTGTTTGCAAAAACACCAGAAGCAGCAATACGTGGTTACAAACCTGGTCGTTTTTCGTTTAATGTAAAAGGCGGACGTTGTGAAACTTGCCAAGGAGGTGGAGTTAGAGTTATTGAAATGAACTTTTTGCCAGACGTACAAGTAGAATGTGAAACTTGCCATGGAAAAAGATTTAACAGAGAAACTCTAGAAATTAGATACAAAGGAAAATCTATTTCTGATATTTTGGATATGACTATTGAAGATGCCACTAATTTCTTTGAACTAATCCCTAAAATACACCGAAAACTAAAAACCATTAAAGATGTTGGATTAGGGTATATAACCCTCGGACAACAATCTACCACTCTTTCTGGAGGAGAAGCACAACGTATTAAATTGGCATCTGAATTATCTAAAAGAGATACTGGTAACACTTTTTATATTTTAGATGAACCTACAACCGGACTTCATTTTGAAGACATTAGAGTTTTAATGGATGTTCTAAACAAACTAGCAGATAAAGGAAACACCATTTTAATAATAGAACACAATTTAGATGTAGTAAAATTAGCCGATTATATTATTGATGTTGGTATGGAAGGTGGAAAAAAAGGTGGAAAAATTCTATGTACTGGAACCCCAGAAGAAGTAGCAAAACACAAAACGAGTTACACTGCTAAATTCCTTAAAAAGGAATTAAACTAAAAATTAACTATAAGGAAATAGTTGTAATGTTGAAAAAGAACTATTTTAGCAAGCATTTCTTTTTTGAAAAAAAGGAACTATATAAAATTTAAAAAATTATAGAGCATGACAAATGACGATAGAAAAATAAAAGAAAAATTACAAACAAAAACCTGGAATGAAATAAAAACAAATGATTCTTGGGCTATTTTTAAAATAATGGCAGAGTTTGTAGAAGGTTATGAAAAATTAAGTAAAGTAGGACCTTCTGTATCCATTTTTGGTTCCGCAAGAACAAAACCAGATAATCCACATTATATCTTAGCAGAAGAGATTGCATACCAACTTACACAAAATGGATATGGTGTTATAACTGGTGGAGGACCTGGAATTATGGAAGCAGGAAACAAAGGTGCCCATAGAGGAAAAGGAAGCTCAGTTGGTTTAAATATTGAACTCCCTTTTGAGCAACATGACAACCCGTGGATAGACCCAGGAAAAAGTTTAGATTTCGATTACTTTTTTGTTAGAAAAGTAATGTTTGTAAAATACTCGCAAGGTTTTGTAGTAATGCCTGGTGGTTTTGGAACGATGGATGAACTTTTTGAAGCCATTACCTTAATTCAAACACATAAAATTGGTCGTTTCCCAATTATTTTGGTTGATAAAAAGTTTTGGGGTGGTTTATTCGATTGGATAAAAAACACACTTCTTGAAGAAGGAAATATTAGTGAAAAGGATTTGAACCTTTTTAGATTGGTAGATACTGCTGAAGAAGCTATAGAACATCTAAATAACTTCTACGATAAATACCACTTTAAACCTAATTTCTAGAGAATTAAAATAATTTCAACTTTTATAAAGCCCGTCTTCTTTCACAAGATAGGCTTTGTAAAATGAACCACTTATAAACAATAAAGATTTATTTGAAAAATCGTTATTACATATTACTAATATGCTTACTAGCAACCTCTTTTGTGTTTTCGCAACAGAACTCTATCAGCATAAAATCTAAATTAGATACAGAAAAAGACGAGTTAAAAATTCAACAAGAAATTATTTTTTACAACCCTTCAGATTCTATATTAACAAAAGTTTACCTGCATAATTGGGCAAATAGCTACAGAGATAGAAAAACACCTTTATCTAAACGTTTTATTAAAGATTTTAGAAAAGATTTATACTTTGCTAAAGAAGAAGAATTAGGTTCATCAACCATAAAAAGTCTTTATGTAGATTTTGAAAACGTTTTTTATAAAGAACTTGACAAACAAGCAGACATACTAGAAATTCAACTTGACAGACCTCTATATCCTAATTCTAAAATAACCATATCTATTACCTATATTATAAAAATGCCCAATGCTCGTTTTACAAAATATGGTAAAACAAAAACAGGGTATCATCTTAGAAATTGGTATTTAACACCAGCAATTTATAACAAAGGTTGGCAATTAATGAGTAATTTAAATTTAGATGATTTATACGAAAAAGGCACTGATTTTAAAATTGAAATAGATGTTCCTAATGCATTTATTGTAGAATCTAATTTATACCAATATAAAACTAAAAAAGAAAAAACAAACAGTTACTATTTAGTTGGAAAAAACAAAACAGATGTTATTATTGGAATTAACAAAACAAAGCAACTAAAAACCTACACTACAAAAACAGTTACTGTACATACAGATGTTTTCTCTAAAGAATTAGACTTTAATTTAACAACAAGCATCTTAAATAGAGAACTACTTTTTATTCAAAAATACTTAGGAAAATACCCTCATGTAGAAATTTTTATTGATAAAGCAACTCAAAGTAAAAACCCTATCTATGGTTTAAATCAATTACCTAGTTTCTTACGCCCATTTTCCGATACTTTTAAATGGGATATTACGATGTTTAAGGCACTAACAAAAAGGTATATAGAAAATACCTTACTCTTAAACAAAAGAAAAGATTACTGGCTAATAGACGGAATACAAAACTATTTAATGATCGAATATGTAGAAGAATATTACCCCGAAGTAAAACTTTTAGGTAAAGTTTCTAATTCTTGGTTTGCAAAAAGATTTAATATTTCTAAATTAGATTTTAATGATAAATATCCTTTTGTATACCAGTTTACGGCTCGTAAATTTTTAGACCAAGCATTAAATACTTCTGCAGATTCTCTTTCTAATTTTAATAGAAAAATTGTTAGTAAATACAAAGCAGGTTTAGGGCTTCGCTTTTTAAAAGGTTATTTAGGTGATAGTATTTTAAACAATACAATTCAAGAGTTCTACCAAAACAACCAATTAAAAATAATTTCAAGTAATAAATTTAATCAATTACTTTCTTCTAAAACTACTAAAAATTTAGATTGGTTTTTTAACGATTTTGTAAAAACAAATAAAAAAATAGATCATAAAATTGAAAAAATAAAAATTGGAAAGGACAGTATTTCTGTAACTATAAAAAACAAAAGAAACCTAACAACTCCCTTAGCTATTTATGCTATCAAAGACAAAGAAATAAAATTAAAAAAATGGATTTCTAATGTTGACAGTTCTAAAATTGTTAAATTTAAAAAAGGTAATTACGATACTTTTGTTTTAAATTATGAAAATTTGTATCCAGAGTTAAACACTTTAAATAACTGGAAAAAAATTGACAAAAAAATACTTAACAAACCAATTAAGCTTTCTTTTTTAAAAGATGTAAGTAGCCCAAATTACAATCAAATTTTTTACCAACCAGATGCGAATTACAATTTTTATAACGGTTTAATTCTGGGTGTTAAATTACACAATAGACCCCTAATAAAAAGAAACTTCGAATTTAAAGTATCTCCTTATTACGCAACAAAAAGCAATACAGTTATAGGTAGTTTTTCTTTACTTTATAATCAATATTTCGAAAAAACAAAAATTTACAGAGTCGCTTATGGGCTATCTGGTGGCACATCAGACTATGCAGCAAACCTCTCTTACAAATCTTTTACTCCGTTTGTAGATATTACTTTTAAAAGAAAAACCTTAAGAGATGTTTCTTCAAAGTCCCTTAGAGCAAAATTAATTCATATAGAAAAAGAGATTGCCCCAGATGCTATTAAAACAGATCAAGATAAATATAGCATTCTTAGTCTAAGTTATAATTATTCTAACCCAGACATCATTAAAGAATTTAGATACAATTTTAGCACAGAATTTGCTAAAAATTTCTCTAAAGCTTCCTTAGATCTTAGATTTAGAACTTTAACAACTTCAGATACCCAATTAGATTTTAGGTTTTTTGCAGGTCTATTTTTTAAAAATAAAACTGAAGGGGATTATTTTAATTTTGGCTTAGATAGAAGTAATGATTATTTGTTTCAATTAAATTACTTGGGGAGATCAGAAAGTTCTGGTTTTTTTAGTCAGCAATATATCATAACCGAAGGAGGATTTAAATCTGTGCTTCCTACACGATTTGCAAATCAATTTATGGTTTCTAATAATTCTAGCATTGGATTATGGAGATGGATAGAGGTTTATAATGATGTAGCTTTCTTAAAAAACAAAAACCACCCGTTATATTTTGCTTATGAAAACGGAGTTCGTTTTAACTTTGTACATGAGATTTTCGAAATTTACTTTCCCTTCTACTCCAACAATGGTTGGGAAGTATCTCAAGCAGCCTACCCACAAAAAATAAGATTTTCATTATCTGCAGATTTAAAATCTATTTATAACTTTTTTAAACGTGGATTTTATTAAATTAACAACAATTAGTTTTGTTTTTATTTGAAATATTTTCAACAAAAACAATATAATTCATATAAATTTTACATAATTCTTAATAAATATTTATATTTTTCAATATCAACTAAAAAAACTATCTTTGTAAGACCTTAAAAATCTCATAAAAATGTTGCAGGAAACACCTATAGAGAATAAACAAAAACTTTCATTTCAAGATTTTAAAACTGAAGTTTTAAATGATTATAGAATTGCTAAAATTAGTAGAGAATGCAGTTTATTAGGCCGTAGAGAAGTTTTAACAGGTAAAGCAAAATTTGGAATTTTTGGAGACGGAAAAGAGGTTCCACAACTAGCAATGGCTAAAGCTTTTAAACTGGGCGATTTTAGATCTGGTTACTATAGAGATCAAACTTTTATGATGGCTATTGGAGAATTAACTCCACAACAATTTTTTGCTGGCTTATACGCACATACAGATATTAAAGCAGAACCAATGTCTGCTGGTAGACAAATGGGTGGGCATTTTACCACACACAGTTTAAATGATGATGGTAGTTGGAAAGACTTAACAAAACAATATAATTCTAGCGCAGACATTTCACCTACAGCAGGTCAAATGCCTCGTTTACTAGGCTTAGCACAAGCGTCTAAAATATACAGAACAGAAAAAAGTGTACAACATAAATCTAAATTTTCTACAAACGGAAATGAAGTTGCATGGGGAACCATTGGAAACGCAAGTACCAGTGAAGGTGTATTTTTTGAAACTATAAATGCAGCTGGAGTTTTACAAGTACCAATGTTAATGAGTGTTTGGGATGATGAATATGGAATTTCTGTTCACGCAAAACACCAAACAACAAAAGAAAGTATTTCTGAAGTTTTAAAAGGCTTTGAGAGAGACCACACCAAAAATGGTTTAGAAATCTTTGTTGTAAACGGATGGGACTACGTTCAATTAGTTGATGTTTATAACAAAGCAGCGAAAATTGCACGAGAAGAACATGTGCCTATTTTAATACATGTAAAAGAACTTACACAACCACAAGGTCACTCTACCTCGGGTTCTCATGAAAGATACAAAGGAAAAGAAAGACTTGCATGGGAAAAAGAACATGATTGCATTACTAAAATGCGACACTGGATTTTAAATTTTGAACTAGAAACAGAAACAGGAGAAGTTTTACGCTTTGTAGAATCTGAAGAAGAGATTATTATTCTAGAAAAAAAAGCTAAAAAAGAGGTTGTTAGCGCCAAAAGAAATGCCTGGAACGCATTTATTAATGAAATAAAATCAGAAGTAAATACTGCCACTCAATTATTAGAAAAAGTTGCTAACAAAAGTAAAAATAGCAGTTTTATCAATAAACATATAAAAGATTTAATTTCTATTGTAGAACCAACTAGAAAAGATGTTTTATCTACTGCAAGAAAAACACTTCGTTACTTAAAAGATGAAAGTTTTGCAGAAAAAATACTGCTTCAAAATTTCATAAAAAACTCATTAAAAGTTGCTGAAGAAAAATTCTCATCACACCTGCATAGCGAATCTAGTTTTAACGCTTTAAACGTGCCTAAAAAGCTACCTGTTTACGCTAAAAATAAAACTTTAGTTGATGCACGAATAATCATGAGAGATAATTTTGATGCCATTCTAAAAAAATACCCTGAAGTAATTATTTTTGGTGAAGATGCTGGTTTTATTGGTGATGTAAATCAAGGATTAGAGGGGCTTCAAGAGAAATATGGCGAAACTAGAGTTGCAGATACAGGTATTAGAGAAGCAACGATTATAGGCCAAGGTATTGGTTTAGCACTGCGTGGTTTAAGACCAATTGCAGAAATTCAATATTTAGATTACCTACTTTACGCTCTACAAATTATGAGTGATGATTTAGCAACTTTACACTATAGAACTTTTGGTAAACAAAAAGCGCCATTAATTATTAGAACTCGTGGCCATAGACTAGAAGGTATTTGGCATGCTGGTTCGCCAATGGCAGGAATTATAAATAATGTTAGAGGAATTCATGTATTAGTACCAAGAAACATGACAAAAGCAGCAGGGTTTTACAATACATTACTAGAAGGAGACGAACCTGCCTTAGTTATAGAATGCCTAAATGGTTACCGATTAAAAGAAGAATTACCCATAAATTTAGGTGATTACAAAACACAAATTGGCGTTGTAGAAACAATTAAACAAGGTACCGATTTAACAGTTGTTTCTTACGGATCTACATTAAGAATTGTTGAGCAAGCTGCAAAAGAATTACTACAAGCAGATATTAATATAGAAATTATAGATGCACAAAGTTTATTGCCTTTTGACATAAATCATGATTGTGTAAAAAGCTTAGAAAAAACGAATAAGTTATTAATAGTTGATGAAGACTTACCCGGTGGAGCTTCTGCTTACCTTCTGCAAAAAATAGTAGAAAACCAAAATGGTTACATGTTTTTAGATAGCAAACCCGCAACTTTAACCGCTAAAGAACATAGAACAGCGTATGGTACAGATGGAGATTATTTTTCCAAACCATCTGCAGAAGATATTTATGAGAAAATTTATGAAATGATGAATGAAGCAAACCCTAGTAAATATAAAAGTTTGTATTAATAGATGTTGTAATTTATTACGAATGAAAAATTACGAGTTGAGTATAAAATAACTAATCTTGAAAATGAAAAAATACAAATACTTAATAGCGTCAGTACTTTTGATTATATTAATGATTTTAATTTTTATTCCGAGAAATCCAGAAAGAATCTATTTTATTTATGACAAAGATTTGAATGCTTGTAATCAAAAAATAATATGGCACGGAAGCATAAAAGATTCTTACTTAATTTGTAATCATTCAAAATTTATATATTTCAAAAAAAATCAAGAAAAGAAATCAATAATAACTAATCTGAGTAAAATAGATAATTATAAAATTCTATCAAAAGATGAGTTACTAAAAAGATTTCATAATGGAATAAATTATCGAGTAAAAAATGATTTTGATTTATTGGATAGATATAAGAAATTTGATTTTAGACTAATTATTAGAGATACTATTTTGAATAAGATAGAAATAATCCCAGTTAATAATATTCGAATTTTGAGTTGAACAATATAACAAATTACAACACCGTACAAAATTAATTGCTTGGTTTTGGCACATTTACGAAAATTCTTTGGGATTTTCTATTCGGTAATTATTTACTAAATTAAGTGTTTAAACAACGCAACTAATCTTGTACAAACACGTTGCCATTAATTAGAAAGTTTATTGACAATACTTCTCCAATGAATGATTCTGATTGGACCTTTTTTCTTGTAAATTAAAAAAAAGTAAAGTTCAAAAAAAAAAAAACACCACCTTATTAAAGATTGGCAAGGTTGCAAATTATTTATAATTCATTGCCAAAGTAATAATCCGACTTTATATTCCTAGAATTGAAAATGATTTAACTTTTGGCTTTTTACTTGACAATTAATTTGTTACGGGCTATGATTCTTTTTTAACACAAAGCTGTCTAAACATCAAATTGAAACCTTAACAGAAACAATCTTGTGGAAAATTTCAAACAAAGACCTGCAAGAAGCTTATCAAAAAACAAGTAGTGGAAATATTATTGGTAGAAAAATGGCGGAAAACATGTTTTTAATAAAATCGAAAAGAGAGCTTTCATTTTTAAGTAAAACAGCAGAAGAAAGGTTTTTAGATTTATTCTCTGACAGACCAGAATTATTTCAACAAATACCTTTAAAACATATTGCCTCATACATGGGTGTTACACCACAAGCATTAAGTAGAATAAGAAAACGTATTACTTAACTTGGGCTCATTGTTATCTCATGAACTTTTCTGAACTTTACATTCCAATAATTTAGAAAAACTAAAAACAATGAATAAATTAATCACAAATCGAAATCTGACAATTATAAATTTCACAATTGTATCCTTCTTTATTTTAATCTACATAATTAATTTTTATGAAATAGATTTTGTCTTAATTGGAGTACTTCGAGAATTATTAACAATCCCATTTCTTATTGCACAATTATTTTTCTTAGTCATTGGAGTAAAATATTTAATTAAAAACAGTCGGAATTTCTGGACAATAATTAGTTTTGTTTCATTAGCTATTTGTACTGCAATTACAATTGGGTCATTCATTTAAAAAAAATAAAGATTCACATGAGTAAACTGAATTCAATGATTACCTACATTCAATAATTTAACGCAACAACTTTACTCCTACCGCACACTGTAAGCACCTTTTTTTATTACAATAATTATTTTTAAGTTCTATTAAAGCCTGAGTTTCATAAGCATTTTTTACTTTTACTCCAATTTCATCGAACTTAGAAATAATACTATTTTTTTCTGATTTTATTTTTTGAAGAATCTCTAAAAACGCTACTTCATTTACTTCTCCTTTATTTTTTTGATATAAAAATTTCAGAGGAATAATAGTGTTTATCAGTAATAAATCTACAAACGATTTAGATAGTTTTTTTGGTGTTAATTTTGAAGTTTTATCAAATGTATAATGTGTTTTCCAGAACGGATGTACATCAATTTCAAACAAATCATAAAATTCTTTTAAGGTTTCTATTTGCATCATTTTAGAAAATAAATTCTGATGTAAATGATACAAAGCTATTAATTGCGCAATACGTATCGTTGGAAAATTAGGTGGTCTCATTCTAAAAAAAGAAAACTGATTTTTAGAAATTGACTTCAAATTATATTTATGTTCTAAATAATTATACTCGGTTTTTAATTGTTGAGAATACGCATCTTCAAGAACTTCCTCTAAAAATCCTGCTTGTCCAAATAACAAGGCAGCTAATTGATTTTCATTAAACCTTACTTTTCTTAGCATAGAAAAGTCAAAAGATGTTGCCAAACTAAAAAAGGCATCACCATTAACTTTCAACCCAAAATTCTTTGCTAATAACTTAAATAAAACCGCCTCATAGTCATTTTGATTATCTACCAAAACCTGATTCATTTCGATAGATTTTCGTTCTAAACGCTCAAAAAATAATCGTTCTTTCCAATTTTCAAGTGTAAAATCATCAACAGAACTAATTTCTGTTTCACAAGGAATCCAACGTTGATTGGTTGAAAATAAATTACGATAATTATCTAAAGCCGATTTAAACACAAAATCTTTTAAAACTAAAACAGGTAAAGGTATATTATTCTTCATAAAAACAGTTGCATCATCTTCCAAAACCACATGCAAAATAACTGCATCATAATTTTTATCAATTTCATGATGATGCGCATACCAATCAGACGATTTTAAATGAATTTCTACATTACCAATCCAAAGTTGGTTTTCAATTTTAATTTGAGCATTCAAAAAATCTGGTCCAGAATTATGGTTGTGATTTCCAGCTTTTAAAATATTTAAACTTTCTTTAGTAGTTGTTTTTAAATCATGAATAGAAAATAATTGATACTTCCATACATAATGAAGAAAATCCTCATTCATAGTTTTTTTGTTATCAAGATACAAAAAATGATTTATACCTTTATCAATATTTATAATCACATGAATAGAACTCATCTAAAAGAATGACTTATTTTTGTAACCTAATTAAGATAAATGAATATTATAGATAGTTTAAAATGGCGTTATGCTGTTAAAAAGTTTGATTCAGAAAAACAGCTTTCTGAAACACAAATAAACACTTTAAAAGAAGCTTTTAACTTAACAGCAACTTCTTACGGCTTACAACCTTTAAAATTAGTTGTAATTAAAAATAAAGAGATACAAAAGGAACTAGTTGCACATTCTTTTAACCAAAATCAACTATTAGAAGCGTCTCATGTTTTAGTTATTTGTGTTATTGATAATTATACTACAGAAGAAATACAAAATTATTTTAAATTAGTTAAAGAAATTAGAAATACACCCGAAACCATTACAAAGCCCTTTAAAGATTTTTTGATGGAAGATGTTCAGAAAAAAACACAAGAAGAATTACTTCTATGGAATAAAAACCAAGCGTATATAGCATTAGGTAACTTAATGACCGTTTGTGCCATAGAAAAAATAGACGCTTGCCCTATGGAGGGTTTTATTCCGGATAAATATATTGAAATTCTGAATCTGAATGCACTAAATTTAAAACCCGTTTTGGTTATACCTGTAGGCTTTAGAGCAGATGATTGTTATATGAAAGATTTAACTAAAGTTAGAAAAAACTTAACAGAAACTGTTATAGAAATAGTGTAAATTTACTGACTGAAATTTAGTTTTAAGGCTTTTTTTAGCCTTCAAAAATTTATAATAAAAAACAAGAAAATGAGTAAAGAAGTAAGAAGTTTAGAACCTAAAATTGTTTGGAATCATTTTGCAGATTTAAATGCAGTTCCTCGTCCTTCTAAAAAAGAAGAACGTGTAATTCAATTTATGGTAGATTTTGGTAAGCACTTAAACCTTGAAACTTTTGTAGATAAAGTAGGTAATGTAATTATTAAAAAACCAGCTACAAAAGGTTTAGAAAACAGAAAAACTGTTGTTTTACAAGGCCATTTAGATATGGTTCATCAAAAAAACTCGGATACCGTTTTCGATTTTGACAAAGAAGGCATCAAAATGCTAATTGATGGTGATTGGGTTACTGCCCATGGAACCACCTTAGGAGCAGATAATGGTTTAGGAGTTGCTGCAATTATGGCCATTTTTTCTTCTGATGATATTGAACACCCAAACCTAGAAGCGCTATTTACTATTGATGAAGAAACTGGTATGACTGGTGCAATGGGACTTGAAGGTGGAATTTTAGAAGGAGAGATTCTTTTAAACTTAGACACAGAAGAAGATGATGAAATAGGCATGGGTTGCGCTGGTGGTATAGACGTTACAGCCACTAGAACTTATAAGGAAGAAGAAACTTCTAAATACTCAACAGCTTTTTCTATTACCGTAAAAGGATTAAATGGTGGACATTCTGGAATGGATATTCATAAAGGACTAGGAAATGCCAATAAAATTATGAACCGTTTATTATTTGACGGTTTCACTAATTTTGGATTGCGAATTTCTGAAATAAATGGAGGTAGTTTACGTAATGCAATTCCCCGTGAAAGCACTGCTCTAATAACTGTAGATAAAATATCTAAAGAAGCATTTGTATTAGAAACCAACCTGCTTATTAACAATATAAAAGAAGAGTTCTTAACATTAGAGCCAAACTTAACCGTTGATATTCAAAAAGTTGCCTTACCTGTAAAAGTGATGGAAATAGGCGTTCAAGAAGGGTTTTTAAAATCTATTTATGCAGCAATTAATGGCGTGTATAGAATGAGTCCGGATATTAAAGATTTGGTAGAAACCTCTAATAATATTGCCAGAGTAATTGTAAAAGACGGACAGATAAAAGTAGGTTGTTTAACGCGCTCATCATCAGAAAGCAATAAATTAGATTTGGCAAATTCATTAAAATCTGCTTTTGAACTCTCTGGTTTTGATGTTGATTTATCAGGAGAATATCCTGGTTGGCAACCCAATGTAAATTCAGCAATTTTAGACATCATTTCTAACTTATATGAAACCTTACATGGTGAAAAAGCACATGTTGCAGCTTGTCATGCTGGTTTAGAATGTGGTATTTTAGGTCAGAATTACCCAGACATGGATATGGTTTCTTTTGGGCCAACCATAACAGGGGCACATTCACCAGATGAAAGAGCCTCTATTTCATCAACACAAAAATTCTGGAAATTTTTAGTAGCCATCCTAAAGAACATTCCAAAGAAATAGAACAATATTACTTGTTAGAAACCGAAGTTTACGCTTCGGTTTTTTTTTGATGAAATTTGTTTAAAAATTCGACAAAAACCATCATAACAAACTAAATGTCAGTATTTTATATTTTTATCTTTTTGTTAACATCTTTCATTTTCTAAAAACATAAAAAAACGTAATTTTACTAACTTTAAACTAAACTTTTATAATGGGGAAAATAATTGCTATTGCAAATCAAAAAGGAGGTGTTGGTAAAACAACAACAAGCATTAATTTAGCTGCTTCCTTAGGTGTTTTGGAGAAAAAAGTTTTGTTAATTGATGCAGATCCACAAGCAAATGCTTCATCTGGCTTAGGTATTGATGTAGAGGCTGTAGAATATGGTACCTATCAAGTTTTAGAGCATTCAATTTTAGCAAAAGACACAATTGTTAAAACAGCTTCTCCTAATGTAGATATTATACCTGCACATATAGATTTAGTAGCTATTGAAATAGAACTCGTAGACAAAGAAGACAGAGAATATATGTTAAAAAAAGCGTTAGTCGACATAAAAGACGATTACGATTATATTTTAATTGACTGTGCACCGTCTTTAGGTTTAATAACTTTAAACTCTTTAGTAGCGGCAGATTCTGTTATTATTCCTATTCAGTGTGAATATTTTGCACTAGAAGGATTAGGAAAACTATTAAATACGATTAAAAGCGTACAGAATATTCATAATTCAGAT
Organism: Polaribacter sp. Z014; assembly: GCF_023555435.1. Classification (NCBI taxonomy): domain Bacteria; kingdom Pseudomonadati; phylum Bacteroidota; class Flavobacteriia; order Flavobacteriales; family Flavobacteriaceae; genus Polaribacter; species Polaribacter sp. Z014. The sequence continues at coordinate 79,567 of NZ_JALCZP010000004.1, forward strand.
TTAGACATAGAAGGATTACTTTTAACAATGTTTGATTCTCGTTTACGCCTTTCTAATCAAGTAGTTGACGAAGTTAGAAAACATTTCTCTAGCATGGTTTTTGATACCATTATTAGAAGAAATACACGTTTAGGTGAAGCACCAAGTTACGGAGAAAGTATTATTGCATACGATGCAACAAGTAAAGGTGCTGTAAATTACTTAAATTTGGCACAAGAATTATTAAAAAAGAATTCGTAACATGGCAAAAGCAACCAAGAAACAAGCTTTAGGACGAGGATTATCTGCTTTATTGCAAGAATCTTCTAACGTAATTTCTGCATCCGATAAGAATGCAGATAAAGTTGTTGGAAGTATTATTGAAATAGAATTAGACTTGATTGATGTAAACCCATTTCAACCAAGAACTTATTTTGATGAAGAAGCATTAAGAGAACTCGCTAGTTCTATAAAAGAGTTGGGCGTTATTCAGCCAATTACGGTTAGAAAACTAGAAGGTAATAAATTTCAATTAGTTTCTGGTGAGCGTCGTTTTAGAGCATCAAAATTAATTGGAAACAAAACTGTACCCGCATATATAAGACTTGCCAACGACCAAGAAATGCTAGAAATGGCATTGGTAGAAAACATACAACGTAAAAACTTAGACCCTATTGAGGTTGCTTTATCTTACCAACGTTTAATTGATGAAATTCAGTTAACACAAGAAGATTTAAGTACAAGAGTTGGTAAAAAACGTTCTACGGTTACCAATTATCTACGTTTGTTAAAATTAGATCCAATTTTACAAACGGGTATGCGAGATGGTTTTATTTCTATGGGGCATGGTCGTGCTATGATTAATGTAGAAAACACAGAAGATCAATTAGCTATTTACGAGAAAATATTAAGAGATAAGTTATCTGTAAGACAAACTGAAGACTTAGTAAAAAGTTTAAAATCTGGTACCATTGCAAAACCAAAGAAAAAACCTGTACCTAACTACATTAAAAGCAGTGTTAAAGATATTAGCGAATACTTTGGTCATAAAATAGACGTTTCTGTTAGTAGTAATGGTAAAGGTAAAATTTCAATTCCTTTTCATTCTGAAGAAGATTTTAACCGAATAAAAAACTTATTAAAATAAGTGCTTTTAAAAAAAATCATATTTGTTTTATTACTAACGCTTCTTTCTGCGTCCATTTTTGGGCAGAAAGATTCTGTAAATGTAAAAGGTCTAAAAATTAAAGGAGATATAAAAATAGAAAAAGGTGGTGTTTATGATGCCTTAGCCCCATCTAAAGCGGCATTTTATTCAGCTATATTTCCAGGAATGGGGCAAATTTATAATAAAAAATATTGGAAAGCTCCAATTGTTTGGGCAGCTATGGGTACTAGTATATATTATTATTTAGACAACAACAAAGAATACAAAAGGTATAGGACCGCTTATAAGTTAAGAAAAAACGGATTACAAGATGAATTTACTCTAGATGATGGTACTGAAATAATTTCATTAACCACTTTAGAAACGGCTCAAGAACAACTAAGCGAAAATAGAGACATGTCTTTATTAACAACTGTTATTTTGTATGTTTTACAAATTGTAGAAGCTAGTGTAAATGCACATCTACTTCAATTTAACACCGATGATAATTTATCATTTAAACCCACTTTTGTAATTGATCCAATTTATGTGGAAGCACCAAAAGTAGGTCTAACAATTAAATATAATTTTTAAAATGAAGATTGCACTATTAGGTTATGGAAGAATGGGTAAAGAAATTGAAAAAATTGCTTTATCTCGTGGACATGAAATAGTAATTAGAAAAGATGTAGATGATGTAATTGATATAACGTTGGCAGATGTTGCCATCGATTTTAGCGTGCCTTCTTCTGCTTATAATAATATTACCAATTGTATAAACAACAATGTTCCTGTAATTTCTGGAACTACAGGTTGGCTAGATAAATATGAAGATGCTGTTGCACTTTGTAAAGAAAAAAACAGTGCTTTTATTTATGCTTCTAATTACAGTTTAGGGGTAAATATTTTCTTTGAGCTAAATAAGCAATTGGCAAAAATGATGAGTTCTTTAGAAGATTATAATATTTCTATGGAAGAAATTCATCACACCAAAAAATTAGATGCACCAAGTGGAACAGCTATTACTTTGGCGGAAGGAATTATAGAAAATTCTTCTAAGAATAATTGGGAATTAGATGAAAAAACATCCGAAGAAAATATTCCTATTGTAGCTAAAAGAATTCCGGATGTACCAGGTACTCACACTGTTTGGTACGACTCTGAAGTAGATTCTATAGAAATTAAACATACAGCTCATAGTAGAAAAGGATTTGCTTTAGGCGCTGTTGTTGCAGCAGAATGGATTCTGGGTAAAAAAGGAATTTTCTCTATGAAAGATGTGTTAAACATCCGTTAAAAACTGTAACATATTCTTTTTTTTTACTCTAATAAAATATACTTATCTCCTCGAGCGCAGTCGAGAGGTATAAAATAGATATTACAAGTTCTCGACTGCGCTCGAACAGACATTAAACAGTACAATTATGACTTATATAGAGTGGTTTATCTTTTTCTTAGCAATACAAGTAATTCATTTTTTAGGCACCTGGAAACTATATGTAAAAGCAGGTAGAAAAGCTTGGGAAGCTGCAATACCAGTATATAGCGGAGTTGTATTAATGAGCATTATTAAACGCCCAAAATGGTGGATTTTCTTATTATTCATTCCTATTGTAAACCTATTAATGTTTCCTGTTATTTGGATAGAAACCATTAGAACTTTTGGTTTTTATAAAAAATTAGATTCCTTTTTAGTCATTATTACTTTAGGACTCTATATTTTTTACATCAATTATGCTACTGACACAAAATACAATAAAGAGAGAAGTTTAAAACCTCGCTCTGAATTGGGAGAATGGGTAAGTTCTATTGCTTTTGCAATTATTGCAGCAACTTTAGTACATACCTATTTTATGCAACCTTTTACTATACCAACATCCTCATTAGAAAAATCTTTATTAGTAGGAGATTATCTTTTTGTAAGCAAGTTTCATTATGGTGCTAGGGTTCCATCTACAGTTATTGCTGCTCCAATGGTCCATGATTCTTTACCTATTGTAGGAACTGCATCCTACTTAAAATCACCTCAATTACCTTATACACGTTTACCTGGCTTACAAAAAATTAAAAATAATGATATTGTTTGTTTTAATTGGCCTGCAGATACTTTGGCTACGATGTGGGGAGATACTTCTGGTAAATTCACGTATAAACCGGTTGATAAAAAAACCAACTATGTAAAACGTTGCGTAGGTATTGCAGGAGATTCTTTAGAAATTAAGGATGGTTATGTGTACATCAACGGAAAAAAGAACATATTACCATACAGAGCTAAAATTCAATTTTATTACACGTACGAAGCTAAATCTGCTATTGACATTAATAACTTTCCAAAATTTTTAATCAATAAAGAAAGAACAGGAGTTTACAAAATTTTAAATGAATATTGGAACAACCCAAAAGTTCAAGAAGCTTTTAAAAAGAGTGCTAACTTATCTAAAATAGGCTCAGATTCTTTATATACAGAAGTTGCAGGTGGCGTTTCTCAAGATTTAGCAAGTCGTCTAAAAATGACGAATGTAGCAAACAAAATAAACATCAATTTAACCGAAGAAGAGTTTAATCAACTTAAAAAATATCCTGCTACAGTATCTGTAAAAAAGGTAAATCATGGAGCAGATAATGCTATTTTTCCTCATGTAGAATCGAATCATTGGAGTCAAGACAATTTTGGCCCAATTTACATTCCTAAAGCAGGAGCAACCGTAAAGTTAGATGCTACTTCGATTCCATATTATGAACAAATTATTAAAAATTATGAAAACAACGATTTACAAATTGTTGGAGATAATATTTTTATTAATGGTAAAAAAGCAGATTCTTATACTTTTAAACAAGATTATTATTGGTTAATGGGAGATAACAGACACAACTCTCTAGATGCTCGTTATTGGGGATATGTACCTTTTGATCATGTTTTAGGTAAACCCGTTTTAATTTGGTTTAGTTGGGATGCAAATGCACCTACTTTTGGTGAAAAAATAAAATCTATCCGCTGGGACAGAATGTTTACAACCGTAGGTGGAGATGGTGAACCTGTTTCTTACAGATATTATGTTTTAGCTTTAATAGCTTTATATTTTGGATATAGTTTTTATAAAGGAAAAAAAGGTAAGAAATAGTATTCATTTTACAGTGGCAGTTTCCAGTTTTTCTCACGAAGACGCAAAGTTACAAAGAAACTAACTGTTACTGTAAACTGAGATTGCATACTGAGATTGCATACTGAGAACGAGACTGAATACTAAACCTGAAAACTAATAAAAAATGTCCTTATTTATACCTACTTACTTTGGACCTATTTCTCAATATTCAGAGATTGTAAAATCGGATTCAGTTGTTTTTGAAATGGACGATAACTTTCAAAAACAGAGCTATAGAAATAGATGCTATATATATAACGCAAACGGAAAACAGCTATTAAATATTCCTGTTAAGGATAAAAATAAAGGAAGTTCTCAACGAAAAAAAACAAAAGATTTATTGGTTGATAACGATGCGCATTGGCAAGATCATCATTTAAAATCTTTACAAACTGCTTATAGGACTTCTCCTTTTTACGAGTTTTACGAAGACGATTTACTTAAAATATTCAACAAAAAATATACTTTTTTACAAGATGTAAATATGGACACGCATTTGTTTATTGCAGATGTCTTACAAATACCATTGCAATACTCTAAAACCGAAGAATATACTGTAGAAACTACAGAAAAAGACTTTAGAGAATTGGTAAATGCAAAACATCAACCAAAAAAATTAGTCGAAAAATACATACAAATGTTTGACGATAAGCATGGTTTTATTTCTAATTTATCTATTTTAGACTTAGTCTTCATGGAAGGACCAAATGCAATTAGTTTTTTATAATTAATTGCATTAAATTAAGACTTATAACTTCAAATCTCTCATTTGTGAACATATTATCTGTTTTTATTAATAACATCCACAAGTTACCCTCAAAATCCTATCAAAAATTTTTAGCTATTACTGAATTAAAAAAGTTTCATAAAAACGATATTTTGACTAAAACAGGTGATATACCTACACATTTATATATTTTAAAAAGAGGAATTGTTAGGTCTTATTACGAAGATGAAAAAGGAAAAGAATATATAAGAAGTTTATTTGTTCCTTATTGTTCTACGGGTTCGTTTGGGGCATTGGTTTCTAATAAAAGTTCATTATTAACCTATCAATGTTTAACTGACTGTGAATTATATTCTATAAATTATAAAAAATTAAAAAAACTTGCTTCAGCGGATATTGACATTGCAGTTATGTACGCAAATGCATTAGAGAGTGTTTTTTTATTATTTGAAAAAAAAATATATAATTTATCAGTTTTAGATGCTACAGAAAGATATAAAGCAGTTAAAAAAGAAATACCTAATATAGAAAATATTATTCCGCAGTATCATATAGCATCATATTTAAATATTTCGGCTGTACAATTAAGTAGAATAAGAAAAAAATTAAACTCAAAATAATTCTATTAACATAGGTAAAGAATTAAAATACAAATTATACCTAAATTAGCAGTGTAAAAGTTCAATGTCCCCCAAAGAATAATTATACTCAAAAAGGTTTGTTTTGTAAAAAGAATAAACCTTTTTTTTATGTCAAAATTTATAATACATTATGCTCTTCATTTTATAGTACCTGCTTTTATAGCTTATTTCTTTTTTAAAGATAAATGGAAAATGGTGTACTTAATATTTTTGTTTTCTATGCTAGTAGATTTAGATCATTTATTAGCTACTCCTATTTTTAAAGAGAACCGATGCAGTATTAACTTTCATCCTTTACACTCTTATATTGCCATTGGTTTTTATGTAGTAGGATTATTCTTTAAGAAAACGAGAATACTTTGTATTGCACTGCTATTTCACATGCTAACCGATTACATAGATTGCTATTTATAGTATTTTTTAAGGAGTAGATCAAACTCATTAGAAACATGAAGTTTAAGCACCAAGAAAATATAAATCACAGTTATTAAAATACTTTTTAACGCTATATTTATAATAGGATGAACAGGAAACCTCCACAAATAGACATCACATATTGGAAAATCCCAAAAGTTAAAAGCTAAATATAATAGAGCAATAATCAAAATCATTTTTAAAGACTTGTCTGTAAAAGGAGTCATAGAAAACTTACTTTTTACAAAAAATAATTTAAAAGTGTTTGCCAAAAAGACAACTATTAAAGTTGCTAAGGCCAAACCATCCGTTCCCATATCTAATTGGTAATAAAACAATTTATTTAAAAAGTACACAGACAAAGCCATAAAGACACTAATAGGTAACGTAACTCGGTAGAACTTAGAATTATTTATGATAGCTCCATTATTACCTAAAAATCCGTTGTATAGCTTCAGTATAGAAATCATTAGCACTACCAAAGCACCCTCTCCGTACTCTTTAGGTAACAAGTTAAATAACTGCCCTACATTTGCATTAATCAAAACAAAAAATAGTCCGCTAATTAATAATAAATTAATAGAACTCTTTTTATACAAAGAAGCTACTTCTTTATGATTTTCTTCATTTAATGTCTTAGAAGTTAACGGCTGCAAAATATTTAACATTGCCCTACTTGGCGCTTCTATAAAAGAACCTATAAAAACAGCTACAGAATAATAAGCTGCTTTAACTAAAGACTCTTTACCTGGTATCATAAACTTATCTATATCTAAAATAATAGCACCTGCACTTCCTGCTAAAATAATATAACCAGAAAAACGAATTACTTCTTTGAAATTATCTGGTTTAGAAAAGGTGAATTTTGGCATATATAAACTAAATGCATAAAACATCATTATAAACATTCTTAGAAAATAGGCACCCGTTAAATAATATATAAATTCTGGTTTTGTAATCAATTCAAAGTAGACCGCAAATAGTAAAATCATTACCATTACTCTATTATACAACTCTTTTAAAATATTACCAAAAACAGACTGAAACTGAACTTTAGCCCAAGCATAAAAAATCTCAAAGTAAGAACAAGCTACAGCAATCAGGTAAATAACAAACGTATAATCTTTTATAATTGGGTTTTCTATAGATAAATAATCACCTATTTCTTGATAAAAATGGTTTCCTAAAAAAGCAATAGGAATTGCAATTAATAATGGTAAAAAAAGGACTGATGATAAAAACCGATCTTTCTCTACTTTTGTAAAATAACTCGAAAAAAACTTCACAATGGTATGATGAATTCCTAACGCAATTAAAGGCATTAGCAGGTTAGAAGTAGACAACAAAAAAGTTACCAAACCATAATATTCATCTTCTAAAAAACGAGTATATAAAAACAAGGTATTAATTCCGCCAAAAGCAAAACCAAGGTAAATAAAAAGAGTATTTTTAAATGACTGTTTTAAAATGATCCCCATACTTACGAATGTAAACTTTTAATAATCAAAGCTAACTCTTTCGTCAATTCTTTTCTATGATATCTTTCTATGCCTTTAGATTTCACTTCTAAAGTTCCTAGCTTAAATTGATGATATAACCGTTCTATTTCTAAGGTAATTTTTTCTTCATTTTCAAAATCAATTACAACTCCTGCATTGGTCTCTTTTAATATTTCTGATAAATCCCCATCTTCCGGTCCAATCGCTAAAATGGGTCTTTTTGCTGTTAAATACTCAAATAATTTTCCAGTTAATATTCCTTTAGATTTTTCTACATTCGGAATTAACAACAACAATACTTGTGCTTTTTTCTGATATTCTATAGCAGTCTCATGAGAAACATATCCTTTAAAATCAGAATTATCTAGTAAATTATTTTTTGATATTACTTCTTTAACTTCATCAGAAATATCACCAATAAAATTCAGTTTTAAATCGTTCTTAAAGTCTTTATTTTTTAAAGTAAGTTGGCTTAAAACTTTAAAAAACACTTTTGGGTTACTTTGTTTTGGCAACAACCCGATGTACGAAATGGAAAATTTAGCATCTAAATTAATTGCACTTTTGGTTAAAACTTCATCATCAAAACCATTGCTGATAACCTCTACTCTACTAGCTTTTTTAGCAAATTCAATTTTTAAAGAATTACTAACTGTCAACACACAATCTGCATTTTTTAAAACAGTTTCTTCTAATTTTCTATTTCTATTTTTAGCAAATGATAATTGCTTAAAATCTTTATTATAATACAAATCTGACCAAGGATCTCTAAAATCTGCAAGCCATTTTATATTATTTTTCTTCTGTAATTTCTGAGCAATTAAATGCATACTGTGTGGCGGCCCCGTAGAAATAATAGTATCAATTTTATGAGAATCTAAATACTTCTGAAGGTATTTTACAGATGCTTTTACCCAAAACACTTTAGGATCTGGAATAAAAAAATTCCCTCTAATAAAAGATAAAATACCGCTGTTACTAACGTTAGAAATTCCGCTTTTTTTAGGTTTCTTTTTTTTCCAAAAAAGTACATCCGCCGGTTCCCAAATAGGTTGTTTTAAAACTTCTATATTTTTTGGAACCTCATTTATTAAGCTTAAATCTTCCTTCGGATAATTGACATCATCAACGGTATACACCACAGGTTCTATTCCGAATTCTTGTAAATATTTTACAAACTTCAACCAACGTTGCACTCCAGAACCTCCTGCTGGTGGCCAATAATATGTAATTATTAATACTTTCACTATTGTAAGTTATCGTATAAATGTAGTAGTTTTTTAGAAGTTTGTTCCCAAGAAAATTCATTTTCTATAAACTCTTTTCCATTTTGTCCTAATTCATTTCTTAATTTTTCATCCTTGTAGAGCATTAAAATTTTATCAGAAAAATGTTTAACATCTCTATCTTTATGAATTAAGCCTGTATTATGTTTTTCAACAACTCTTTTTTGAGCGGTAGCATCACTTACCAAAAGAGGTTTTGCGAGACTCATATACTGAAAAATCTTATTTGCATACGCAACATCGTGTTGTAAATTTCTATGCAAAGGCGAAATACAAATAGCACTCGATAAAATATAAGACTGAAATAAAGAAACATTTTGCCAACCTTCAAAATCGACAAATTCTTCTAATTTTAAATCGGCAACTTGTTGTTTTAAAACAACATCTGTAGTATTCTTACCTACAATTACCAACTTAATATTTGGAATCGATTCCTTTAAAGAAATTAGCGATTCAATGGCTGTTTGTAAGCCTCTTCTTAAATGTGTATCGCCTAAATATAAGAGTACAAAATTGTCTTTGTATCTCTCTACAATCGTTTTATCAATCGTATAATTGGTGTAAAATGATTCTCTAATCGTATTCGGAACTAGTACTAACTTATCTTTTGCTGATGGAATTCTTTGTGCTAAATTCTCTAAAAATTCTGGAGAAACAGCAATTACCTTAGTTGCTTTTCCTATAAATTCCTTTTCTTTCTTTTTCCATTTTAATGGTGAAATCAAATACTTTCCCGGAAACTTTTGAAGATGTGGATACAACTTCATTACTTCAGGCATATTATCATGCAAATCTAAAACTACAGGTAAATGAAATCCATTATTCACATTAAAAACAGCCTGTGCAATTCTGATATCATGAATATGAAAAGCATCAATTTTTGTTTCTTTTACAAACTGATGAATTTTTTTTCCCATCAAAAAATGATACAAAGAAAAGGTATATGCTAAAGCGGATAATTTATACTCTAGTTTATTAGAAGCATATCTTTTAACCTGAATTCCGTTTATAACTTCAGACGATTTTTCATCGGCATATTTTAAACAAAATAGAAAAACATCATGTCCTGCTTTTACCAAAGAAACGGCTTCGTTTTCTACTCTCGGATCTGGTGGAAACGGAGCATCCAAAATCATTCCTATTTTCATTTCTTTAATCTCTTCTTTTCATAAAAGAACCAACCAACGGTTATCAATAGTAGCAAAGCATAAGAAGATAAAGAAATGATTTTCCCTTGCTGAATTACTTTTGGCTCAAACTTAAACTCTATCGTATGTTCTCCTGCAGGAATCGTCATTCCTCTTAACACATAATCTACACGTACGTATGGCGTTAATTTTCCGTCTACATAAGCGTTCCAACCATCTTTATAATAGATTTCAGAAAATACAGCAAATTGTTCTTTGTTTGTTTTAGATTGATATGTTAACGTTGTAACATCGTAATTTAAAAGTTTTATAGAAGCTGTTGAGTCAATTTCTTTAGGAAATATAATTCTATCTTTTACAGAAGGGTCGGATTGATAAACGGCAACCGTCTTTGTATTTAAAGAATCTAACGCTTGTATTTCCTGATTCGCAGAGTTTACAATTTTTACATGTTCTACAAACCATGCATTTCCGTTGGCATCTGGGTTTAATTGCGATTGTTTTTCTCCTTTATCATTGCCAATAATAAAATACTTGGTGTTTAACATGTTTAAAACTTGCATGTTATTTTTGGCTATTTGAAAATCGAATAATTCTTGATAACGTCCTAATTTAGCTGCATGATATCCACCAATAGATTGATGAAAATAAGAGGTACTTCCATCATTCATTGGATTTACCGTAAAATTACCAACTCTATAATGACTTTTATCTTGTAATATAATTTTATCTGCTGTTGAAGCTATAAATGGTTTATCAATTTTTCTTGCAGATTTAAAATCGGTTTCATTCACATACTTTTTATCAACAGAAATTAAATCGAACAGTATAAAAAGTGTCAGTACTAAAATAGCTACACCTTGTTTTAATTTCTCTTTTAACAACATCCATAAAACACCTGCAGAAAGTATCATTAAAAATAATGAACGCAAAGTATCTGTTAATAACATCGATTTTCTATCAGAAATAATTGCATCTGTTAAACCAGGTAACTGCTTGTATTGAGCATCTCTTAATCCTTCAAAGGTTGAAAAACCATGTGCTAGTAAAAAACCTACAATAATTAATCCTCCAAAAACATACACTGCTTTTTTTAGAGCATCTCGTTTTTCATCCGAAGAAATTTTAGAAGAAAAGAATTCTTTTAAAGCCAAAACACCTAAAATAGGCACAGATAATTCAGCGATGATTTGTATCGATGAAACTGCTCTAAACTTATTGTATAACGGAAAATAATCAATAAAAAAGTTGGTTAAAACATCAAAATTTCTTCCCCAACTCATTAAAATTGAAAATACCGTTGCAGCTACTAACCATTGTTTTAGTCTTCCTTTTACTAAGAACATCCCTAAGAAAAACAGAAAAAATATTACTGCTCCTATATATGCTGGTGCTTCTACAATGTTTTGATCTCCCCAATACGTTAATGCTTGTTCAGAATATTCCTTTGCTGCTTTTTTGCCTGCTTTCGCTTCTAAAAGTTGATAAAAATTTGAATCACCTCCTAATTTCTCCATCGTTCCTCCGCCCATAAAACGCGGAATAAACAAATTAAAAGTCTCTAATTTCGCGTAACTATATTCTGTTATATAGGCTTTATCTAAACCTTTAGTCACTGCTTTTTTGGTTCCATCAGGATTGATGGTTAATTCAGACTTACCTCTTGTACTATGGTCTGCATATTCTTTCATAGCCATTAAACGCGAAGAATTTGCGCCAACACCTAATAAAACAGCTGCAAGAATTACAATAACTTGTTTTATAAATGTTGGAATAATTTTTTCTTTAATGGCGTTTATAAGTTCTACCATTCCTAAAATTAATAGTGAAAACCCAAGATAATAGGTCATCTGAGGATGATTGGTATAAATTTCTAAAGCCATCGCTACACCAGTTACCAAAAACCCTAAAATATATCGTTTCTGAAAAACCCACAACAATCCGGCTAAAACCAATGGCATGTAAGCAATTGCATGCGCTTTTGCATTATGTCCTGCTCCAAAAATAATGATTAAATAGGTTGAAAACCCAAAGGCTAGAGAACCAAAAATTGCCAGTCTCCAATTGACTTTCAACGCCATCATTAATACAAAAAAACTTAAAAAGTACAAAAAAGTATAGTCTGCAGGTCTTGGTAAAAAACGTAAAGTTATGTCTAAAACTCTTACAAAATCATTCGGATAATAGGCACTTACTTGATACGCTGGCATTCCACTAAAAGAAGCACCTGTCCAATAAGGTTCTGCATTTTTATCTGCCCTAAAATCATTAATCTCTTTTACCATTCCGGTAAACTGAGTAATATCAGACTGATTCAGTTTTTGCCCTTTTAAAAGCGGATGAAAATATATAATAGATGCCAAAGCAAAAATTGCCACCGCAACTATATATGGTAAAATTTTAGTAAACTTCATAAATTAATCTATTTCCTCAAAATCTACATATTCTCCAACAGAGTTTCTACTTTGTTGCTGATTACTTGGTTTTTTGTCAATTACTGTTTCTCCTTCAGAAACCGTACTTTTTTGTTCTTGCCCTCCTCCATATTGTTGTTCTGCTTTCTTTTTAATTGTTTCTGCCGCTTTTTTAATTAAAAAAGGAGCGAACAATTTTGCTAAAAACTTAAAACCATAATAAAAAAGAACAATAAAAAAAATAGTTTTTAATAATCCCATTCAAATATATATTTATAAAAAATCAATCAAAAATAACAATTTGAATACAATTGAAGCGTTTACAAACTATAAAACTTTCTTAAACTCAAAAAAGTATCGTTTGCTTTTAAAAAATAGCATTTTTATCCTATGTTTGTGTAGCAGATATTATTACCTATAAAATCGTATCCAAAATTTATGAAAAACCTTTTACTTAAACTTTTTATTACATTTACAATACTTGTATCTAACTATACACAAGCACAATATACAGATGTAATAAATTCTAACAAACCTGGTTTTTCAGAAAGCCCTTATAGTGTTGGTACAGGTGTTTATCAATTTGAAACTAATTTTTTCTACAAAAAAACAAGTATAGAGCCCACTTTTTCTATACCAGAATCTTTTGGAGCAGATTTACTTTTTAGAACAAGTTTTTTTCTTGAAAAATTAGAATTAAATGCGCAGTTCACTTACCAAAAAGACGAAGTAACGTTTAATAACATTTTTACATCACAATATTCAACTTCTGGATTGAGTAAATTTACAATCGGTGCAAAATATTTATTATTTCAACCAGAATATACCGATAAAACGAAAGAAGTAAGAAGTTGGAGAAGGCGACATGCTTTTGATAAAAAACGTTTTATCCCTTCTGTTGCTGTTTATTTGGGTATAAATACAGATGTTGTAAATGACCTTTATAAAACAGAAAGTGTATCGCCAAAATTAGGCGTTTTACTTCAACAAAATCTTACCAATCAATTTAATGTTATTTACAATCTTTACTACGATAAAATAGGTACCGATTTTTCTGAAATTTCTTATATAGTAACAGCTACCCAAAATTTTAGCGATAATTGGTCTGGTTTTATTGAGCATCAAGGCATTTTCTTAAAACATCAAAATAATCTAAATATTGGCGCAGGATTCGCTTATCTTTTTAACAAAGATTTTCAAATGAACACCTCTGCTAGATTTATTAAAGAAGGAAAGTCTCAGGGTATTTACGCAGGTTTAGGGATTTCTTATAGAATAGATAGTCATTATGATTCTTATACCGATTTAAATGACAACGGACAACAAATAAAAGACACGCCAATAAGCAGATACAACAAAAAACAAAATAATTTTTTCTCTAGAATTTTTAGTGTCTTTAAGAAAAAAGATAAGAAGAAACCCATTAGAAAAAGAAGTCGTAAAAGAATTTCTACAAAAGAGAAAAAAGGTGGTTTTTTAGGTTTGTTTGGTAAGAAAAAGAAAAAAGAAGAATCAGAAATAGAAAAATTAGAAAGAGAAATTAAAGAGTTAGAGAAAGAAGTAGAAGATGATTAGAATAACAATTAGAAAAACTATTTTTGTAAAATGATTACAATCAAAAAAATGACTACCAGAAAGGAAATGAAACAATTTGTAACATTTCCTTTTTCACTATACAAGAATAATAAGTATTGGGTTCCGCCAATTATTAAAGATGAAGTTGACAATTTTGACCCAGCAAAAAACCCCGTTTTTGAGAATGCAGATGCACAATTTTTTGTTGCCCTAAGAGATGGTGAAATTGTGGGAAGAGTTATTGCTATAATCAATTGGTTTGAAGTTGAAAAACAACAAATTAAAAAAATGCGTTTTGGTTGGTTTGATGTCATTGATGATATTGAAGTTAGTAAAGTACTTTTAGAAAAAGTTAAAGAAATAGGTCTAGAAAATAAATTAGAATACATAGAAGGACCAATTGGTTTTAATAATTTAGATAAAACTGGAGTTTTAGTGGAAGGTTTTGATCATATAGGAACCATGATTACCTGGTATAATCATCCATATTATAAAGAACATTTAGAGCAATTAGGTTTTGTTAAAGAGAAAGAATATTTAGAAAACAAATTCAAGTTTAAAAATGTAGATGGTGTTTATTTTGATAGAATAAGTAACATTTTAAAAAAACGATTAAAACTTAAAGCATTAGATTTTACCAAGACTAAAGACATTATGCCTTATGTAGATGAAATGTTTGAGGTTTTTAGCGCTTCGTACTCTAAACTATCTTCCTTTGTACCAATCTCTGACTCTCAGATTGCTTTTTTTAAGAAAAAATATATTTCTTTTATCAACCCAGAATATATAAAATTTGTGGTAGATGAGAACAATAAACTAGTAGCATTTGCCATTGTAATGCCTTCTTTTTCTGAAGCTTTACAAAAAGCTAACGGTAAATTATTCCCGTTTGGATTGTTCCATTTATTAAAAGCAAGAAAGCACTCTAAAGACGTTACTTTTTACTTAATTGGTGTGCATCCAGCTTATCAAAACAAAGGAGTACATGCTATTATTTTTGATCAATACACCAAGACATTTGCGCCTTTAGGTATAGAAAATTGCATTAGAACTCCTGAATTAGAAGACAACGAAGCAATAAAAAAATTATGGGAAAATTTTCATCCTGTAACACATAAAAGACGTAGAACGTATAGAAAGAGTATTCAGTAAGCAGTAGCAGTAGCAGTAGCAGTAGCAGTAGCAGTAGCAGTAGCAGTAGCAAAATTAAAAAATCACTGGTTCTTTGCAACGATACTTCTTTGCTACTTTGAAACTAAATCAAAAAAAACATCAAAAACACCTAACTTTAATCTTTTAACTAAACGTGCAACTATTTTATAATTCAGAAATTTCTACAGAAACCACACAAATTACGTTTGATAAAATTGAAAGCAAACATATTGTACGCGTTTTACGCAAAAAAACAAATGATGTTCTAAAAATTACCAACGGAAAAGGTTTTTTGTTTGATGTGCAAATTATTCTTGCTAGTGATAAAAAGTGTTTGGCAGAAGTGATTCGTTTTGAAGAAAAACCAAAACCGTGGAATTATTACCTGCATATTGCCATTGCTCCTACCAAGTTAAATGATCGAATTGAATGGTTTTTAGAAAAAGCCACAGAAATTGGTATTGATGAAATTACGCCAATTATTTGTTCTAATTCAGAACGTAGAATTGTAAAACTAGAACGTTTCGAAAAAATCATTCAGTCTGCAATGAAGCAATCTTTAAAATTTACGCTACCAAAATTAAATGCACCTGTAAAATTAAATGATTTTATTAAACAAGATTTTGAAGGCAAGGTCTGTATTGCACATTGCGAAGAACAAGACAAAAACTTGTTACAATCTGTTATAAAACCATCCGAAAAAACAACTATTTTAATTGGTCCTGAAGGTGATTTTTCTGTAGAAGAAATAAAAAAATGTTTAGCAAAAAACATGATTCCTATTTCTTTAGGCGAAAGTAGATTGCGCACAGAAACAGCTGCTTTAGTTGCTGTAAACACTATTTCGTTTATCAATCAGTAATTTTTACTATCTTGCTTTTAATTCTCACTAAAATAATTAATGAAGCAAACTTTAATTCTATTATTTATATTTCTTAATTTCTATACCAACGCACAAGATGTTGCCATTTTAAAATATAATGGTGGTGGAGATTGGTATGCAAACCCAACTGCAATTCCTAATTTAATAGACTTTGCAAACACCAATATTGGAACTCATATTTCTAAAAATCCACAATCAGTAACGATTGGTAGCGAAGACATTTTTAATTTCCCTATCCTCTTTATGACCGGACACGGAAATGTTTTGTTTTCTGATGACGATGCTAATAATTTAAGAAATTATTTAATTTCCGGCGGATTCCTGCATGTTTCAGACAATTATGGTTTAGATAAATACATCAGAAGAGAACTAAAAAAAGTCTTTCCTAAATTGGAATTCAAAGAAATTCCAAATAATCACCCTATCTACAGTCAGACTTTTAAATTCCCAAACGGTGTTCCTAAAATTCATGAGCATAATAAAAAGCCTGCACAGGGTTTTGGTCTATTTTACGAAGGAAGGTTGGTGGTTTTTTACGACTATGAAACAGATTTAAGTGATGGTTGGGAAGACGAAATTATACACAACGATCCTAAAAATATCCGTGAAAAATCCTTAAAAATGGGTGCGAACATAATTGAGTTTGCTTTTAAGAATTGAGTTAGCTGTTAGCTGTTAGCAAAAATAAAAAACGATACGCTTTGCAACTTTACGTGAAAAAAATAAAATTTGAACCAAGATTTTTTTGAAGCAAGAAAACCAGAAACCTTGAAACTTTTTTAAATAAATGCAAAACAACATAGATATAGACGATATTAAAATAAACTTTGATGAAAGTGGTTTATGGGTTTTAAACATTGCTATTGCCATTATTATGTTTGGAGTTGCTTTGGGTATTTCTATAGAAGATTTTAAAAGACTTTTTAAAAATCCTAAAATAGTATTTGTGGGTGTTTTATCGCAATTTATCTTATTGCCTGCTGCTACTTTTTTAGCTATTTTAATTATAGAACCTCATCCTAGTTTTGCTTTAGGAATGATGATGATTGCCGCATGTCCTGGCGGAAATGTCTCTAACTTTTTTAGTAAGATGGCTGGTGGAAATGCAGCTTTATCCGTTAGCTTAACAGCTTTTGCCACTTTAATATGTATAGTAATGACACCTCTAAATTTACAGTTTTGGGGAAGCTTATACGAACCTACCAATAAAATTTTAAAAACTGTTTCTTTAAATCCTTATGATTTATTTAAACTGGTTTCTATAATTTTAGGAATTCCTTTAATACTTGGAATGGTTATTAAACATTACCATTCGGAAGTGGCGAACAAGATAGAAAAAGTATTAAAACCGCTATCTATGTTGGTTTTTATTGCTTTAATTTTTATTGCTTTTTATCAAAATTTAAATATTTTTATTCATCATATTCACCATGTACTGTTCTTAGTAATTTTTCATAATATATTTGCCTACATTTTAGGGTTTTATACAGCAAAAAGTTTTAAATTGAATAAAAAAGATTGTAAAACAATTGCAATGGAAACAGGCATACAAAATGGAGGCTTGGGTTTATTACTTATTTTCGGTTTCTTTGAAGGTTTAGGAGGAATGGCTTTATTAGCTGCTTTTTGGGGAGTTTGGGATGTTTTTTCTGGCATGGCATTAGCAACTTATTGGGGTAGAAAATCATCTTTAAAAATTATTAAATAAAATGGAAGTTTCTCAGATTTGGTTTCGTTTAGTACGTAAGTACGTTAAACTCGGACTAGTATTTTACACAAAAAAAATAAAAGTTGTTGGTTTAAAAAACGTTCCTAAAAAAGGTGCAGTACTTTTTGCCATAAATCATCCAAACGGATTGATAGACCCGTTAATTGTTACCACTAATAACCCAAGAGCAAGTTACTTTTTAGTAAAAGCAGCTGCTTTTAAAAATCCTATCATAGAAAAAATACTTAATTCTTTAAACCTAATTGCTATTTACAGAATGCGCGACGGCATCGATCAATTGGCAAAAAACGAAGAAGTTTTTAATAAATGTTACGATATTTTTAATAGAGGTAAATCTTTAATGATTTTTCCGGAAGGGAGTGATTGTAGAGACAGAACGGTAAGACCTTTAAGTAAAGGCTTTACCAGAATTGTGTATGGAGCTATTGAAAAATATCCTGATTTACAGATACAAGTGGTACCTGTTGGACTTACCTACCAAAATGCTTCCCAGTTTCCTAGTAAAGTTGCTTTGCATTATGGAACACCTATTGATGCTAGCGAGATTTACGCCAATAATATACCTAGTAAATCTATAAACATTCTAAAAAACGAAGTTGTAAAGCAATTAAAAGAACTCTCTGTTTATATAGAAAAAGATGAAAACTACAACATAACTTTAACAAAGTTAAACGAAGCACAAGTAGATTTTACAGAAGTTAAAAAGGTGCAAGAAATGATTAAAACAAATACCTTTCCGCCTAAAAAAGAAGGTACTACTAACTATTTAAAACCGCTTTATTACTTAATTATTTTAAATAGTATGATACACTATTTCATTTATAAAAAACAAGCCAAAAAGAATCCTGATATAGATTTTGTAGATACTTTTAGATATACGTATAACCTCTTTGTTTTACCTCTTTTTTATGCACTGCAAGCCTTTATTGTATGGTATTTATTTGGAAGCCAAATAGCTCTATTTTATTTTACTTTTAGCTGTTTTATAATATTTATATACAGTAAATTTTCGCCAACAAATACGGAAGCTTAGCTCTTAATATATAAAAAGTTGGCAAGCAAGTTTAGCCCTAATTAACTCTGCTTTAATATTTTATTGAGTCGTTGAATGCTTTGCATTTGTAGCAATTGTTTGAGCTCTTTTTTATTCTTTTTCTGAATAAAAAAAACCAGTGCGGAAAGCAGGAAATAGCTTCTAATCAATAATGGCGTCCTGAATAATTTGCTGAATTTCTGTACGCATATTGCTATTTACCAAACTTCTGTTTGCTGCCGTTGGATACACTCTATTAGACAAAAACACATACACAATTCCGCTTTGTGGATCTGCCCAAGTATAAGTCCCTGTAAAACCAGAATGCCCAAAACTTTCATCGGAAACGCAACCACAGGTAGCCTTAACTCTAGGATTTAATTGGGGTTTATCGAAACCTAGCCCTCTACGTACATTTTTACCTGAAAAATAACGATGGTTAAATTTATTTACTGTTTCCATTTTTAAATAACGTTTACCTCCATAATATCCTTTTTGCAAATACATCTGCATAATCTTAGCAACATCATTTGCATTGGCAAATAAACCAGCATGACCACCTACTCCACCTAACATTGCAGCCCCCTGATCATGTACATAACCTTGTATTAATTGGTTGCGATAATAATTGTCTTTTTCGGTAGGAATAATTTCATTCTTAGCAAACTTTTGTAGTGGTAAATAACTAGTTCTATTAGCCCCTAAAGATTGATAAAAATCTTCATCCACTAATTTATTTAAAGGTTTATCGTATGTTTTCTCCAATGCTTCCTTAAATAGATAATAACCTAAATCGCTATATTTATAGCCCGCTTTTTCTCTTTGGTCTGCATCTCTAATATATTTATAAATACTATCCTTATAACTCTTGTTTATATATAAGTTTTTTGCAACTTTTATAGCAAATTTTGCTGATTTTTTACTACTATAAAAACTAGGTAAGTTTTTATGAGTCACACTATCTTGAGTTGCCACATAAAAAGGAATCCATGCTTTTAATCTACCATAATGAGAAAGTATTTCTCTAACAGAAACAGCCGCTTTATTAGAACCTTTAAAACTAGGTAAGAGATCTTGTAGCTTTTCATTTAATGTAATTTTATGTTCTTCTTCTGCCTTCATTATTAAAGGTAAAGAGGCTAAAATTTTAGTAAGCGATGCCAAATCATACACATCAGAATTTTTTACTTTTTCACTCTTATCATCCGTGTGATGTCCATAACTTTTCTCTAACACAATTTTACCATTTCTTGCCACTAAAACTTGAAAACCGGGTGCCATTTTTTTCTTTAAAATAATACTTGCTAAAGAATCTATCTTTTTTAATTTTATGGATGATAAATTAGCTGCTTCTGGTATGGTGTACTCAAACCTATTAAGGTTTGATGTAAGAAAACCTCTACCTTCAAAAAACTCACCTCTAATAGAAACAGGTAATTTTCCCTTAGCTCCAAAAGCACCAAAAATTAATTGAGCAGATAATTGTTGCGACAGTTTACTATTCTGATAAGAAACAATAACACTTTCTATATTTGTAAAAGTTTTTACCTGCAATAAACTATAAGGACTTGCAAATACATCTAAAATCACGGTATTATCTCTAGCAATTTCTTGCAACCAAACCAACTCTTTATTAGTGAATTTATAGCTTTTCCATGGGTTTGTATTCGATTTATGAAAACCAACTACTACCAAATTATACGGTTTCAGTTTTTTAATAAGTCCATCTAGATTATTATCAGAAATCATATCTACCTTGCCGTAGTTTTTTAGCATATTTACAAAATCATACCCAGAATCATCCCCTAATTTTACGTATGCAATTTTCTTTTTTTCTAAATTTCTAACAGGTATATTTTCTCCAACATCCTTAACAACAGTTAAGGAACTTTTCACCAATTCTCTATGCAATAATTCATCTTGAATTGAATTTAAATCTTCATGAAGATTTTTTAATGATATCGGTTTGTACTTATTTAAACCCGCCCAATACTTAGCTTTTAAAATTTTACAAACAGAAACATCTATTCTTTCTTCTGTTAGCGTTTTTAATTCAACCGCTTTTTTAATTAAATTGATGGTTGCCGGAATCTCTTGCGGAATTAACAATAAATCATTCCCTGCCTGAATTGCTGCCAAATTAATTTCTGCTGATGTGGCATAATTAGCAGCACCTTTCATGTTTAAACCGTCGGTAATTACCAATCCTAAAAAACCTAATTTTTGTTGCAGTAAATTAGTCACTACGTTTTTAGATAAAGAAGTTGGCAATCTGCTATCAGATTCTAAACTGGGTATGCTTAAATGCGCTGTCATAACACTTGTTATACCTGCATCAAATACTTTTTTATACGGATACAACTCAATAGAATCTAAACGCGCCATATCAAAATTTAAAACAGGTAATGTTTGGTGAGAATCTGTTGCCGTATCTCCATGACCCGGAAAATGTTTGGCATTTGCCAAAACCCCTTTACTTTGCATACCCTGTGTAAAAGCGATGGCTTTTTGAGTTACATTTTCTTTGTTTTCTCCAAAAGAACGATTACCAATAATTGGGTTATCCGGATTTGTATTGATATCTACAACTGGAGCAAAATTAATATTAATTCCTAATCTTTTGCAGTGTTTCCCTAAGTGCTCTCCAAATTCTTTAATTAAAGAATCGTTTCTAATAGCTCCCAATGTCATGTTCCAAGGAAAACGATAGGTATCTTTTAAACGCATGTCTAAACCCCATTCACCATCAAAACCAATTAATAAAGGAACTTTTGCAGAATCTTGATATTTATTTGTAAGCCTTGCTTGCTTTTCTGGCGTACCTTGCATAAAAATTAAATTACCCACATGATATTTTGTAATCATGCTAGTAATATAATCTTCGTGCTTTTTGTCTTTATTAGAATAGGCTTGTATCATAAATAACTGACCTATTTTTTCATCTAAAGTCATATTTTTCACAATACTATCCACCCAAATATTTTGCGCTTCTGCATCTTTTGTAATTAAAGGATCTACACTTTGTGCAGATAAATTAAAAACAAAACTTATAAAAACGATTAATAGTAACTCTTTCTTCATATTTTTTTTACCCTATTTTTTTGGGCGTTTTAACAGGCTTTCACTACTCGCTTTTTTTAGGTTTGTTCTCGATACAATTACGCTAAAAAAGCGTAATCACTCGAACTACACCTAAAAAAGAGCTCAAACAAACCGTTCAATCCTTAACGCAACCAATTTGCAAGCTCAATTTAATAACTTAAAACAATTTTTATACCAAAAAACGTTTGTGCCAACTATCTTTTGCTGGAATCTCCCAATTGCTTTCAAAATCTGCTTTTGTATTTACCATATTATTAAACACAATAGTTTCTCCAGTTACCTTCTGTTCTTTTGCAAACTGCTGAAAATCGAACAATTTTACTAAATTAACATTGTCGTTATCTTTAAAAGTAACATTCATTTTATCCATTAAATCTAATTTCAATTCATTTTCTATTTCTTTAATAAAACGAACCGAACTATCTATAGAACAACCAGACACATTATTAAAACTTTCATCTACTGCTAACACTAAAAACTGATTGTATTTTATAGTAAAAGAACCTTTTAAATCGTCTCCATGACGCGTCCATTGATTGATGAAATCTATTGCTTTTTCAGTAATAAATTCAACTTCTTTTGCAGTAAATTCTCTGTCGGATTGATAAATCCAAACGCGAGAATTATTTGGTAAATTTTTATATTCTGTAAACATTGTTTGTTGTGTAATTGTTTAACTGTGTAATTATCAGATTGGTTTAACCAATCTAAATTATAAGACTTAAAATTAAGTTCTTAGTTAACTATGAGATTTCTCATTAGTTAATATTGAGCGACGCCGAAATGCCTAAAAAGACTCATTTCGAAATGACAAAACCAAAAGATTCAACAAGTGATTGTGCTCCCTTACTTTACTATCTTAAATTAAATTTCTGTTGCAAAGCTTGTAACTTTTCTGCGTCAGACATTTGCTTTTTTGGAGCCGTCATTCTTTCTTTAATTTCTTTCAACACCTTTTTGGTGTATAAAGGAAAGTCTGCATTTTGCATCCAATTATTATACCCAGGGTTTTCTTTAAACACCTCTTCTACGGTTCTACCTTTGTATTTCCCGAAAGAGAAAATCTCTTGTTTTTGATCATTCATCAAAATAAAGCCAGCAAAATCAGCTCTTTCTCCGTGTGTAGAATATTCACTTAAAGCATCTACAGAATTCTCTATATCCTCATATTTATCTAACTGAGCCAACAAAATTTCATAGGTTGCATTGGTATCTGCTTCTGCTCCGTGTGCACCTTCTAATTCTTTACCACAGTAAAATTGATAACCTGCACTTAAAGTTCTTTGTTCCTTTTTATGAAAAATGACTTGTACATCAATGGCTTTTCTATTTTTCATATCAAAGTCGATACCTGCTCGCATTAATTCTTCCGCTAAAAGTGGAATATCGAAACGGTTAGAATTAAAACCAGCCAAATCAGCATCACCAATCATCTCATTAATTTTTGGTGCCAATTCTTTAAAAGTTGGTTCTGAAGCTATTTTTTCATTGGTAATTCCGTGTACATCTATAGATCCTTGTGGAATTTCCATTTCCGGGTTTACCAACCAAGTTTTACTTTCTTTATTTCCGTTCGGAAACACTTTTAAAATTGCTATTTCTACAATTTTATCCGTTGCAATATTTACACCTGTTGTTTCTAAATCGAAAAATACGATTGGTTTAATAAGTTTTAATTCCAAAATTTATTTTTTAAGTTTATTGCTCAACTTTGAATTTTCAATTCAAAACTTTGAACATTTTTTATCTATTCGTTATTTAATTGTGTTTTAAATTCTTCTACCTGATCCTGAATTTTTGCAGGAAGCGTAGGTTCTTTAAAATTATATTTTTCTAGTTCTTTTAATACAATATCTGCTAAAATAAACCTTGCTGTAGGTTTATCATCCGCAGGAATTACAAACCAAGGTGCGTTTTCTTTAGAAGTTCTATTTAATAAATCTTCATAACAAAATTGGTATTTATCCCACAATTTGCGTTCTTTTAAATCGCCTGCAGAAAACTTCCAATTCTTTGCAGGTAAATTCAATCTACGTAATAATCTATTTTTTTGTTCGTCTTTAGACAAGTTTAAAAAGAATTTTAAAACAATGGTTCCACTATCAACAATATGTTTTTCAAAATTATTGATTCTTTCCATTCTTTCGTGGAAAAAAGCATCATTGATATCTTCTAACGTATGAATTGTCGGAATATTTTCTCCAAAAACATAACCAGGATGCACTCTTGTTACCAACACGTTTTCGTAATGCGTTCTATTAAAAACACCAATTTTCCCTTTTGCAGGAAGCGCAATATAATGGCGCCATAAAAAATCGTGCTTTAATTCTAATTCTGTTGGTACTTTAAAACTATGCACCTCAACTCCACGTGCGTTTACATCTTTAAAAACTTCTCTAATTAAGCTATCTTTACCAGACGTATCCATTCCTTGTAAGCAAATTAACATACTATATTTGCCTTCTGCATACATCGTATCCTGAATTTTACTCAGTTTTTTTCTGATTTTCTTTAGCTTTTTCTCGGCCTTTTCAATTACTTCTTTTGTATTAAAATTAGCTAATTGAATTGTGCTTTCTACTTTATACTCCTCTTTATGCATTTTCATTTTAAATATTTTTTAAAGATAGAAAAAATAGTGATTTCACCTTTGGTTTTCATCGCATTTTATAATAATTATATTCACAATTTAGTCATCATTTAAAATTATAAAAAATTAAATATCTAAATCTTAATTTTAGCACAAAGTTATTTATTTAATAACCTTTAAATTTCATTATTTTTGCCACATGGTAAAAGAAATTCAACTTCGAGTAAATTTAATAGAAGAACGTAAAGAAAACATCTTATTATACAAAGCTTCTAAGCAATTAAGCCTTGATAAAAGTGAAATTTCTGCCGTAAAAGTATTGCGTAAATCTATCGATGCACGTAAAAAAGACATCATCTTTAATTACAAGGTAGCCGTTTATATCAACGAGAATATTCCTGAAAAATCTGATTATATTTTTGAATATAAAGATGTTTCTAATGCCAAAGAAATACATATTATTGGTTTTGGACCCGCAGGAATGTACGCTGCTTTGCGCTGCATAGAATTAGGGTACAAACCTGTAGTTTTAGAACGTGGAAAAAACGTACAAGACAGAAGAAGAGATTTAAAAGCGATTAACCAAGATCATTTTGTAAACGAAGATTCTAATTATTGTTTTGGTGAAGGTGGAGCCGGAACGTATTCTGACGGGAAATTGTACACACGTTCTTTAAAACGTGGCGATGTGAGAAGAATTTTTGAAAACCTTGTTTTTCATGGCGCTACAGAACAAATTTTGGTAGACGCACATCCACACATCGGAACTAATAAATTACCAAAAATCATTGAGAATATTCGTGAGAATATTTTAAAATATGGTGGAGAAATTCATTTTGAAACTCGTGTTACAGATTTCACTGTAAAAAACAATAAATTACAAGCTATTCAGCTGAAAAACGGAACAGAAATGGCTGTGAATTCAGTTATTTTAGCAACCGGACATTCGGCAAGAGATATTTACGAATTGTTACATAAAAAAGAAATTGCTTTAAAAGCAAAGTCTTTTGCTATGGGCGTTCGTGTAGAACATCCGCAAGAAATTATTGATCAAATTCAATATCACTGCAAAGGAGAAAGAGATGAATTATTACCTGCTGCTGCCTATAGTTTAGTGCATCAAGTAAATAACAGAGGCGTATATTCTTTTTGCATGTGTCCCGGTGGATTTATTGTGCCTGCAGCTACTGCGAACGGAGAAGTTGTTGTAAACGGAATGTCGCCCTCTCGTAGAAATAACCGTTTTGCTAATTCGGGTATTGTAGTTGAATTAGATATTGATAAAGATTTTAAGAAATACGAACATTTAGGTCCTTTAAAAGGCTTAGAATTTCAAAAAGATTTAGAAAAAATAGCTTTTTTAGCTGGTGGAAGAACACAAACTGCACCCGCACAAAGGCTGGTAGATTTTGTGGATGGTAGACTTTCTAACGATTTAAATGATTGTTCTTATCAACCTGGATTAAAATCGGCTCCTTTACATTCTTTATTACCTAAAATTATTGGTAGTAGATTGCGAAAAGGTTTTGCTGCATTCGGACAAAAAATGCACGGTTATTATACCAACGAAGCCAATATTATTGGTGTAGAATCTAGAACTTCATCACCAGTAAACATCCCTAGAAAAGAAAATTTAGAGCATACAGAAATAGAAGGCTTATATCCTTGTGGAGAAGGTGGTGGTTATGCCGGCGGAATAGTTTCTGCTGCCATGGACGGAGAACGTTGTGCGGAAGCTGCAATTGCAAAATTGTAAAACTTTTTCTTTTTTAATGGATAAGTATCTGTAATTTTACATCTTAAATTTTATAAATGAAAATTACTATTGGTCGTGTTGATAAAGCAGATTTTCCGGAACTACATTTAGAAGACATTGATGTAAAAGTTGATTCTGGTGCTTACACCTCGTCAATTCATTGTTCTAATATTGAAGAAATTATTCTAAATAATGAACACTTTATCCGATTTAAATTATTAGATCCAGAACATTCATTATACAACAATAAGGAGTTTACTACTAAAAATTATGCTTCTAAATTGGTAAAAAGTTCTAATGGAATTTCTGAAAAAAGGTATTTAGTAGAAACTGAAATTGTAATTTTTAACCAAACTTTTCCGATTCATTTAACATTAAGTGAACGTAAAGACATGACCTACCCTGTATTATTGGGAAGAAAATTTTTAAATAAAATATTTGTGATAGACACCATAAAGAAAAATTTATCACACAAATTAAAAAACAAAATATAATGAGAATTGTAATTCTGTCTAGGAACCCCAACCTATACTCTACAAGAAGATTGGTTGAAGCTGCCACAAAAAGAAAGCACGAAGTATTTGTTGTAGATCACTTAAAATGTAACATTGAGATCGAAAGAAAAGCTCCTAAAATATTTTATAAAGGAGAATATTTAGAAGACATCGATGCTATTATTCCTAGAATTGGAGCTTCCGTAACTTTTTATGGAACCGCAGTT
The DNA here is from genome assembly GCF_023555435.1 of Polaribacter sp. Z014. Taxonomy (NCBI): domain Bacteria; kingdom Pseudomonadati; phylum Bacteroidota; class Flavobacteriia; order Flavobacteriales; family Flavobacteriaceae; genus Polaribacter; species Polaribacter sp. Z014. The sequence goes on from NZ_JALCZP010000004.1 coordinate 106,506, forward strand.
ATCCGTCAATTTGAAATGATGAAAGTATTTTCTGCAGTCTCTTCTATTGCATTAACTAGATCTAGAGATAAATTAAGCAGTTTACAAATTTTAGCAAGAGCTGGTGTTGGTTTACCTAAAACGGTATTTACAAACTACACAAAAGATGTAGAACATGTAATAAATTCTGTTGGAGGAACTCCTTTAGTTTTAAAACTTTTAGAAGGAACACAAGGTTTAGGTGTTGTTTTAGCTGAAACACCAAATGCTGCAACTTCTGTTTTAGAAGCCTTTAATGGATTAGGTGCTAGAGTAATTGCACAAGAATTTATTAAGGAAGCTGGTGGTGCAGATATTAGAGCTTTTGTGGTAGATGGTAAAGTAATTGGAGCCATGAAACGTCAAGGAAAAGAAGGCGAATTCCGTTCTAATTTACATAGAGGAGGAAATGCAAATATTATTGAATTAACAGACGAAGAAGAAAGAACAGCTTTAAAAGCAACCAAAGCTATGGGCTTAGGTATTGCTGGTGTAGATATGCTACAATCCTCTAAAGGGCCATTGGTTTTAGAAGTAAACTCTTCTCCAGGTTTAGAAGGAATTGAAAAAGCAACTGGAAAAAATATTGCGAAAGAAATTATCCGTTATTTAGAATTACATGTCGAGTAAACCTTTTGTCCTTCTAGGAAAAGTAATTCCTGAAGGAAAACGTACAATTTTAGATTTAGAAGTAGCTAAATTACATACAAGAACAACGGTAAAAGTTCCGGTAATTATAGAGCGTTCTCATAATCCTGGACCTGTAGTTTTACTATTAGCCGGTATTCATGGAGACGAAACTAACGGTGTTGGTATTGTTAGAGAAATTATAGATTTAGGCATTAACAAACCTCAAAAAGGGACTATTATTTGCATTCCTGTTTTTAATATTTTTGGGTATTTAATACATACCCGAGAATTTCCTGACGGTAGAGATTTAAATAGAATGTTTCCAGGTACTTTAAATGGATCTTTAGCCAGCCAATTTGCCTATCAGTTTACAGAAAAAATTGCGCCGTTTGTAGATTATGTAATTGATTTTCATACTGGAGGTGGTAAACGTGATAATATAGCGCAAATTAGATGTAATAAAGATGATGAAAAAGCGCTAGAATTGGCAAAGGTATTTAACCCACCAATGATTGTTTTTTCTGAAAATATTAGAAAATCATTACGAGACACTTTACATAAAATGGGTAAAACTGTTTTACTTTTTGAAGGTGGAAAATCAAATGAACTAAATCCAACGATTATAAATGAAGGCGTAAACGGAACTAAAAATGTTTTAATTCGTTTAGGTTTAATTGAAGGAGAAATTACTGTAAGAGCAACTCCAATTTTTGTAAACAAAGCAAAATGGTTACGTGCAGCGCATTCTGGAATGTTTAAAATTACCGCTATCAACGGAAGTTTTGTAAAAAAGAAAGAGGTTTTGGGTATTATACAAGATCCTTTTGGCGAATTTAAAAAGAAAGTTTACGCACCTTTTAATGGTCATGTTTTTTGCATTAACAAAACACCTATTGTTAATAAAGGAGATGCGCTTTTTCATATAAGTATTGATGAATAATCTCTAGGTTCTAAAAGATTTAGAAAATTAAAAAAGAACTGAGTATTTTTAAACTCAGTTCTTTTTTTTTGAATTCAACTCAAAAAAACATCCCCTTCAAGATTTCTAAAAAAATAGAAGTGCTAGAATTAAATACAACTTCAAATAAAATTAGCTTAGTAAGAAAATTATAAAAAGCAGCCGTTATAAAAATCCATTTCTATTACTAGATACAACTAAACTCCTCAACTTCACTTTCAGAAATAATAGGGTTTGCTCCTTCATTTTGAGCAACTAAAGCACCAACAGCACAAGCAAAATCAATTGCTTTTTGTGGAGCTGAACCATTAATTAATTTACTTATTAATGAGGCTAAAAAAGAGTCTCCAGATCCTACTGTATCAGCAACTTTAATTTGATAACCACTATTGTAAAACAATGTATTGTCATATAATAAAACAGCACCATGCTCACCTTTAGTAACGCAAATATGTGCTGTTTTTGTTTTCTGAGCTATAAAATGTATGTTCTGTTCTAAATTATGAAAAGGAGAACCTAAAAAAGCACTAATTTCATACAATTCTTCATCATTAAACTTAATAAAATCTGCTTTATGCATCAACTCAACTAAAACTTCTTTTGCATAAAAAGGCGCTCTTAAATTCACATCAAAAATAGCATATTTAGCAAATTCTAAAAGTTGATACAACGTGTTTTTAGACACAGCATCTCTGGTTATTAAACTCCCAAAAACAAAAGCATCAGCTTGTTTTACCAAATCAGATGATTCTTTTGTAAATGGAATTTTATCCCAAGCTCTAGGATAAACAATCTCATATGTAGCAGCTCCTTTTTCGTTTAATGTTACTGCAACTTCTCCCGTTGTAAAATCTTCTAAAACTGTTACAGCCTTAGAATTTATATTTAATTCGTTAATATAATTCAAAATTATTTTACCTAATTCATCATTACCAATAGCACTTATCATGGCAACGTCATTATGAAAGGATTTTAAACGAATAGCAACATTTAATGGTGCTCCTCCTATTTTTTTATGTGTAGGAAAAACATCCCATAAAACTTCACCAAAACATACAATTTTAGACATCATTTAATTAAGGGTTTAGATTCCGATAAAAACCGGAATTAATTCAACTATAAAGAACTTAATCTGTTAATAATACACTTACATTTTTAGGGTAACTAATAAATATTAGATTCCATAGTGTTTTGATTTATAGAACTGTTAAAAATGGTTAACATCCTTTTTGCGATTCCCGTCCAACCAAAATTTCTACGTGCAAAACGTGCTCCTTCAACAGACATTTCGTTTCTTAATTTAGGATACAACAGTGGCATTGCCATCATTGCACCAAACTCTTTTGGTCTGTGTGGATCTGCAAATAAAGCTTGATTTCCAAAATCAATTAAATCGCATAAACCACCATGCACAGTTATTACACTTGGTGTTCCACAAGCCATTGCTTCAATAGCAACCATACCAAAAGGCTCATATCTAGAAGGCATTACAAAAATACTTGCAGATCTATATACGTTTGCTAAATCTTCATCTGCAATATAGTTTTTCCACTTTATCTTGTCCATCACTCCAAGCTCCTTCGCTAGTACTTTTAACGTTTCTATTCCGTCTCTATCCTGTTGCGAATCTCCACCAATTGCCGCTACCAATCTAGCTTCCGGACACAACTCAAAAACAGTTGGTAAGGCATGTAATAACAAATCATAACCTTTATTATGTGCCATTCTACCGAGTGCTAAAATATCGGTTGGTTTGATATCATATTTTAATCGGATTTTATCATTCTCTTTAGATGGAACGGGATAGAATCTATTTTCATCAATTCCGGGAGGAATCATGCTACAATTTCTAGACAAAACATCATATTGCTGCACCAATAAATCTACTTGAGGAAGCGTCGTTGCAATTACAAAATTACACATCTGATACACAAAATATTCTTTCCTAATACGTTCTTTAAATCGATAGGTTTTTTCCATCTCTTTTTCGTCCATATCACTTCCCATAGAATGTTGTTTCCACCAACCTAAAGAATGTGGTGTATGTACATGACAAATTCCTAATTCTTCTGCAATTTTTTGTCCTGCCCAACCTGCATCCCAATAATGAGAATACACCACATCGTATTTTTTATTTTCTTTTTTTATAGCAGCCAATGTATTGGTCACAAACTTTTTTAAATGGTCGTGCATGTCTTCTTTTCTGATGAATTTTTTTCCACCAAAAGGAATTCTCCAAACACTAAAATTATCATCTACAACATCATACTCTGGTTGCTCTTCAAACTGCCGTGTTAACAAATCTACACGCTTGCCTAATCTACTAAATCTATCTGCTAATTCTAATACATATACTACTTGACCTCCTGTATCTGGTTTTCCTAATTCTGCATGCGCCCCTACATATCCATGTAAAGAAATCATTAATATTGATTTCATATTTCTATTTTTTAGTTTTAGTTTTAATTATTTTTAAATCATTGCAAGCTGATATATATTGAGCAGCAGACCAAGCTTGATATGCTTTTCCCATCGGTTTTCCGGTAGTTCCATGTGCCCATTCTGTAAACTCCCATTCTTCAGTAATTCCTTCTTTATTGATTAAAGCCAGTTTGTGTAACTCTTCTATTGCGATGTCTTTAAACCCTAATTTATTTACAAACTTTACCCAAAAACCACCTACAAATGGCCAAATACCTCCATTATGATAATGGTTGGGTAAATTCAGAAGATTTACAGTGTAATAAGGTTTCCAGTCTGGATCTCCAGGACTTACCACCGGGTATACATTTGCCACCGGAAATGGATCATTTACCCCAACACCCAACATAAATTTAAAGGTTTGATGCGCTTTTTCTGCATCTATAGTTCCGTGTAAAAAGGCTAATACGTTTCCTAGAACATCACAACGCCAACTAAAATCGAAAGGAGTAGTTTGTGCAATTAAATAAGAAGTATCTCCTAATGTAAATTGCTTCTCTGCAAAAGAAACCGATTGAAATAATTTTTGTTGAGTTGAAGGCCAAAAATTTTGTACTATCTCTTTTTTAATTACCTGAGACCATCTAATATGTTCCCCTGCATCCTCATGATTTCCTAACATTTCTAACATACGTCCGAAACACACATTAGATCTATACCAAAGAATTTCATCGTATAAAATATTATAACTTCTACCAAATAAATCTGTCCAGTCTCCTGCTTCCGGAATTTCTAAAAGGGCATCATTATTACTATCATGTGCTCCTAACCATCGCATGGTTTCTTTAATATCTCCAATATATTTTCTTAAGAATTCAATATCTTTGGTAACATTTACATATTCATAGAAAGCTATTACAACCCAAATACCACTATCTATAGAACAAATTCCACCAACTCCAGAATAATCTGGCTCACCATCTTTTAATCTAACATTTGCAGGTATTTGTCCATTCCTAGAAATATTATCTATTAAGGTGACTAATGTTTGTCTTTGGCATTTGTGAATTTCTTCATCATCAATTAAAGACAGCGAACCAATTACAGTAATTGCGCCATCTCTAGCCCAAACACTATGATAATTCTCATCGGTACCATTAGGAATATTATCCTTTATAGAACATGCAGAAAAACCAAGCGGAGTAATATTTTTCTTTAATGCCTCGATTGCTTTTACATAACCTTCTTTAATCAAGGCTATTTTTTCATCGGTATCTTCTTGTGTAAAATTCTCTTTCTCTTTTTTAATAAAAAAATCTTCTGAGTGATCTATTACAACATCATTAATTGCCTTTTCTGGTAAAATTCCGTAGAAAATTAATCCCTCTACAACTCCATCTCCTTTTTCTTTTTCTGTATGATATACCTTTTTATGCTTTGTGTATAAGTACAACTCTTCATGAGCATTTGCAACCACAATTCCGAATACATCTTTTAAATCGAACATGGCAGAATCATTACCACTATCTCCTGCAACTAAAACCTGATTAGATTTAAGTTTCAAGCGTCTTAATAGCCAACGTAAAGCATTTCCTTTATTAGCCCATTTTGGTAATACGTCTAAAAATTTATTGCCAGAATACACAATATTAACATCCATATCTGCATCTGCAAAATCTTGCTCTATACTTTCTATAAGTTCATTACTTGCATCATGAAAAAAATAACTTCTTTTATAGGAGTGTTGAAATTTACTTGGTTGGTCACTAATAGGATGTTCTATTTTATGAATAATACTTTCTACAGATTCTAAATTCCAACCATCATCTAAAACATCATTAAATTCTTTTTCTACTGCTCCTTTTTTATAATTATAGATATGTGTACCTACCCCAGAAATAATATAATCTGGTTTTGGAAGTACCTTTTTTTCTATTAAATCTAAAACATCATCTATTAAACGACCCGTATTGTAGGTTAGAAGTACATCGTTTTGTCCTTCATATTTTTCCCATATTTTTTTAAAGTTACTTTTATAAGTATGAAAATCTATTAAGGTATTATCAATATCAAATGATAATAATTTTATTTTATTTTCAATTTTTACGCTTTTTACAGTCATTTCATTGTGTTTTTAAGAGAGAATCATCAATAACACTGAATTTAATTAAAAATTAAAGAGCAACCAAAACTTAAGCGACCTATCGTTATTTGTAGCCTCATTTTTATGATTGTGATAATTATGGCTATCAAAAAATAGTAAATAGAGAATGATAAAAATTATTTTCTTAATTTACCTCCTATAAAAATAAACCTTCTTAATTATAAATTATAAGTATCAACAATTACATGAAAAAAAATTAAGAAGTTGCTATTCGTTTCCTAAATTAGGAAAGAAATTATATAATTTCACTTCAAAAAAATGATGCAGAATGAGGTATTTGAAGGTCTAAAAACCTTGCTTTACTGACCGGTATTTAACTTATTTTTTATAAAGTAGAAAATGAAGATGGAGCAATACGTTGAAAAGAAGCTGTAAAAGTAGCTTTATCTTAAGGTAAAATAGATGCTACTGTAAAAAATTTAGGTGATGGAAAACGTAGACTATATTTCTGTTCTAGAAAATCTAAAAATTTTTAAAATTTACACTAAGTTATAGAAAACTATACTTGTACTGGATTCATCAAGCAAGTATAAAAAAGACAAGAAAAAACCGAATTATAGAAATAATTCGGTTGTGTTATCATACTATTAAAACTCATGGAACTCTGTCATTAAATTACAGTCCACTCATAAAATTGCCATAAGGATCTTTAAACTGAGTACCTTCTGCAAAACGATACTTACTTAGTTTTTTAAATTCGACCAAAGCCCACAGTACAAATTCTTTCATAAAATAAGTATCTGTTTCATTTAAGTTTGGTTGGTATTCTTTAATAAAAATATCTAAAGGTTTTACCTTATCTAATTCAGCTTTGTATTGCGCTTCTGTATATTCATCTAACAATTCAAAATCTTCATCAGCATTAAAGAACCAAGAAATAATATCGTCATAAGGAGTTTCTGCTTCTTGTTTTTCTAATTTTTTAATCTCCGGAAAATAGCTTGGAAACATCGTTTTAATAGCATTTTTAATTAATGTTTCTGCCACTACTTGCGCTCCTTCTTGTTCGCCTTCATATACCAACTCTACTTTTCCTGTAATTGCAGGAATAATTCCGTCGAAATCATTTAGGCGAATCATTGTTTTTTCATCACCAGAAAGCAATGCTCTTCTTTCTGCCGTACTTAATAAGTTTTCAAACGCAGAAATACTTAAACGTGCACTTACACCACTTTTAGCATCTATATACTCACTTTCTCTCGCTTCAAAAACAATTTGTTCTAACAAGTCTTTTGCTAGTTCTGGTACTGTTATAAATTCTTTTTGAGAACCTACCTTGTTTGCTTCTTGTTGTGTAATGGTTTTAGCTGTTTCAATATCTTCTGGATAATGCGTTAAAATCTGTGAACCAATTCTATCTTTTAAAGGTGTAACAATACTCCCTCTATTGGTATAATCTTCTGGGTTTGCTGTAAACACAAACTGCATATCTAAAGGTAACCGTAACTTAAATCCTCTAATTTGAATATCGCCTTCTTGTAAAATATTAAACAACGCAACCTGAATTCTAGCTTGTAAATCTGGCAATTCATTAATTACAAAAATACATCTGTTAGCTCTCGGTATCATTCCGTAATGAATTACCCTATCATCTGCATAAGACAATTTTAAGTTTGCTGCTTTTATAGGATCTACATCTCCAATAATATCAGCAACAGTAACATCTGGTGTTGCTAACTTCTCTGCATAACGCTCACTTCTATGCAACCAATAAATTGGTGTCTTATCTCCTTTTTCTTTAATCAACTCAATGGCAAACCTAGAAATAGGGTTTAATGGATCATCGTTAATTTCAGATCCTTCTACAACAGGTATATATTCATCCAACAAATTTAACATCAATCTAGCCAAACGTGTTTTTGCTTGCCCTCTTAAACCTAATAAATTAATATTATGCCTGCTTAAAATAGCTCGTTCCAATTCTGGAATTACGGTATTTTCATACCCATAAATCCCTTTAAAAGCAGATTCTTTATTTTTTATTTTAGTTATCAGGTTTTCTCTTAACTCATCTTTAATTGATTTTGATTTGTATCCTAACTTTTCTAAATCTCCTAATGTTTTTATATTTTCTAAATTCATGTAATTCGATTTTTGCTATTAGCTTTTTGCCTTTAGCGCTTACTCTTGTGTTTTCTAACAGCTAAAAGCCAAAGGCTAATAGCTAAATTGTTACCCTCTAATTCTCTTTTTCCTATTTGTTTCGTAATCTTCAAAAATCATTTCTCCCAAACCTTTTAAACCAGTATAAAATGCTTTTCCTTGGTTTGCTTGTGTAAATGCTCTTACAAACTGCATCAAATACGGATCTTGTGCAATCATAAAAGTGGTAATAGGAATGTGTAATTTTCTAGCTTGTTGTGCCATTGCATAGCATTTATTTACAATGTATTTGTCTAAACCATTACTGTTCTTATAATATTGACCGTCTGGTAAACGCAAACAACTTGGTTTCCCGTCGGTAATCATAAAAATTTGTTTATTGGTATTTCTTTTTCTTCGGAGTAAATCCATTGCTAATTGTAAACCTGCCACCGTATTGGTATGATAAGGACCTACTTGTAAATACGGTAAATCTTTAATTTTGATAGCCCACGCATCATTACCAAAAACAATAATATCTAACGTGTCTTTAGGATAACGTGTGGTAATTAATTCTGCCAACGCCATCGCCACTTTTTTGGCAGGTGTAATTCTATCTTCACCATATAAAATCATAGAGTGGCTAATATCAATCATTAACACGGTACTCATTTGGCTTTTATGCATAGTTTCTTCTACGACCAAATCATTTTCAGTTAAATTGAAACTATCAATTCCGTTGTTAATTTGAGCATTCCGAATACTTTCTGTCATAGAAACTTTGTCTAAGGCATCACCAAACTGATATCCTCTTAAATCTCCCGTATGTTCATCTCCAATTCCTGGAGATTTACTTTTATGATTTCCTGCGCCACTTCTTTTTATGTTACCAAAAATTTGGTTCAACGCTTGCTGACGAATGGCACGTTCCGTTTTTGGAGTTATCTTAATACCTCCCGTTCCATCACCTTTAATCTCTTCCTTTATATACCCTTTCTTTTTAAGATCTTCTATAAAATCATCAATAGTATAATTCTCATCCGTTAATTTATATTCTTTGTCTAAAGAACGCAACCAATCTATGGCTTCATCAAAATCTCCAGAAGTATGCGTAATCAATTCCTTAAAAATTTCGAATAATTTTTCGAAAGGAGATTGGTTTTCTGCTTCATAGGTTTTAAAAACAAAACCTTTTCTTTTTTTGTTGTTTTTCATCTCTATAAAAGTACAATTTTATAAGGATGAAAAATAAAGATTAACATTGCTTTATTATATGTAAGCATAAATTTGTTTTATAAGAATTAAAAAACATTAAACAAAAATAATTATCTTTACAATATGGCAAAAATAATTATAACTGGTGGTACAGGTTTAGTCGGCAAAAGATTATCAAAATTACTGATTGATAAAAAGCATGAGGTTGTAATTTTAAGCCGTACTCCTAAACATAAAAATGAGTTTAAGTGGGATGTTTCTTCCAATTATATTGATGAAAAATCGTTACTCAATACAGATTACATTATTCATTTAGCAGGAGCAGGAATAGCAGATAAACGCTGGACTAAAGAAAGGAAACAAGTTATAATTGATAGCAGAGTTAAAACTGCTAATTTACTTTTTGATAAAACAGCTGCATTAAACATTCCTTTAAAAGGATTTATTTCTGCTTCTGGCGTTGGCTATTATGGAGCAATAACTTCTAATTTAATATTTACAGAAACAGACAAAGTAGGGGCTGATTTTTTAGGTGATGTTTGCCAAAAATGGGAAAATGCAGCACATCAGTTTTCAACAAAAAAAATACCGGTAACCATTTTAAGAACTGGTATTGTTTTAGCGGATAAAGGTGGTGCTTTAGAAAAAATGAAAACACCCATCGTTTCTCCTTTAGGATCTGGCAAACAATTTTTACCTTGGATCCATTTAGATGATTTATGTGGAATATACATAAAAGCCATTGAAGATAACTTATCAGGAATTTTTAATGCCGTTGCCCCAGAACATCATACAAGTAAAACCTTCTCTAAAGCTTTGGCAAAAAGTATAAAAAGACCCTTTTTACCCATAGGAGTTCCTGGTTTTCTTTTAAAACTTATATTTGGAGAAATGGCAATTATTCTTTTAGAAGGAAGTAAAATTTCGGCAAAAAAAATCGAAAAGAACGGTTATTCTTTTCGATTTAAAACACTAAAAAAAGCGTTATATAATTTATAAAAATTCTTAGAAAGTTGTTGTAATATTTAAAGCTACATCACTCCATGTTTTAGAAACTCCGTCTGCCCCTTTATGTAAATCTAAACAAGCAGTATTTAAAGAAGCCAAAGCAGCACCAGCATTCCATTTTGTAATATCCATGGTACCTGTCATATTAAAAACATTTCCTACAATTGTATAGGTAAAAGCTACTTTTTCTGTAACTCCATTCATTTTTATTTCCGCAACACCGTTAGTATCATCTGTTAAAAGTAACTTACCAGAAAGTAATTTAGTGTTATCCATAATACCAAAAAAGAATTTTTTGATTTTAAAATCTCTACTCGTATCTTTTGTGAAAATACTACTTACAGGAATTGAAAATTCCGTATTATTAATAGCCTCTTTAATAGAATTTCCTTCGCCACCAGAGATAATATTTACGGTATTAAACTGACCTCCTACAGGAACTTTATCTGTAGTTTTATAAGCCACAAATTTAATTTCGTTTTTCGATTGCTTTAAAGAAAAAGCAGCTGTACTTTTCTTTACTTCCATTTTACTTTCAGTCTCCTTATCAGATTTCTTTTCTGATTTACAAGAAGAAAAATTAAACGCTACAACCATTAATAATGATAAAATTACTACTTTTTTCATGATATTATTTTTTAATATTTAAAACTTGATTTGCTAATTTTATATACTCTAGTTTTGCTTCGTCAGATTTCATTCCGTTTAATTGCATCCATGCATTCAATTTAAATGCACTTCTAACGTTATGTTCATCATTAAAAGAAAATTTATTGCCAAAGTTAGCTTGTTTATTATAAGCATAAAACATTAGCATTATGTCAGGGGCAATCGCTTTTCCCAATTTAGAAATTTTACAGAAAGCTTCATTAAACTCTTCGTCTAAATTAAACTCCATATTCTTTATTTTTCTGCAATTACTTGAACTCCACCTTTCACTTTATCTCCTAAAGATACATTTAACTTTGTACCTAATGGAAGAAAAAGATCTACTCTAGAACCAAATTTAATAAAACCTGCATCTGCACCTTGTACCGTCGTATCTCCTACTTTGGCATAGTTTACAATTCTCTTCGCTAAAGCACCTGCAATTTGTCTGTATAACACATCACCAAAAACCTTGTTATTAACAACTACAGTAGTTCTTTCGTTTTCTGTGGATGATTTTGGATGCCATGCTACCAAATATTTTCCTGGATGATATTTGCTATATTTTACAACTCCACTCATTGCATACCTAGTTACATGCACGTTAATTGGAGACATAAAAATTGAAACTTGTAATCTTTTACCTTTATAGTATTCTGGCTCTTCTACCTCTTCAATAACAACCACTTTACCGTCTACAGGGGCAACTAATACATTATCATTTAAAGGCGCAATTCTTTTAGGGTTTCTAAAAAATTGTAAAACAATCACTAGAAAAGCAAGAAATATAACCTGAATTGCTTTTACTAGCCAAGGAATATCAATGAATTTTTCAGCTAAAATAACACCTGCTATTGTTATAATAAAAGTAATAACAATTATTTTATACCCTTCTTTGTGAAAACGAATCATACTTAAATTATAAAATTAATATACAAATATACAAATGGCGCAGCAAATAGCAAACTATCCAATCTATCTAAAATACCACCATGACCTGGCATAATACTACCACTATCTTTCATATTAGCTTGTCTTTTAAATTTAGACTCTACTAAATCTCCTATAGTACCAATTACACTTATTATAACAGCTATTACCAACCAATTTACAGCTGTAAAATCTACATTTAACTTGCTAATTATAAAAGCGGCTATTAATGCAAAAACCAAACCACCTAAAAAACCTTCTTGCGTTTTTTTAGGAGAAACGGAAACAAACAATTTTCTTTTTCCGAAATTTTTACCCACTAAAAAAGCAAAACTATCATTCACCCAAATAAGAATAAGAATAGAAATTATTAAGTGAGGATTATAGATTCCTTTATAAATAGGTAAAAGGATTAAAAAAATCATAGAAAAAATAGGATACCTAATTAGTAAACCAGATTTAGATCTATCGTTAGAAAAAGTAATTTCTTTTTTAGTAAATAAAGAATAGATAAGAAATAAAGATGAAACAATTGTAATCCCTAAAACACCTACAACAGCATAGCTTTCTGGTCTTTTTAACATTAAAAACAATGCTAAAGCAAAGAAAATATACCCTATATATCCTTTAAAATTAATTAGTTTAGAAAACTCCCAAACACATAAAAAACCAAAAATAGTTGTTAAAATCACATACGATTCTTTTGAAAAAAGAATCGCTGATATAAAAATTAAAACGTAGATAATGCCCGATAGGCTCCTTCTTAAAAGGTTACTCATATTATAAATCTTCTAATAGCAGCAAATATAAGTTTTTTGAGTTACTGTTTCCGTAGTTTAAGAAATTATCATCATTTTTATTAATGCTGTAATTTTTTATGGCAGAAATATTGGTAGGTAAATCACCCTTATGGTGTATTTTAATACCTGTTAAACCCTGCCCCATATCTTTAACCAATTGGCTCGTAGTTGCGTACACTATAAAGTTCTGTGGCATCTCCGATAACTTAATACTTTTTAATTGTTTTGAAGAAAATAAAATATCTCCATTATCTGCAACTAAATGCTCACAATTCAAGAAAACAGGAATGTTAGAATGAAAATTACTATTCATTGCTACATCATTTTTGTTAAAAAAAGAAGATAACTGATTATCTAAAACTGTTATTTGATTCCAGTTATTCTCTTTTAGAATATTTTTTAAATTTTCTACAACTTCATTTTCTTTTAAACAATACAAAAACTTACCTCCTTTTTCCAAAAAATTATGCACAAACAAGTCATCCAAAGACAAATCTACTTCTTGCCTTTGGATTTCCTTTTCTTCTTTAACGGATGCTATGTTGAATAACTTTTTAAAAAAATTCATTTATATTATTCTTCAGTATTTAATTTAACTGGTGAAATAGCTTCTTTTTCATCTACAATCTCAACTTCAAGAGCTTCTTCAAAAGGTCTTTTTCCGAATATCTTTTCTAAATCGTCTTTAAAGATTACTTCCTTTTCTAATAACAATTCAGCTAAAATTGTTAGTTTATCTTTATTTTCTTCTAATATTTGAATTGCTCTTACATATTGCGCTTCAATTATTTTAGAAATCTCTTGATCTATTGTTTTACCTGTTTCTTCACTATAAGGTTTTACAAAACCATCATTCCCAGAAGAATCATAATATGTAACATTACCAACGGCTTCATTTAATCCATAAACAGTAACCATTGCTTTTGCTTGCTTAGTTACTTTTTCTAAATCACTTAAAGCTCCTGTAGAAATTTTATTGAACATTACTTTTTCCGCAGCTCTACCACCCATAGTAGCACACATTTCATCTAACATCTGTTCTGTCTGCACAATCATTCTCTCTGCAGGTAAATACCAAGCAGCACCTAAAGATTGTCCTCTTGGTACAATTGTCACTTTTACCAATGGAGCAGCGTGTTCTAACATCCAACTAATTGTTGCATGACCTGCTTCATGAAAAGCAATCACTTTTTTCTCTTTTGGCGTAATTACTTTATTTTTCTTTTCTAAACCTCCAACAATTCTATCTACAGCATCTAAGAAATCTTGATGATGAATTGCTTTTTTACCATTTCTGGCAGCAATTAATGCAGATTCATTACACATATTAGCAATGTCTGCTCCAGAAAAACCAGGAGTTTGTTGTGCTAAGAAATCTATCTTAACATCTCCTGCTAATTTTAAAGGTTTAATATGTACTTCAAAAATTTCTTTTCTTTCGTTGATGTTTGGTAAATCTACATAAATCTGTCTATCAAAACGACCTGCACGCATTAACGCACTGTCTAAAACATCTGCTCTATTGGTTGCAGCCAATACAATTACATTTACATCTGTACCAAAACCATCCATTTCTGTTAGTAATTGATTTAACGTATTTTCACGTTCATCATTACCACCAGTCATACTATTTTTACCACGAGCTCTACCAATCGCATCAATCTCATCAATAAAAATAATAGAAGGAGATTTTTCTGCCGCTTTTTTAAATAAATCTCTTACACGAGAAGCACCAACACCCACAAACATCTCAACAAAATCTGAACCAGATAAAGAGAAAAAAGGAACATCAGCTTCACCTGCAACGGCTTTAGCTAATAAAGTTTTACCTGTTCCAGGAGGTCCTACTAACAAAGCTCCTTTTGGAATTTTACCTCCTAAAGAAGTATATTTTTCTGGGTTTTTTAAGAAATCTACAATTTCTTGCACCTCTTCTTTAGCACCTTCTAGTCCGGCTACATTTTCAAATGTAGTTTTTACCTTTGTGTCTTTATCAAATAATTTCGCTTTAGATTTACCAATGCTAAAAATTTGACCACCACCACCAGCGCCTGCTCCACCGCCAGACATTCTCTTCATAAAAAACAACCAAACGGCAATTAATATTATGAAAGGTAAAAAGCCTAAAATAGTATCAAGTACACTTGTTTTATTTTCGTTTTTTATATCAAAATCTAAAGTATTAGCAACTCTTGCTTTTTCTATATTATTCTCAAAATTTTGTAAATCACCAAAATTATAGTCATAAAAAGAAGACCCTTTTGTATAAAAAGCAGAATTGATCACTTTTCTGTAACGCTCTTTCTTCTGCGCCTCTTCCTTAATATAAATTTGAGCTATATTGTTATTTAAAACAACAATTCTAGAGATATCATTCTCTTTTAAAATATCATTAAACTCATTTTTCGAAATACTTTTAGTAGCTAAATCTCCACTACTAAAAAACTGAAATGCCATTATGACAACAAATATTGCACCATAGATCCAATACGCGTTAAACTTAAATTTAGGCAAATTTGCTTTATTATCTTTTTTTGAATCACTCATTTATTTAAAATAAAAAAATTTAAACTGATTTTATCTCTGTAATTTTTGCATCACCCCAAAGACTTTCAATATCATAATACTCACGAACCTGTTTTTGAAAAATGTGTACTACTACATTTACATAATCCATTAAAACCCATTCAGAGTTTGTTTGGCCTTCTATATGCCAAGGTTTGTCTTTAAGTTCTTTGCTAACTATTTTTTGAATAGAACCAGAAATTGCATTTACTTGTGTATTTGAGTTTCCCGAGCAGATTATAAAATAATCACAAACAGTATTCTCTATATCTCGTAAGTCTAATAATTGAATATCTTCTCCTTTTACTTCATCAATCCCTTTAATAATTAAAGCAATTAAATCATCTGTACTTACTTGTTTTTTCGTCATTAACTTTTTTCTATATTTAACGCAAAGTTATTATTTTTTTGCGAGTATTTTATGTATTATTACAGTTGTTTACACTTTATTTAACACTTGAAAATAATCAAACTTAGTGCCACCGATTCTACAAATTCTTTTTTAAAGGATTTATCGCAAAATTCTACCCTAGAGAATTTTACTACTATTGTGGCTCAAAACCAAACAAAAGGTAGAGGCCAACAGCATACAATATGGGAGTCTGCACCTTATAAAAACCTCACATTCAGCACATTTATATCTTTTGAAAATTTAAAAATAGTGCACAAAAAATATTTAAACTTTGCTATTTCTTTGGCTATTTATGATGTTTTATTCGCTAAAAAACTTCCTAAAACTTCTATAAAATGGCCTAACGACATTCTGTCAGCAAACAAAAAAGTTTGCGGTATTTTAATAGAAAATACTTTTTACGGAGATAGAATTAAGAATTCTTTTGTAGGAATTGGACTAAATGTGAATCAAGAATCATTTCCAGCATACTTAACCAATGCCACTTCTTTAAAACTAGAAACAGGCGCTACTTATAATTTAGATAATTTATTAACTACTATTATAGAAGAATTTCAACAAAAAATAAAATTGCTAACTTCTCAAAAGTTCAATCTTTTAGAAGAACAGTATTTAGATGTATTGTATAAAAAAAATATCCCTACTATGTTTAAAAATAGTAAGGATGAAATTTTTATGGGTATGATTTCGGGTATTTCCGATTTCGGAAAATTACAAATTCAATTAGAAGATGATTCTATAACTGAATTTGGATTGAAAGAAATATCGTTCCTTTAAAGTTTCCCTATATTTTCTGTTAGAGTATCTACAAATTTTGTCAATGGTTTTTTAATCATCATTGCCATCATTGCATTAAACTCGCCGTCAAATTTTAAAGTTATTTCTGTATTTTTTTCAGAAACCTCATTAATATCCGCAGCTAAAGTAAAAGGTAACTTACTACTTGCAGCACCTAAAGTAATATTAGAAAATGGTGTTTTTTCTTTTAATACCAATCTAATTTCTGGCATACCAGGTAAACCAAAAATAAAAGATTCTCCATCTACTTCAAATTTTTGAATATTTTCTGGCATTAATTGCTCAAAATTTTTCAAATCTGAAAAAAAAGTAAACACCTCTTCTGCAGATTTTTTAATGGTAACTGTATTTCCGTTTATATTCATGCTTCCGTTTTATTGTTTCCACTCACTTGGATTCTTTCTCCAATCGTTTAACGTAATTAGCTCTTTATCTGTAATATAATTACTATCTAAAGCTTGTTCTAGTAAGTTATCGTAACTACTTAAAGTGGTTAATCTTACGTTTTTTTCCTCGAAATTTTTAGTTGCAACATCAAATCCATAAGAAAAAATAGCCACCATACCTTTTACAACAGCACCTGCTTCTTTTAAAGCCTCTACTGCATTTAAGCTACTATTTCCTGTACTTATTAAATCTTCAATAACCACAACATTCTGCCCTCTTTCTAAATGCCCTTCAATTTGGTTCTTTCTTCCATGCTTTTTTGGCTCTGGCCTCACATAAATAAAAGGAACACCTAATTCTTGCGCAACTAAAACACCAATAGCAATTGCACCTGTAGCTACACCTGCAATTACGTCTGGCTTACCATATTCTAATTCTACAATTTTAGCAATTGCTTCCTTTAAAAAAATACGAACTGGAGGATAAGATAACGTAATTCTGTTATCACAGTATATTGGAGATTTCCAACCTGATGCCCAATTAAAAGGGTCATTTGGACTTAACTTTATTGCTTTTATTTGCAACAAAAGTTCAGCCGTTTTTTTTGCCGTATCTTTGTTTAAACTCATATCGCAAATGTATAAAGTTTTTGTAAATGATTCGCCAATAATTATCACTTCTTCTACAAAAAAAGAAAATATTTTTCCTGTTTACAATTTTAAGAATGTAGTTATTTTAGAAATCATAGATAAATTAAGGAATAATGAGCTTAAAGGGATTAATTTATACTCTACAGACTTAGAGCAAGATTGGAAATCTTTTTTAAGTAATATGAAACTCATTCCCGCCGCTGGCGGATTGGTTTTAAACCCAGAAAACAACGTACTATTTATTTATAGAAATGGTATTTGGGATTTACCAAAAGGTTGGGTTGAGAAAGGAGAAACAATAGAAACCGCAGCAATTAGAGAGGTAGAAGAAGAGTGTGGCATTACAAATCTTACACTTCGCCAACCTTTAATTACTACCTATCATATTTATTTTCATAAAGGAATAAAACTAAAACAAACCTATTGGTTTTTAATGTCTTCTGATTATTCAGATACGTTAACCCCTCAACTAGAAGAAGGAATTACAGAAGTTGGTTTTAAAAATAAATCAGAAATTAAGACTGCTTTAAAAAATACCTATGCCAATATACATTTGGTATATCAAGCATATATAGATACTTGTATTTAAGTGCAGACAACAACTGCTATATGCTTAGAAGTTCATAAAAATAGTTGGTCCTATTTTAGTCCTTTTAAAATTTTAAAACCTACCTTTTCTCTTTATCTCATAAAGTATTTTATAATTAGGTATTGCAAATTAAGATATTGAGCACTTACTTATCTGATCAGTAAATTTATAGGAATTAACGATACTTTAAAATCAAGGATAGTTTTCTAAAAAAACCTTCTATCTTTGCCGACTTGAAAAATTACCCAAATTATGACTGATTTTATTAGAAAAATATTACCAAATGCAAAAGATGATGTCCTTGCAGGAATAACCGTTTCCCTAGCAATGATACCAGAAGTTGTCGCTTTTGCCTTTGTAGCACAAATAAGTCCGATTGTGGCATTATTTGGTGCTTTTGTAGTAGGAATTATTTCAGCCTCTTTTGGTGGAAGACCAGGTTTAATCTCTGGGGCTGCAGGTGCCGTAGCAGTAATTTTTGTACACATGATACAAGAAGGACATGCAAAAGGATTGCTATTTGACAACCCAGTAGAAAACATGGGCTACTTTTATCTCTTAGCCGCCGTAGTATTAATGGGTGTAATACAAATATTTGCTGGTATTTTTAAATTAGGAAAATTTGTACGTTTAATTCCGCATCCTGTAATGATGGGATTTGTAAACGGTTTGGCCATCGTTATTTTTATGGCGCAATTGGGTATGTTTAAAGAGAATAAGAAAGATTTCTTCGGACAAAACATGCGTAAAACAGCCTCTAAAGAATTGGTTTATAAGGTTTCTAACAACCAAGTAAAAGATTTAATGTCTGATACGGTATTATTTACTATTGATGGTACTTCTGTTAAAAACAGCAATACAAACCAAGAAGTATTTGTAGTCTCAGACGGTCAGGTTTTTGATGCAAAAACTAAAAAGGTAGTTTTTAATGCTTCGGATGAAGGCTTTTATTCTGTAAAAGATAGTGGTGTTGTAAAAACAACCATGCAAGGAAATACTTTATATATAATGATTGGTTTGGTATTATTAACCATGTTTATTGTTTGGGGTTTACCTAAATTAACTACAAAAATTCCGGCAGCCTTAACAGCTATTTTAATTGTTACTTTAATTTCTATTTTTAGTGGTTTAGGCTCTATTAATGTTGGAGATTTTATTAGAAATGGTGGTGGTGCTGGTTTAAACGGAATTGCAGAACTTTCTAAAAACTTAAATGTTGTAGAACTGTGGAGCAACCTTCCTTTTAACTTAGATACTTTAAAATTTATTGCTCCGTATGCTTTTTTAGCGGCATCAGTTGGTTTAATAGAAACCTTAATGACCATGAATTTGGTTGATGAATTAACAGAAACTAGAGGAAACGGAAATAGAGAATGTATTGCCCAAGGAGCAGGAAACATTGTTAGTGGTGCCTTTGGCGGAACGGGTGGTTGTGGAATGATTGGACAAACAGTTATAAATATTAATGCTGGCGGACGCGGACGTTTGTCTGGTATTATGATGGCATTAACACTACTTACCTTTATTTTATTTGCTGATAAATATATTGAACAAGTACCAATCGCTGCACTTGTTGGGGTAATGTTTATGATGGTGATTGAAACCTTTGCTTGGTCTAGTTTTAGAATCTTAAAGAAAATACCAATGTCTGATGCTGCTGTATTAATCATAGTTTCTGCCGTAACGGTTTTCTTTGATTTAGCAATTGCTGTTTTTGTTGGGGTTATTATTTCTGCTTTATCTTTTGCTTGGACAAGTGCCAAGAAAATTAGAGCTAGAAAACGTTTTAAAGAAGACGGAACAAAAATTTATGAAATTTGGGGACCTCTTTTCTTTGGAAGTATCACTGAGTTTAACGGTAAGTTTGATATAAAAAATGATCCTGATGTAGTAGAAATAGATTTTGTAGAAGCACGTGTTTCTGACCATTCTGCTATAGAAGCTATTTTTAATTTGGTTGAAAAATACCAAGCTGCAGGCAAAAAAATTACACTAAAACACTTAAGTGAAGATTGTAAATTGTTGTTATTTAAATCTAGCCCTGTTTTTAAAGATGTCATCTTAGAAGATATCGATGATCCTCGTTATCATTTAGCTGCAAATCCAGAGGATTTCCCTAAACCATTAGGGGAATATAAGTTTTAGGAATAATGTATTCCTTTAATTGCTTTTTTAGCTGAATATAGCGACACGAATTCAACATCATTTAAAAGCTTTTCATATAATGCTGCAATAAGATATTTTCTAATTGCAGCATTAATATTTTCACCTCTTTCATTTCCTAAATGAATCCCCTTCTTATAAATAGCAAATAATGCTTCGTTTTTATTTTCTATTTCAAATCCATTAATATCATAATACATATCAGTTTCTGTATCATACCAATCAGTCCAATAAAACCATTCATCCTTGGTGTTAATTGTTAATAATTCTTCATCCCAATTTAATTTAAAACTCTCAACATAGAATTTAGCTTGTTCATCTGTTTCGCAATAATAATCTCCATTACTAAAACAATACCCCTCATTCATTCCTTTTCCATTGAAATCGTTAACTCTAGCATATTTTTTCATACTTAAATAATTTATGTAAATATACAAATTGATACTTATTGTATGTTGACAAATGCATACAATAAGTATAGTTTCGAATTATGGTAAATAAATTTCTTTTAAAAGAATTTGGACTTAGAATTCGAGATTTAAGAACTCAAGAAAATTTGAGTCAAGAACAGCTTTCATTCAGAACAGGTTTTCATCGTACATATATAGGAATGATAGAAAGAGGTGAACGAAATATATCTTTAACCAATATTGCTGTATTTTCGAAAGCTTTTGAAATGGATATTTCTGAGTTGCTAAACTTTAAAAATCAGAACTCAAAACTTAGCTATCACGATTATAAATTAAAAACGGATAGCGATGAATAGAGCTTATTATAAAAATACAATTTCGGAGTTTTTAACTGAAGATTCAAACTCTGTATTAGGTCAGTTAAGTTTAAATCATACAAATCGTTCGTTAGAGGATTTACAAAAAAATGCTTGGGTTAAACAGATTGAAATTCTAAAGAATGAATTAAAAGGGATTATTGGTTCCATTTATTTTGAATTTCAAATTCCGAGAATGGGAAAACGTGTTGACAACATAATAATTATTGATGATTGTGTCTTTGTTGTTGAATTTAAAGTAGGTGATGAAACATATGGTAAACATGCAGAAGTACAAGTAATAGATTACTGTTTAGATTTAAAAAACTTCCATGAAGGAAGTCATTTTGTTAAATTAATTCCTGTATTAATAGCAACAAATGCTGAAACTTATTCTACAGATTTAGATAAAGTAATAGAGCATCGTCAAGTTGCAAAATGCAACAAATCCGGAATAAAAAATATTATTGAACTTTTCATTCAAAATTCAAAAGGTAAAATCGATATTACTACTTGGGAAAATTCAATTTATAAACCAACTCCAACAATTGTTGAAGCAGCTAAAGCCTTATATAAAGGACATAAAGTTGAAGAAATTTCCAGGCATGATTCAGAAAAAATAAATCTAGATAAAACTTCTAATTATATAAATGAAGTTATAGAGAACTCTAAGTTAAATAACAAAAAATCGATTTGTTTTGTTACTGGTGTTCCTGGAGCAGGAAAAACTTTGGCAGGATTAAGCATTGCAAATGAAAGGATGCTTGCTGATGAAGATGAGCATGCTGTTTTTCTTTCAGGAAATGGTCCTTTAGTGGATGTTTTAAGAGAAGCCTTAGCACGGGATTTTGTGATTACTTCAAAAGAAAATGGAGAACCTGTAACAAAAGAAAATGCAAAAAGAAGAACAAGTACTTTTATTCAAAATATTCATCATTTTAGAGATGAATATTTAAAACATAATGTCGAACCAACTGAAAAAGTTGTTGTTTTCGATGAAGCTCAAAGAGCATGGACTAAAAAACAAGTTAGTTCATTCATGAAAAGAAAAAAAGGTATTGAAGATTTCGCCATGTCTGAACCAGAGTTTTTAATTGATGTAATGAATCGACATAAAGATTGGTGCACAATAGTATGCTTAATTGGCGGAGGTCAAGAAATAAATACAGGAGAAGCAGGTCTAGAAGAATGGATTAACGCTTTTCAAAATAATTATAAAGATTGGGATATTCATTTTTCAAATTCAATTGTTAATAGCCCTAATTATATAAAAACAGAAACACAAAGAAAATGGTTAATGGAAAAAGGTATTTCTGAAGTAGATTTACATTTAGCCGTTTCAGTTCGCTCTTTTAGGTCAGAACAAGTATCTGAGTTTGTTTACGAATTATTAGAATTAAATTTAGACAAAACGAAAAAAATATATGCAAATATTAAAAAATCGTTTCCAATTTTCTTAACAAGAGATATAGATATAGCAAAAAAATGGTTAAGAAATGAAAGTAAAGGCTCTGAAAGAACAGGCTTAATAGCTTCATCAGGAGCTAGAAGATTAAAAGCTTTAGGACTTGATGTAAAGAATGAAATATCTGCACCCAATTGGTTTTTAAACTCAAGTGATGATATAAGGTCATCCTATTTTCTAGAAGATATTGCTACTGAATTTGATATTCAAGGCTTAGAAATAGATAGAACTTGCTTAATTTGGGGAGCTAATTTTCACATTGATAATAATGATTGGAAGCATCAAAGTTTTAAAGGAACTAAATGGATGAACATAAATCAAGAGGTAAGTAAAAACTATCTCAAAAACACTTATCGTGTTTTACTAACTAGGGCAAGACAAGGTGTGATAATTTTTATCCCATCAGGTTCAGACTTAGACCATACTAGACCAAGTGTTTTTTATGATGGGACTTATAGTTATTTAAAAGGAATCGGAATTGAAGAATTATTCTAAACCACCCCTTCATCCGCCAAAGGCAAACTTCTAATTCGCTTCCCAGTTGCATTAAAAATAGCATTGCAAATTGCAGGCGCCATTAAAGGCACACCTGGTTCGCCAACACCTGTTGAAGGTTCGTACATTTTATTTAGAATGTCTATATGAATTTTCGGAGCATCTTTCATTCTAGTCATTTTATAATCAATGAAATTGTGTTGTTCTACCGCTCCTTATTTTGCTGAAACCTCACAAAAACAATACTAAAAATGCACAAAAATTATAATTGACCCAACGGTTAACTTTACTCACAATCCACACTCTTAAAACCATCTCCAACATCCTCAGTTCTTAAACTCGGAACAATTTTATAATATTTTTTGATAAAGTCAATTTGTTTAGTATTTACAGCTGGCAAAGGAGTATTCCCTGCAGTCCAGAAATAACTTTCTTTTGTTGGCGAATTATAGTGAAACCCATTTTCTATCTGTTCTTCAAAATCGGGACTCATACTAGAATTTACATTTGGTTGTAAAATATTTTCAAATTTTAAAAGACTTGTTTTTGTATTCGTTTTTTTAATGGTGGTATAATTACTGAGTTTTAATTCTGTTAAAAAAGGAACCAAACTTAATAACAAACTCACAGCCATAAAAAATACAATTGTTTTTTCTTTTCTAAAAAACCAAACACAAATTTGCATGGCAAAGAATAACATATAAAAAAAGAAAAAACGGTATTGAGGAGAAAAAATCCAAGCCAATACAAAATGTAAAACACCAATTACATACAATATAAACACTGCTTTTTCTTTACTTTTAAAATACCATAAAAAAGGAAAAGAAATTAGAAGCGTCGTAAATATGATATTGATAATTCCATTGAATTTAAACGAGGTTATCCAAGCAATAAACAATTGAGAGGTAGAAAGGTTTGCTAATTCTTGATAATCGAAAGCAGCATTATACGTCCCTACTTTAAACAATTGAATGAGTGCTGTTGGCACTTTCCAATCTACATTTAAAACATCTAAAATTTGTAATGGATATAACAAGTATCCCGTAAGAAATACATTTTTCATTAAAAACAACACCAACACAAAAAAAGAGAAGAGTATTGGTTTTACCAACTTACCTTTTAAGAGACTATAGTGTTTTACCAATAAAATAATGGGTAATAAAACCAACACACAAGTGGTTATTTTTATGACACATAAGAAAATTGTTAGTAATAAAATAAGCATAAAACGAGAGTAATCAATCTCCTTAAAATGTTTTATAAAAAGATAAAACAACAACTGACTGATTAAAAAAACTGGTAAATCTGGTGATGGTGCATTGATAAAAAAGATGATAAAAGGCAAGCCAACCAACACACTACCTACATACAATTGATTTATCTTTTTACTTGTTTTATACTGATGCAATTGTTGAACGCAGAAAAAAGAAAAAATGACTAAGAAATAGCCATTCAAATCATTGAAATTCGATTCTAAAAACGGAAAAGTAAACGTTGCTTGCAAAATATGCCAACTAGACGTTTGGGCAAAAAAGATATGCAAATTCCCTAACCCTTTTACAAAACCATATTCATTTAACCACTTAATGGTTTGTATATAATAACTTTCATTATCAAAAATGGAAGGTGTAACCGAAGACATTGCCAACGCAATTATAAAAATAAAAAGGAGTCCTAGTTTATACGTTTTGCTAAATGAGATCCAACTATTTTTAAATTGGGTAAAATGTGTTTTAATATCACTTTTAAAAAGCCATAAACCTGCAATTGTTATGCTAGACATGATACCATAAAAAACAATATCTAAAGCAAAGAAAAAAGCATAGCACCAACTAAATAATGTAATTGAAATTAGGCCTAAAATATGGTGAATGGTAAAATTATGGGAATCAATTTTAAAAAGTTTTTTTAGTAAAAAACCAAAGCTTAAGGAGGAAATAAAAATATAAATCCAATTAATTAAAATTAAAAGCATGTGTTTTTTAAAATTGATTTTAGAGATTACAAGTTACGAATAAAATAATTTTTTACTTCGTTAAATATCGAATTGTTCTCGACTACGCTCGAACAGTCAACTCTTAAAAAAGTTAACCACATAGACACATAGTAAACATCCGTTTTGTGTGTAAAGAATGAAACCAATTTAAATTAACAATGTCCTCCTGAGCTTGTCGAAGGACCTTTAACTCTCTAAAAAGTCTTCGACAAGCTCAGACTGACAATGCACTATCGGAATTGTAACTATAAAAAGAACTAAAATAAAATACAAACTGGCATTGGCGCAGCAACTTCATTTACAAAAGTTAATTTCCCTGTAACAACATCTCTTTTAAAAGAAACAATATTATTGGTGTCTTGATTGGCAACTAATAGAAACTTTTCATCAGGAGACAATGAAAAATTACGTGGGTTTTTTCCTAAAACAGGTTCGTAACCAATTGTTGTTAATGTTCCGTTTTCTGAATTCACGGCATAAATAACAATCGATTCATGTCCGCGATTTGAAGCATACAAAAATTTTCCATCTTTAGTTATATGAATATCTGCTGCTTTACTAAACGCTATAAAATCCTTTGGTAATGTAGCTATTGAAGAATCTACATAATAATTCCCTTCTTTTTCTTTTACTAAAGAAACCGTGTTGTTCAATTCATTTAAAACATAGATCCATTTATTATTTGGATGAAACGTTACATGTCTTGGTCCTGCTCCGTCTGCCATTTTTAAAGATGCTTGTTTGGTAGGAACTAATTCATTTTTTTGAGAATCTATGGTAGAAAACAATAATTCATTGGTTCCTAAATCTACAGAAATAACTTCTTTTTTTGTTGGATGAAACCAAGCTGAATGTGCATGAGGTCCTTTTTGTCTTTTGGTTGTTCCCTTACCAACATGTTGTTGTACGTTTAATAATTTAGATAATTTCCCTGACGTATCTGCTTTTAATAAACCTACACTTCCGCCACCATAATTTGCGGTTACAATATAATTATCTTCATTTATGGCAACAAAACAAGGTCCTGCTCCACCAGATTCTTCTTTGCTAATTAATACCAAAGAATCCCCTTCAATTTTAAAAGACTTTATAAATCCTGTTCCGTTTACGTTGGTTTCTCCAACCGAAAAAAGTGTTTTTTGATCTTTAGATTTTGCTAAAAAAGTAGGATTTACGGTTTCTGCAACCAATCCTATTTTTTTTAACGCTCCTTTTTCTGAAAGTTCATATTCATAAATTCCTTTAGAATCTTTTTGGGTATATGTACCAACATAAAAAGAAGTAGTCATGGTGTCTTTTTTAACAGTTGCTGTTTTTTTAGTTACGGTTTTACATCCGAAGAAAAATATTGATAATAGAAATATTGGTAGTAATTTCATAAATTAAAATGTTTTAAAAATTGGCAATCTCAAATGAACTGGTTCGTAATAAGGTGATTTTTTGTAGATATAGTTTAATTGTTCTCTTGGGTTCTTAGCAAACTCAGTATCCGATTTTAATTTTTCTTCAAACTCCTTTTTTACAGATGGATTATCAATCAAAAATTGTGCTGCTATATCTTCAAAAACATAGGCAGAATAGCCTTCTTTTTGTTGTAAAACAGTATCGAAAAAATTCCAATTAAAAAACGAATCTGTTGCTGCTGCTTCTAACGTTTCTAACAAATAACGCACTCCGTTTTGATGTGTAGGAATATAAATGTCTCCTTTTCTAAATTGAAAATTTTCAGTAGACCTATTTACAGTAGTATTATAATGTAAATAATGACCTTCATAGGCTGTTTTTCGAGTTTCAAATTCAGCAATATGATTCACTTCAACCTCAATTGTGGTATCGTTTTTAAAACGTGTAAACTTTATTTGATTGTTCTTTAATCGATCTATAATTTTATACCAACCTTTTTGTAAAATATAGGCTTTCGGGATTGCTACAGACTTTGTTGTCTCAAAATTATTGTAATATTTTACCGATTTTGTATATGGTTTTGTTCTATCATAAAAGAACCTTTTTCCTGTGGTTGCTTTACTATCTATATATTCTCCTTGGTATCCTTTAAACTGTAATTCTGTCGGTTTTTTTGTATCCACCTTAAAAGCAATAGGATAGGTTTTATTTGCCAAAACCTCAGCCATAGCATTTGCTCTTAATTCTTTAATTTCTGCAGAATTTTCTTCAGTAAAATCTAACGCAGAAAACAGCAATTGATAGGTTTGAGCTACTCTTAACTTATATGGTTTTAGCATGTGCGTTTCTACCATCAATCCTAAGGTATTAAATAAGGTTGTGTAACCTGTAGAATATCTTGGCGAATCGAAAAACTGAGACCAACCATCTTCTGGTGTGGTACCCCAAACATTAACATACGGAGTAATTGAAATTCCTTTTTTAAGTAACAAATTTTCTAAACTCGGACGCATTTTAGTTTCTATAAAAGTTCCTAAATTGCCACCTAACTTATTATGTTGTGTAAATAAATGTGTAATTGCATATTGATAATCGGCACCATTACTTACATGATTGTCTATAAAAACATCTGGATTAACTGCATGAAAAATTTCTGCAAAAGCGGCTGCGTTTTTAGTGTCTTGTTTTATAAAATCTCTATTTAAATCGTAGTTTCTGGCATTTCCTCTAAAACCGTATTCTTTTGGTCCGTTTTGATTTGCCCTTGTATGAGAATTTCTATTGAAAGCACCGCCTACATTATAAACCGGAATGACACAAATAATAGTGTTTTTATATTTCTCTATTAAGGAATCGTTTTGTACAATGTCTCTAAGCAATAACATGGACGCATCAATTCCGTCGGATTCTCCTGGGTGAATTCCGTTATTAATTAAAATTCTATTTTTTGGTGATTCTTTAATTTCATCAACATTAAAAACACCTTCCCTATTGTAAACAACAAGATGCAAAGGCTCTCCGGAATCTGTTTGTCCGAAAGAAAATAAAGAAACAGAAGCATACTCGTCTGCTAACTCTTTATAATAAGAAATTACATCTTTGTATTCTGGGGTTTCGGTTCCTTCTGATTTTTCGAAAAGTGTTGTAAAATCTTTATTTTTATTGGAAGAATTATCACAAGAAAACAGCAACCATAAAACAGTAAAAAAAAGTATTGTTTTAAATATTTTATACATATTTATTTAACTCTTACCGTTTTAGGTACTAATTTGGTATAATCTCCATCATTTCTAATTACATCTCTTACAATTGATGATGATATGTAAGAGGTACTTGCAGCCGTTAATAAAAATACGGTTTCAATGGGACCTAAATCTCTATTGGTATGTGCAATGGCTTTTTCGAACTCAAAATCTGCGGGATTTCTTAAACCTCTTAAAATAAAATCGACATTATTTTCTTGACAAAAATGAACTGTTAAACCTTTATAAGTGACCACCTTTATTTTAGGTTCGTGCGCAAAACAATCTTCAATAAATTTTTTACGTTCCTCTAAAGTAAACATGTAATTTTTATCAGCATTTACACCAATAGCGATAATAAGTTCATCGAACAATTTTACACCTCTTTCAATGATATCAAAATGACCTAATGTTATTGGATCAAAGGATCCGGGGAAAATTGCTCTTTTCATTTTTTTTTAAATTTGATAATTTTGATAATTTTGACACATGAAACACGACAGATAATGAATCTTTCAATATTCTTACTTTATAATAAAATCACTTATCTAAAGAGTCTATGAAATTTGATATTTTTTGTTGTAATTTTTGAATTCTTTTTTCAAAATCGAGAAAAGTTTCATGAGACATAAAATTTAAATTATTACAAATTATAATTTGTGTCTCCCATTCAAAAGCAGAACCTAAACTATGTTCTAAAAAAGTAACAAAATGTTTATTAGTCCTTTTACTTGTTCCTTCGGATATATTAGAAGGAATAGAAACAGCACATCTGTTTAATTGACTCACCAAACCAAATTTTTCAAAATCAGGTAAAGTTGACGTGAATTTATAGTTTAAGGTAACTAATTCTATTGCTTCTTGCCAAATTTGTAACTTTTTAAAATTATGTCTTTTCATAGCTTTGTTATGTTTTTGATTTTTTTGATGCTTTTGAACCAAGAACCAAGAATTATTCTGGTTTCTACAATATACATAAATTAGTTTTTACTTCTTTTTTCAAAAAAAATCTTGTCTCAAAAATATCCTGATTCAATGACACAACAGTGATAATCCTGTCTCAATCTCACAACAGTGATCATCTTGCCTCATGGTTCAACATCATCTTGTCTCTAAAAACACTCTCTATTTAAGAGCAGATTGTATGGCATTGTCAAATAACTCTTCTAATGATATTCCTGCTGCTTTTGCTTGTTGTGGTAAAATACTATTTTCTGTTAAACCTGGCACCGTATTCATTTCTAAGAAATGTGGCACTCCTTCTACTAAAATATATTCTGATCGTGAAAAACCAGACATGTTTAAAATTCCATATACTTTTTTAGCAATCTCTTCTACTTTCGTCTTTTCTCTTATGGTTATTCTTGCAGGAGTAATCTCTTGCGATTTTCCTTCGTATTTGGCTTCATAATCAAAGAAATCATTTTCTGTAACAATTTCTGTAATTGGCAATACTTTTATTGCTCCTTTATATTCAATTACGCCAACAGAAACTTCTGGTCCGTCTAAAAAGGACTCTATTAAAATTTCTGAATCTTCTTTATACGCTTTTTCTATGGCTGGTAAAATAGCTTCTTTGGTGTGTGCTTTAGAAATTCCGTAACTAGAACCCGCATTGTTTGGTTTTATAAAACAAGGCAAACCAACTTTAGCTACAATTTTATCTAAATCTACAACGTCTCCTTTATTTAAATAAATAGAAACAGCTGTTTTTATTCCGTATTCTTTAACAACACTTAACGTATCTCTTTTATTAAACGTTAATGCCATTTGATAATAAGGAGCAGAAGTGTGTTTTAAATTAATGAGATTAAAATAAGCTAATAATTCTCCATTTTCTCCAGGATTACCATGAATTGCGTTAAAAACACAAGTAAAAGTGATTTTTTTATCATCTAAAATGAAAGAAAAATCGTTTTTATTGATAGGATACTCTTTATCAGCAGCATCTAAAGCAACCCATTTATCTTTTAAAATATGGACTCTAAAAGGATTGTATTTCTCTTTATTTAAGTGATTGTACACTACATTTCCGCTGGTAAGGGAAATATTAACTTCGGATGAATACCCACCCATAACAATAGCAATATTCTTTTTCATGGTTTCTAAAATAATAAAACAAATTTATCAAAATAATTATAGAAATAGCAACGTTTAGTTTTTATATCTTTGTGCGTTCTAAAAATCAAAAAATGAGTGTTTTTCAATTTCTAAAAAGTAAATCCTTCTTTAAACAAGTTGCCATTGCAATTGTAGGTTTATTGGTATTTATTTTTGCCTTAAAATATTGGTTAGGATATTCTACCAATCACGATCAAAAAATTCAAGTTCCTAATTTACATAAAATGTCTTTGGAGGATGTAGACCTAAAGCTAAAAGAACTTAATTTAGATTTTATTGTAATTGATAGTGCTAGCTACAACCCAGATTATCCAAAAAAATCTGTAATTGAGCAATCTCCAGAAACGGGCGATTTTGTTAAAGAAAAACGTAAAATATACTTAACATTAAACCCTTCTAAATATAGAGATGTTACGGTACCCGATTTAAATGGTAGAACAAAAAGACAAGCAACTTCTCACCTACGCTCTATTGGTTTTAATATTGGTACCAACCCAATTTCTGTTAGTGATATCGGTAAAGATGTTGTTCGTGGATTACGCTACAAAGGAAAAATATTAAATCAAGGAGATAAATTACCACTAAACTCTGTTGTAGATTTGGTTTTAGGTGACGGAAACGGGAACTAGTTATCAGTTATCAGTTATCAGTTATCAGTTATCAGTTATCAGTTATCAGTTATCAGTTATCAAAATTAAAAAAAACAAACAGGTAAATCTTGATATTTTAAATGAATATCAATTTAAACATAAAAATAAATTTTGCAAGAAAATCAACCTCAAGAAATAGAAAACGACGATTTATACGAACATCACAGATTTACGGCTAGTGAAGGGCAAGAACCTTTAAGAGTGGATAAATTTTTAATGAATTTTGTAGAAAACGCCACTAGAAATAAAATTCAACAAGCTGCAAAAGCAGGAAATATTTTGGTGAATGATGCTGTTGTAAAATCGAATCATAAAGTAAAACCAAATGATGTTGTTAGAGTTGTTTTGGCATATCCGCCAGCAGAAAATTTATTGGTTGCAGAAGATATTCCGTTAGATATTGTTTATGAAGATGACACGGTAATTGTAGTAAACAAACCCGCAGGAATGGTAGTACATCCAGGACATGGAAACTACTCTGGGACTTTAGTGAATGGCTTAATTCACCATATAGAAAACTTACCGACCAATTCTAATGAAAGACCAGGTTTGGTGCACAGAATTGATAAAGACACCAGTGGTTTATTGGTGGTTGCAAAAACCGAATTTGCCTTAGCTCATTTATCAAAACAATTTTTCGACAGAACTACAGAGCGTTTGTATTACGCCTTAGTTTGGGGAAATGTAGAAGAAGATGAAGGCAGAATTGAAGGAAATATAGGACGTAGTTTAAAAAACCGTTTGCAGATGTCTGTTTTTCCTGATGGAGATTTCGGAAAACATGCCGTTACACATTACAAAGTTTTAGAGCGTTTAACGTATGTAACCTTAGTACAATGTAAATTAGAAACGGGTAGAACACACCAAATTAGAGCACACTTTAAACATATTGGTCATACTCTTTTTAATGATGAACGTTATGGTGGAGATGATATTTTAAAAGGAACAACGTTTACCAAATACAAACAATTTGTACACAATTGTTTTAAAGTATTACCTAGACAAGCGCTACATGCAAAAACACTTGGATTTACACATCCAAAAACAGGAGAGTTTATGCAGTTTAATTCTGAAGTACCATCCGATATTACTGAGTGTTTAGAAAAATGGAGAACATATTCTGAAAATTCAAAGAATATTGAATTAGAGTAACTAATTTTAAAAAAAGAGGCTGTCTAAAAAGGATTACATCTTGAGGTACTGAACTTATTTCAATACCTCAACTTACTAAAGTTCAACCTTCATAAGAATCTGAAATATATTCAGATTGATAAAAATCTTACTTTTTAGACGACCTCTTTTTTATTTAAAATAGAAATTACCTATCAAAAAGAACTAATACTATTAAATTTACTTATAACAGCATTAAGTATTACTCTTAAAATACTTTTAAGACAGCTATAATCCTTTGTATTTTTATGCTATAATTATTTCTGAATTACATCCTATGAAAATCATAATATCTCCAGCAAAATCTTTAGATTTTGAATCTAAAGTACCTACAACGTTGCACACACAACCTCGTTTTTTAGAGCAATCTAATAAATTGAACAAAAAACTAAAAACACTTTCTAAGAAGAACATCTCTGAGTTGATGAAAATTTCTGATGATTTATCTGCTTTAAATTATGAAAGAAATCAATCTTGGTCAACTCCTTTTACAACTACAAATGCAAAACAAGCTATTTATGCATTTACCGGAGCAGTTTTTAAAGGAATTGATGTAAATTCTATTGAAGAAGAAAAATTACCATTACTTCAAAATAATTTAAGAATTTTATCTGGTTTGTATGGTTTGTTAAAACCTTTAGATTTAATTCAGCCTTATCGTTTAGAAATGGGAACTCGTTTAAAAGTTGGTAGTACAGAAAATCTTTATAAATTTTGGGATAACACTATTGCAAACTCATTAAATGAAGAGTTAAAAGATGGTGAGTTATTAGTAAATCTAGCAAGTACAGAATACTTTAAAGTGATCCCTAAAAAAGTTTTAAAAGTACCAATGATTACACCTGTTTTTAAAGATTTTAAAAACGGAGAATATAAAATTGTAATGACCTACGCTAAAATGGCTCGTGGTTTAATGGTGCGTTATATTATTGATAACAACGTTAAAACTATAGAAGATTTAAAAGGATTTAATGTTGATAAATATCGTTTTTCTGAAGAATTATCTTCTGGAAATGATTTAGTATTTACACGTTAAAAAAAAGTATACAGTTTTTCAGTCTTCAGTTAGCAGTCACAAACTGACTGCTAACTGAAGACTGCCTACTGAAGACTGCCGACTGATTTCTAACAATCTACAATTCTCACCGTAACTGCCAAACCACCTTCTGAGGTTTCTTTGTAGTTTTTATTCATGTCTTTAGCGGTTTCCCACATCGTGTCAATTACACTATCTAAATGTACCAAAGCTTCTTTTGGGTCTGTTTCTAACGCAATTTCTGCGGCATGAATTGCTTTTATTGCGCCCATAGAATTCCTTTCTATACATGGCACTTGCACCAAACCACCAATAGGATCGCAGGTTAAACCTAAATGATGTTCCATAGCAATTTCTGCGGCCGACAAACATTGTGCTGCTGTACCCCCCAACAATTCTGTTAAAGCTGCTGCCGCCATTGCAGAAGACACTCCTATTTCTGCCTGACAACCTCCCATTGCTGCAGATATTGTAGCATTCTTCTTAAAAATACTGCCAATCTCACCAGCCGTTAATAAGAATTTTTTAACATGACTAAAATCTGCTTCGTGATTTTCTATCACCATATAATACATTAAAACAGCTGGAATTACACCGGCACTTCCGTTTGTGGGTGCTGTAACCACTCTACCCAAAGCCGCATTTACTTCATTTACAGACAGCGCAAAACAACTTACCCATTTTAATATTTCTCTAAATTTTACTTCTGTACTTCTAATGGCAGTAATCCACTCTTTTGGATTTGTATAACTGGTATCTTTTATTAATTTTTGATGTGTATCAAAAGCACGCCTTTTTACATTTAAGCCTCCCGGAAGCCTTCCTTCTGTATGGCAGCCAATGTACATGCTCTCTAACATGGTATCCCAAATTCTATGCAATTCTTTATCTATATGTTCTGCGGAATTAAGTTCTAATTCATTTAAATGAACAACTTCAGAAATTGATAGATGATCTTTCTCACAATATTCCTCTAACTGAATGGCTCTATTAATTGGATAAGGAAAATTCTTTTTATTGATTTCTATTTCTTCTTCTAGGTGATCATTTTCTTGCACAATAAACCCACCTCCTATAGAATAATAGGTTTCTGTAGAAATCTCTTCTCCATTACAAAAGCCACTAAACGTAATCCCGTTTGCATGAAAAGGAAGAAATTCTTTATTAAATACAATAGATTTTTTATAAAAAGGAATTCGTTTACCTCCTTTAAATAAAATTTCTTCTTCTTCATTTATTCTATCAACAATAATAAAAACATCTTCTATAGGTATATATTCTGGATCTGCTTCACTGAAACCTAATAGTATTGCTAAATCTGTGGCATGCCCTTTTCCTGTAAGAGAAAGAGATCCGTATAAATCAACCTGAATAGCATCCATTAAAGAAAACTTATTATTTTCTTTTAAATGGCGAATCCACTGTTCGGCAGCACGCCAAGGTCCAAGCGTGTGAGAACTAGAAGGTCCAACACCTATTTTAAGCATATCAAAAACACTAATAAATTGCGACATTCGTAAGGTTTAATTAAGAATAGTTGTAAAAATAAAAAATCCAACTCAATGAGTTGGATTTTTTTATTGAAAATATAATTTATATTAGTTGTATATAGACTCTTTACCAAATTCAACAGCTAACATATAATAAACTACTGCTCTATATTTACTTCTTTCAGATTTACCGATTGCTTCCACAACTTTATTAATTGCTTCATCCAATTTAGGACCATCTGCTAAACCTAACTTTTTAATTAAAAAATTATTTTTAACCGTTAACAATTCTTTTGCATCTGAACCAGATACAGTTTCAGCATCTCTTTTATAAATAGAAGGGCCTAATCCTTTTGTTACCGCTTTTAATAAGTCTGCATTATACTTTAGACCTTTATCGTCCATAAACTTAGAATACTGTGCTACTTTTTCGTCAAATTTACTCATGATTTTTTTTAGAATTTTAGATTTATAACTTATAGATTTACTTTGATTCAAATAGAACTACCCAAATATAAGGAATTAAAAACTATATTCAAATAATCTTCCTATTCAATATATTAGATACATTTTATGTCATAATGTCACATCAATTTAAAATATTTTTTTAAAATAACTGACATTTACTAGTCAAAAAGCGGTTGGCACACCATTTGCCTAATAGAAAACGTAAAATTGAATTTAAAATATTAATATAAAATAAATTATTATGAGTAAAATAATTGGAATTGATTTAGGTACAACAAACTCTTGTGTTTCTGTAATGGAAGGAAATGAGCCAGTTGTAATTCCTAACGCAGAAGGAAAAAGAACTACACCATCTATTGTTGCCTTTGTAGAAGGAGGAGAACGTAAAATTGGTGACCCAGCTAAAAGACAAGCTGTAACAAACCCAACAAAAACAGTTTATTCTATTAAACGTTTTATGGGTAATAAATTTTCTGAATCTTCTAAAGAAGCAGGAAGAGTACCTTATAAAGTAGTAAGAGGAGATAATGATACACCTAGAGTAGATATTGATGGGCGTTTATATACACCACAAGAAATTTCTGCAATGGTGTTACAAAAAATGAAAAAAACTGCTGAAGACTATTTAGGAACTGAGGTTACTGAAGCAGTTATTACAGTACCAGCATATTTTAACGATGCACAAAGACAAGCTACAAAAGAAGCTGGTGAAATTGCAGGTTTAGCTGTAAAAAGAATTATAAACGAGCCTACTGCTGCTGCATTAGCTTACGGATTAGACAAATCTCATGACGATAAGAAAATTGTTGTTTTTGATTTTGGTGGTGGAACGCATGATGTTTCTATCTTAGAATTAGGAGATGGTGTTTTTGAAGTATTAGCTACAGATGGAGATACGCATTTAGGTGGTGATGATGTTGATGAAAAAATCATTAACTGGTTAGCTGAAGAGTTTAACTCTGATGAAGGAATTGATTTACGTAAAGATCCAATGTCTTTACAACGTTTAAAAGAAGCTGCTGAAAAAGCGAAGATTGAATTATCTTCTTCTGCTTCTACAGAAATTAACTTACCATATGTTACTGCTACCGCTAGCGGACCAAAACACTTAGTAAGAACTTTAACAAGATCTAAATTTGAGCAATTAATTCACGATTTAATCAAAAGAACAATTGAGCCTTGTCAAACTGCATTAAAAAATGCTGATTTAACAATTGCTGATATTGATGAAGTAGTTTTAGTTGGTGGTTCTACAAGAATACCTGCTGTACAAGAAGCTGTTGAAAAATTCTTTGGTAAAGCGCCAAGTAAAGGTGTAAACCCTGATGAAGTTGTTGCTTTAGGAGCTGCAATTCAAGGTGGTGTTTTATCTGGAGATGTAAAAGATGTATTGTTATTAGACGTTACTCCTTTATCTTTAGGTATTGAAACTATGGGGAATGTTTTCACTAAATTAATTGATGCAAACACAACAATTCCTACTAAGAAATCTCAAGTATTTTCTACAGCTGTAGACAATCAGCCTTCTGTTGAAATTCACGTTTTACAAGGTGAAAGAGCAATGGCTGCAGATAATAACACAATTGGTCGTTTCCATTTAGATGGTTTACCACCAGCACAAAGAGGTGTACCTCAAGTAGAAGTTACTTTTGATATTGATGCCAATGGTATTATTAAAGTTTCTGCTTTAGACAAAGGAACAAACAAATCTCATGAAATTAGAATTGAAGCTTCTTCTGGATTATCTGAAGATGATATCAAAAAAATGAGAGAAGATGCAGAAGCAAATGCAGATGCTGATAAAAAAGCTAAAGAAACTGCAGAAAAAATTAACGAAGCAGATTCTATGATTTTTCAAACAGAAAAGCAATTAACTGAATTTGGTGATAAATTATCTGCGGATAAAAAAGCACCAATCGAAGCTGCTTTAGTTGAATTAAAAGCTGCTCATGAATCTAAAGATTTAGCTCAAATTGATACTGCTTTGGCAACTATTAACGAAGCTTGGAAAGTTGCATCTGAAGAGATGTATGCTGCACAAGGTGGTGCTGAAGGAGCTGATGCTGGTGCTCAACAAGGTCAACCAGAAGCAGATACTCAGGGAGACAATGTTGAAGATGTAGATTTCGAAGAAGTAAAGTAAGCAGAATGTTGAATTTGTTTTTACAAATTCTTACATATCGCTTATCCCGCTTTTCAGCGGGATCTCAAAAAAGTTATCTAAACTTAATTTGAGAGCTTCAAAAAAGAAAAACATATTTTCTTAAAATAACTAAAACGCAATCATTCATTTGATTGCGTTTTTTTATGCGTCATTGCGAGGAACGAAGCAAACTCTATACGATAATTCAAATTCCTTTATTAAATTTGCAACAACAAAAAGACCCTTCAGGTTTTAAAAACCTGAAGGGTCTAAATTATTAAAAAGAAAATTTTTGAAAACCTACAACAAAACCAACTTCTTTAAACATACTTTTGGTGAATTCAAACAAATAGAAAATTTTAAATTCCCTGAAGACACTAATTATAAAAGTAAATCTGAAAGTATGTATTTTTATACGAATGAAGGTGTCTACAGAAAATCGAATCATTGGGGCCGTGTGGCTAATTGTAGATGGAAATTAATCTCTAATGACAACTATAAAAACCAACAAATAGTCATTGGTTTTGCAAAATGGACTGACTTTTACCCTATCAATTCAACAGAAAAAATATTTTATATTGATGCAAATTTTGAAGAAAAAACAGCGATAATTCAACCTAAGAAAGAAGGTAGCAAAAATTATTTATTTACTTTTTCTGAAGCACAAAATAGAATAAAACAAATAACTCAATTATTTAAAGATGATAAATGGGCTAATTATTTTGATGAAGATATAGAAACTATTCGTTATAAAATAATTACAGAGTTCATCAATTCTACAAAAACCCTACAAGACATTAAGTTGTTACATAAATAATCCCTTTCTTAATATTTCCGTAAATTTGCAAATCAAAAATTCTAATTTATCAAAAGTCAATAATTTACATGAACATACCACAAACTAGTTTTCCAAGAGTTGTAATTATTGGTGGCGGATTTGCAGGTTTAGCTGCAGCCAGAGGATTAGAAGAACAAGAACTACAAGTTGTTTTAATAGACAAACACAATTACCATACGTTTCAACCTTTATTGTATCAAGTAGCAACGGGTGGTTTAGAACCCGATTCTATTGCTTTTCCGTTAAGAAAACGTTTTAACGATGTGGATAATTTCTATTTTAGATTGGCTGAAGTTGAAAAAATCAATCCAGAAAACAATACCATCGAAACTTCTATTGGAAGCTTAGAGTATGATGAATTAATTATCGCGACAGGCTCTACAACCAACTTTTTTGGAAATACAAACATCCAAAAACACACGATGGAAATGAAGTCCATTCCACAATCTTTAAATATTAGAAGTCTAATTTTAGAGAATTTTGAAGAAGCTTTATTAACATCCAACATTGAAGAAAGAAATGCTTTAATGAATTTTGTAATTGTTGGTGGAGGACCAACAGGTGTAGAATTAGCGGGTGCTTTGGCAGAAATGAAAAAAGGAATTTTGCCTAAAGATTATCCAGATTTAGACATTCGTCAAATGCAGATTAACTTAATACAAAGTTCTGAATGTATTTTAAAAGGAATGAGTGCAAAAGCTTCTGAAAAAGCAGAAGATTTTCTAATAAAACTAGGCGTTCATGTTTGGAAAAACTTACGCGTTTTAGATTATGATGGAAAAACAGTAACCACAAATGGTGAAGATCATTTTAAAGCCGAAACTGTTATCTGGGCAGCGGGTGTAAAAGGACAAATGATTGATGGTTTAAACGCAGAATGTGTTATAGAAAGAGCCGCTAGAATTAAAGTGAATGAATTTAGCCAAGTTCTAGAACATCCAAACGTATATGCAATTGGAGATGTTGCTTGTATGACATCAGAAAAAACTCCCTACGGACACCCTATGATGGCGCAACCTGCCATTCAACAAGGTAGATTAGTGGCAAAAAATATATTGGCAAAATTATATAACAAAGAACAAAAAGCATTTGTTTATAAAGACAAAGGCTCCATGGCAACTATTGGACGAAATAAAGCCGTTGTAGATTTACCTAAATGGAAATTTCAAGGAGTTTTTGCTTGGTTTGTTTGGATGTTTGTGCATTTATTTTCTTTAATTGGCTTTAGAAACAAAGCCATCGTTTTTCTAAATTGGGTGTATAGTTACATTCGTTTTGATAGAGAAACAAGATTGATAATTCGTCCTTATAAAAATAAAAACAGCTTCAGTTTTAGAAAGTAAATGGCCGAAAAAAGAATTATAAAATGTCCTAATTGTGGACTCTTCAATACAAATAAAGAGTATTGTTCCAAGTGTAACACACTTATTTCTCATCAAAAGAAAAGAGAGCTCAAAGCAAGTGCTGTAAAACAGAAAGAAGTAGATAAAGCTATTCATGAAAGAGAGAATCCTAATCTTGCAGAAAGATTAAAAAAGCATCCTAATGTTTTTTACCGTATTGTGGGTTGGGCTTTATATTCTGCAATTACAATTGTTAGTTTAATTGGTGCTGGTTTAGCTTGGTTTATTGCAATGGTTGCAGCTGGTTAAATATGAAAAAATCACTCTTTTATTATTTCATATTTTCTCTATTAATAGGAACTACAATCTATTTTCTTCAATATTTCTCCATTCCTTTACCTAGAGTTATTCGTTTTTATGTGAATGATTTTTTAATCATTCCGATTGTTTTATACAGTAGTTTACAGATTTTAAAATGGTCTAAAAACGATAAAAATTACACGTTGAGTTTACCTATCATTTTATACGTTTGTTTTATGTATAGCCTTTTATTCGAGTTTATTTTCCCTAAATATTTAGCAAGATATACCAAAGATATTGTAGATGTTATTCTTTATTTTGCAAGCGGATTTATATTCTATTATCTTCAGAAAGACAAATACTGATAAAATTTCGAAAGAAAACATTCGCATTTAATACCAAGTGCTATTGAAAAAAAAATCTTCTTTAGAAAGTTCTTTTGATCAATCAAAAGATTATTCTAAAGAAGATATAAACAAATAAAACACACTTAATTAC
Organism: Polaribacter sp. Z014; assembly: GCF_023555435.1. Lineage (NCBI taxonomy): Bacteria > Pseudomonadati > Bacteroidota > Flavobacteriia > Flavobacteriales > Flavobacteriaceae > Polaribacter > Polaribacter sp. Z014. Next base: position 146,869 of record NZ_JALCZP010000004.1, read on the forward strand.
TATTTAGACTCTTCATAGTTTTCATCAAGTGTTTCCGTCAACGTTTTCATAAAAGCAACGATAGCATCTTGTTCATCAGTAGTTAAATTCAGTTCATCAAAAGGCAAGGTTTGGTGCTCCAAATCAAAACCTAATCCGCCACCACCACCAAGGTTATAAAACGCTACTACTTCCTCTAAAGTATTGTAAACACCATTGTGCATGTAGGGAGCTGTTAATGCTACATTTCTAATAGAAGGTGTTTTAAACATCCCTTTATGCAGTTCTTCTTTATAACTCCAATAAAATCCTAAATCGTCATCTAATTTTTTATTTTCCGCAGTTTCAGGTACCCCAATAACTTCTTTTTCAGTCTCCGTAAAAAATGGCGGTACTGTACCATTTGTTAACGGCATAAAATGGCAAGTAGCACACAAAGCTTTTCCAGCAAATAAATTGTATCCAAGTTTTTCTTCATCTGAAAAATTATTTTCTTCTCCTCTCATATTTTTATCAAATTTAGAATTGAAACCATTTAAAGTGGAAACATAAGATGAAATTGCTTTTATAACATCTGTATTATTCGAAGACACTTTACCAAAAGCATCTTTAAAAAGAAACGTGTACGTCGAATCTTTTAAAATAGCATTAGAAAATTTATGCACATTAGAATTAAACTCTTTATCGTTTGTAAATACCGCTGAAATTTGATCTATTAATGTATTTGACCTTCCATCTAAAAAGAAACTTTGTTGAAAAGCAGTATTTATAAGTGTTGGTGTATTTCGTTGTAAAGGATTCCCTTTATTATCTGAATTAAAATCGACATTATCTGCATAACCTTTATCTTGTAAATGACAGCTAACACACGCCATTTTTCCATTTTCGGAAAGTTTAGGATCTGAAAATAATTTTCTCCCTAAAGCTATTTGTTTATCAGTTGGATTTTGGTTGATTGCCGGCGTAAAATAATTTAGATTAAAGCTATTATCTTCAAAAAAGGTAGGCGCATCAAAATTAAAAGGCGTGGTATTTATGGGATTCCAAAGTGAACTCGCTTTTCTTATTTCAACCCAATTTCTAGTAATCGAGTTCATGTAATCTCTAGTAAATGTAAAACGGTCAAACGTATCAAAATCTTCATTTTTTTTAATAAACGAAATAGCGCTTTCAATATTACTTTTAAAAGCAGCGTCTAACTCCTTATTTTTCTCTTTTACAACACCCTGTATTGTTTGCTCATAAACGGTTTGCAAACTTTCTAAAGAAATAATCGTTTCTTTAATTCCTAAATGACTTACGGGTGTATCGAATCCTGAAATAGCTAAACTTACAATTCTTAAAAGCTGCTGATGTGTTGCAATAAAAAAACGTTGCGGATTTAATGGACGTTTTTTAATTCCTTTTTTTAGGTTAGACAACATACCTTTTTGCACATACAATTCTTGTTTGAAGTCGGCTTCTGACGTTTCATCATCAAAAATACTTTCTTCTATTTTTTGATACCCTACTGGTTTTATTATTTTACCAGTATCTTCCTTATAAATTGGTAAGGCTGGTCCGTTAGCTCTGTGTCCGACTTCCGGATTTAAATAAGATGCATAAGGTTCTGCTTTCTTAAATGCAGCTCTAGATAATTCAAAATACTTTTTTGATTTTCCGCCATGCATCCCTGCAACTTCTAAGCTATCTATATACAGCAAAGCAACATCTAAATTTTGAGCGTAATACTCTTGGGCAGAAGACCAATTAACTATTGGAATCATTTCTTTTTCACCCTGATTACAGGACATTAAAAGAATACCAGTTAATAAAAAAAATAACGATTTTAAATATTTAAACATGTTGAAAGTTCTAAAAATGAAAGAATCTTCATTGTAAAAATGAAGATTCTTAGTATTAAAAATATGGTTTGTATTATCTAGCTAATCCTTTTAATAATACAATTTGTCCACCTTGGTTATGTGGTAAACTGCTTGAAACGAAATCATCGCTTTCCCAATAATGTGGTTGTAGATTTAATATAAAAGTATCTGGGACTCCAACTTTATCAGAAATATCTGTTAATGCACCAAACTCACCAGAAAAACCAGTTGAACCTGTTGGATCTAAGTTATTTTCAATTTTTAAAGCTAAAACAACTTTAGTATTGTTTCCACTTAAATCACTTTGATAAATTTGAGCTGCATGATTTCTAGAAAAAGAGTTTGGATCTTCTTGCGTATAAATAAAGTTCTCTGTTACACAAATATTATCTGGACTTTGTAATTCTGATACATTACCATCTTTATTATTAGTATCTGTATTACCACTAATAATTTGAGTTAACTTACCTTCTAATGGGTTGGTTGCATCTAATTCCATTTTATAAACAGTACCCCAATCATTATAAGTTCCTTTGCCAGGTCCTCTACCAGTTACAGCAAAAAACACCTCTCTTGCATCCGCATCGCTACCTTTTCTGTAATCTACATCTTCTACACGCATAAACTGAGAAGCAAATACATTTGTACAAGCTGTTTCCATTTCGTTTTTAGTTAAACTAGCTCCATCAACAATTTCAACAAACTCGATATCATACGATTTAGAGAAATCTAAACTTCCTTCGTTGTAAACTGTATTCGCTGTAACATCCATTGCTCCACCAGCACCATCAGACACTTGCTTAAATCTTAAAACATATATTTTTCCGTTTTCTAAATCGGCATCACCGTTTTCAGAAACATACATAACAACCTGTCCTTCAGAACCACTAGAATCATCATCACCACCAACAATTACTGTTTTACCAGCATATGCTCCTTGTGGCAAAGGCACTGCATTTTCCCAAGAAAATTCTCCTAAAGCATCTAAACCAAAATCTGCCGTAGGTGTAGGTGTTTCAACCCAAGGGTCGATACCTTTTACATCGTAAGAAAGACTCTCTGAAGCCGATAAAAAGATGTCTTTATCACCACCGTGAATTGCCGCTTCCCACATGGTTCCAGAACATTGTCTAGCATAATCCGACACACCATTATTTAATAACCAATCTCCTTTAATAGGATTCAGGTCTTTATCAAAACGAATTCTAGAAACAGCATGATCATCTTCTGCATTCACAACATAGATATACTCATCTCCATCTTTTAAAAATCCTGCACCGTCTTGTGCACCAACTAAACGGAAACCGTTAGAAAGTACATCTGTAGAACTTATTAAAGAAAAAGCTTCCACTGAACTAAAGTCTGACTTTATTGTTACTAAAGGAGCTAAAGAAGATTTGTTAGAAAACATTTCTGGAGAAGGTGTAAAATCTTCACCATCTGCACCGTCAGATCCATTAATGCCATCAACACCGTCAATACCATCCACACCATCTTCGGGATTACAACTCGTAAAAACTGCACTTACAGAAGTTACTACAAAAAGAAATAAAAATAATTTAAAGTACTTGTTCATCATTTAATTTATAAAGGTTAATTAATCGGTTACAAAAGTATCCTTAGAAGCCTTTACAAATATTAACTAAGCATTACTGTTCCCTTAATCTTGAGTAACTTTAGTGTTAAAAACGTTAATTAAATATTAACGGATAGGTGAAATTGAAGCTATCACATTAAGTAAACATAAAGAAAAGCTAGACGTTCATCGTTTCAGAACAAAGCCATCCTAAGATGGAATGTTCATTTTCAACAAACTAAAACAACATAGATCTGACAAGATTAAAAGGCTTTCTAAAATTTCTGAAAAAAGGTATTTATCACATTTAAAAAGCATTTATTTCGAAAATTAAAAATAGTTGGCCTTATTTTATAAAAACTTTACAATTCATCATTTAAAAATTACAACTCGGTATTTGTTTTTATTTTCAACATGAACAACACCACATCTTTGTAGCACCAAACCAACCAAGATGAAACATATTCTACTTTTAATATTATTAAGCTGTCAATTTTCAATCATTGCACAAACCACCATCTCCGGAAAAGTAACGGACTCTAAAAACAATCCTATCAATGGAGCGAATGTCTATTTAGATGGAACGTATGACGGAACTTCAACCAACGAAAAGGGAGAATTCTCTTTCAAAACCGATGAAAAAGGAACACAAACGCTAATCATCTCTTTTATTTCTTTTGAACCTTTTATAAAAACGGCGGATGTTTCATCACTCAAAAATTTAAAAATTAAATTAAGAGATGATGTAAATTCTTTAGACGCAGTTGTTATCAATGCAGGTACATTTGAAGCAGGAGAAAAAGCAAAAATTACAGTTCTTAAACCCTTAGATATTGTTACCACAGCAAGTGCTTTGGGTGACGTTATGGGCGCTTTCCAGACACTTCCTGGAACTTCTACCGTAGATGAAGATGGACGATTATTTGTGCGTGGTGGTGAAGCAGAAGAAACTCAGATTTTTGTTGATGGAATTCGTGTTTTTACGCCTTATGCACCAAGTGCAAATAACATTCCAACTCGTGGACGCTTTTCTCCTTTCTTATTTAAAGGAATCTCTTTTTCTACGGGTGGTTATTCGGCAGAATACGGACAAGCTTTATCAAGTGTTTTACAATTAAATACCATTGATGAACCTGTGGAAGAAAAAACAGATTTGTCTTTTATGACGTTAGGTTTAGGTGTTGGAAATACTCAAATTTGGGGAAATAATTCATTTAGTGTAAATACTTCTTACATTAATTTAGCACCTTATCAAGAAGCTTTTCCGGATAGAAATGCATGGAAAAAACCGGTACAATCTTTAAGTGGAGAAATGGTATACCGACATAAATTTAAGAATGAATCTTTATTAAAACTGTACAGCGCATTTAGTTATACTGATTTTGATGTTATACAAGATGATATTAATTTTGTGGATGGATTTCGTTTCGGACTGAAAAATAGAAACCTCTACTTTAATACTTCCTACAAGAACAAATTTGGCGATAATTGGAGAATAGAAACGGGGTTTAGTTTCACCAACGATCATTCTAACCTTAAAATTATTGACGATTTAGTAACAGACAATGAAAACTCCATGCACTTTAAAGTGAAGCTTAAAAAACAGTTTTCTAACCGATTTAAAGTAAGTTTTGGATCAGAATATTTTATGACCGATTTCAAAGAAGCTTACACCGCTAATAATAGCAATGAAATAGAATATGGATTTCAAAATAACATCTTTGCTTCGTTTGTAGAAACTGATATTTTCTTCTCTAAAAATTTGGCTACAAAAATAGGAGTCCGTGCAGAACATTCTGAGTTATTAAATGAATCTACCATTTCTCCAAGAACCTCTATTGCCTATAAAGTGAATAAAAACGCGCAATTTTCCTTGGCTTACGGTCAGTTTTATCAGAATCCCAAAAACGAATATTTAAAATTTAGTCAAGATTTTAAAGCCGAAAACACCTCTCATCTAATTGCCAATTATCAACATACAAAACAAGGGCAAATTTTTAGAATTGAAGCCTATTTAAAAGAGTACAAAGATCTGGTAAAATATGATGACAACCGACCAATATTTACAAGTAACTTTAACAATAACGGAAATGGTTATGCAAAAGGATTTGATATTTTCTGGAGACAAGATGGTAAAATAAAAAATACCGATTATTGGGTTTCTTATTCTTATTTAGACACCGAAAGAGATTATAGAAATTACCCAACAGCTGCAAGACCTAGTTTTGCTTCTGAACATAATTTATCTTTAGTTGCAAAACATTGGATAGCTGATTGGAAAAGTCAAATTGGTTTTAGCTATAATTTTGCTTCTGGCAGAAATTATACCAACCCAAATGAAACTGGTTTTTTAAAAAATCAGACTAAAAACTACAATTCATTAAGTTTAAATTGGGCATATTTAATAGATCAACAAAAGATTTTATATTTCTCTGTAAACAATGTTTTAGGTACTCAGAATGTATTTGGTTACAACTATAAAAACACCGCAGAACCGAATGGAAATTTCGAGAGACAAGCAGTTATACCAAATGCAGATAGCTTCTTTTTTGTAGGTTTCTTCTGGACAATTAGCGATAATAAAAAGACAAATCAGTTAGATAATTTGTAAACAAAAGGTTTTTAAAATGAAACTCTAAAAAAGAAATTCGGAGTAAAACCTTGAGATTTTGTATCATTTTTTACTAAAACAGCATTATTATCTGGTGTTATTTTATTTTCGTATTCTCTTTTAAGAATATTCTCCTGATTGTAAATATTTAATAGCGATAAACCAACTTTAGCTTTCACCTTTTTATTCAACTTAAAATCATACGTACTAGAAAAATCTAATCGATGGTAATTTGGTAATCGATCATCATTAATTCCTTTTCTAAGAATTTCAAAATTATCATTTCGTCCTTCTACAGAAGAAAAAGGAATACCAACCCTGTAACTAAAGCCTGTAGAGAAAGTAAAGCTTTTATATTTAAAATTATTCGACCAATAAAAAGACTGAGAAACATCAAAATTACCACTAAACTCTTTTCCTCCATTAAGATCACTAAAAGTAAAGTTAGAACTACCAGTATTATAACTTACCCAAGTATCAAAGTTATGCCATGTTTTTTTTATCAGTAAATCTAAACCAAGAGTAATAGCTTCTCCTGTATAAATTTCTTGAATAAAACTATCAAAACCCGTTGTTAAAGTTGTTAATCCTTTTATTTTTCGTCTATATAAATCTACATCAACTGTAAAATTATTTGCAGAATACAAAGCACCAAAAGTAAACTGATTACTCTCTAACAAAGGGATTTCTTTATTGTTAGACAAAGCCCAAAGTTGGTTTTCTAAACCAAAATCTATGGTATCAAATTCTAATAATTTACTAGTATTTTGTTGTTTAACTTCAAAAGAACTATTCATCCAAAATTTAGGTAAAACTTTTATTTGCATAAAAATTCTAGGCTCTATAGTATATCTATCAATAGAACTAAAATAGTTACCACGAACACCTGCTTTTAATACATACTTTTTCTTAAAACTATACGAATACTCACTAAACAGGGTGTGAATATTATTACTATTGGTATCTAATGTTAATTTAGTTCCATAAAACTGGTTGCTATTTTCTCTTTCCAAAAAGTAAGAAATATCCTGATATCCGTATTGATATCCATATTTCATTTGTTGAAACTTACCTATTGTTTGTAAAAAATCTAGTTTCACTTCAAAATTAGCAACATCATTTCTCTTTTCTATTTTAGCATATTCTTCATCATTAGAAACTTTTTGATTATTATAGTTTAAATTGTATTGAGAGTAATTTACATTAAAATTTTGAGAAAGTTTATCTGTCCATTTTCTTTTCCAGGTTGCACTATAACCAAGGTTGTTTAATCTTAAATCATCCGATCTATCTTCTTTTAAATCTAAGTTTAAAAAATTATAATCGAAATTATTTAAAATACCTATTTGACTTATAGATAAAAAATCATTTGCTGTTGGTTTGTAATTTATTTTTAAATTGTAATCTATAAACTTAAAATTATTATCGCTAATAACATTAAAGTCTTTGGCATCTTTAGCGTCTTCTGTTACTGAAGAATGTTGAAAAGCTTTGTTAGACAATTTATCTATTGTAGGCGTTCTCACAATATCTGAAATAGACCTTCTTACAGAAACAATTGCACTTACCTTTTCATTAATCGGCACTTTAATATTTGCGTCTACATGCGTAAAATTAAAACCAGCAGAACCAGACATTTTAGTTGCAATGTCCGACGATGTTTCTACATCTACAACTCCTGCAATATGATTACCGTATTTACTATTAGAAGCTGTTCTGTACACTGTAACTTTATCGATTATATATGGATTTAATGCAGAAATAGCACCGAAGAAATGACCGGTATTAAACAATTTAATTCCATCGAAAAGTATTAAATTTTGATCTGGTGTTCCGCCACGAACATGCAAACCAGAAGCAGTTTCATCAACATTTAAAATACCCGGTAATTGTTGTACACTTTGTAAAATATCTGGTTCTGTAAGCCCTGGAAGTACATTTTGGTTTTTAGGTCTAAATACAATTGCTCCATCGATTGTTTTAGAAATTGAATTTGTTAAATAGTTTGTAATAATTACCTCGTCTAGAGAAGTAGACTCTTCAAGCATGGGTATTAATATGCAGTCTTCAAAAAGAAAATTACGAGCACTAATATATTTCGTTTTAAAACCAATAAAAGAGACTTCTAAAACAGAAGAAGTTTCTATATTTTTAAAACTAAATTCCCCTTCGTTATTTGAAAGTACCCCAATATTAGTTCCTTTTATTTTTATAGAAGCTCCTCTTAGTTTCTCTGCAATGTTGTTCTCATTTTGTAATTCTCCACAAATAGTAATCTTCTTTGGAGGTAACACAATTAGAAATCTATTTTTACTTAGTTCCTTAATATCTAAATGAATCGTTTTTTTTAATTCTACTATTATTTCTGCTAACTTCTTATGATCAAAATTAAATACAATACTCTTCCCTTTTATTAAATGATTTGCATAGGCAAACTTTATATCAAACTTTGTTTCAATAGTTGTTAATATGTTTTTTAAAGAAATCTCTTTTTGTTTATCCTCTTGAGAAAAAATATTTAAGGATAAAATTAAAAAGAAAAGTAAGGTTCGTTTTTGCAAAATTTCTATTTTAAAGTAACGATTTTTTTATCATCAGAAACGGTATAACTTATATTCATCGGTAATAAAACAGCTTCTAAAGCTTGTTCTAAATTAGTATGCACAAAGCTACCTGTATAAAGTTGGTCCTTTTTTAATTCTAAATTTATCATTTTAATATTATACTGTTTTTCTATCGATTTTAAAACAACCAACAATGGCGCACTCACAAAAGAACTTTCTTGTTTTAACCAATCTGGATTCACTTTCTTAGTACCCAGTTTTAACGGAACAGCATCTTTATATTGTGAAAACGTTTTTCCCTTAGTCAATATAATTACAACATCCTTTCTTTCTACTTTTACTTTTCCTTCAAAACATGTAACACTTAAGAAATCTTCTTCTTCAAAAACGGTAAATTGAGTCCCTAAAACACTAATAATTCCTTCGGTAGTTTTTACCTGAAACTTGCTTCCTTTTGCTACTTTAAAATAAGCTTCCCCTTCTAACTCTAGCGTTCTATCTTGTTTCCAATTCTTCTTATTATAAGATAAACTAGATTTTGCATTTAAAATAACGGTAGAATTATCTGGTAAAATAATGGTTCTTCTTTCTCCGAAACCTGTATTTACATCTGTATTAAAATTTAAAAAATAGAAAGTACTAATCAGCAATAACAAAGTAGCTGCAACACTCATTATTTTTTTTAAGGTAAAGATTTTTACTTTTTTAGGTTTATCTACAGAAACCGCTTTTTTGTTTTCTGTAATTTCACTGACTATTTTTGAGAAAACTTCTTCTTTATTAAATTTTGGTTTTTTAAACAATGCGGCTTCTTCTGTAATTTTAACGAATAATTGATAATCTTCAGATTTTTTAAACGCACTAAGTTCTTCCTCTGTCATTTCTCCAGAAACCCATTTGGCTAATAATGTTTCAGACTTTTCTATAGCTTCCATATTAAATTCCTTTTATATACGTTCTTATTTCTTTTAAAGCTGCACTCATTCTTTTTTCTACTGTTTTTACAGAAATGTCTAATTCCTCAGCAATTTCTTTGTATTTCTTTTTATCGATTCTATTCATCAAAAATACTTCTCTTTGTTTTTCTGATAAATTACCAATAACCGTTTGTAATTTTTTTAAAAACTCTTGCTCTTCTAACACATACTCAGGCGTTTCTGCAGTAACAGCATTCGGTACTATTTTCTGATGTTCTAAAACTACTTTTTGATGTCTATAATCACTTATAAATAAATTATTAGCCACCATAAATAAATAGGCTTTTGCTTTATCAAAAAGTACCTTTTTACAGTTAGACCACATAGTTACAAAAGATTCTTGTACAAAATCTTCTGCCAAATTTTTATTGCCACATTTATAAAACATAAACCCATAAACATCATCTGCATATTTGTTATAGAGTATTTCAAAAATTTTAGAATCACAAACAGACTTCAATTCTTTCATAGTATATATTCTTATTTATAAAACGTTTCAACTTGATAAAACCCTACAAAAAATAAAAAGGAGGGTTTTTTGAAAGTAAAACGTTTAATACTAAAGTCAACAAAAGTAGTTACAAATAACAATTCTAAAATTATTTATTATCATGAAAAAACTAACATTATTAGCACTCTGTGTATTCTTAACCTATTCCTGCACAAATACAGAAGAAGAAAACGGATCTCTTAACGCTCCTATTATTGCCATTGATGTTGTAGAAACGGTTTTCTTACCAAAGAATAGCGTAGAAATAAATGCTACAATTTCAGATACTGGTAATCAGACACAAACTATTCTATGGGAAAAAACTGCTGGTGGTTCTGCAGATTTTGAAAGCGATAAAAAAGACATTACGATTACAAACTTAGAAGTAGGTAACTATAGCTTCACTTTAACTGTAAGTAATAATAACAACCAATCATCCGAAGAATCTATCTCTTTTAGTGTAAGTGATGCTAAAGTACTTTACAATTTAGATTTTGAAAATTCTAACGAAGGCTTTACAACAAGTATTTTTGGAAATTACACTGCTGGAAAAGAATTAAGAAACGTTACCGAAGAAACAAACCACTGTGGTACCGTATACATGGGTAAAAAAGAAGATTTTACAGATTGGCTTACTTATTCTTATGAAGGCAACAACTCTAACTTTGTAGCAACAAATATGGGTACTTGTCTAGGTTATTTTACTTCTGCTATTCAAAAAGAAATAACCTTTACAGAAGATTTCTCTAATGGTAAATTAGGAATTCAATTTCAATATTATAAACCTGGAGATTTTTCTAAATGGGGAGATTATAATTTAGAAATTCTCATTTTTGAAAATGATTTAAACTATACATCAGAACCAATTATGACTTTTACTCCTACTACAAACCCAAAAGGTTGGAGTTTATATAATGAAAATATAAGCTTAGCAAAAGGCACTTATAAACTTGTAATTAGAAACACCAACGCACAAACTGCAATAGATAATATAACCTTTTATAAAAACAACTAAAATGAAAACTACTACTGCTACTACTAAAAAAATCGATCTAAAAAAAATAGGTAAATTAATATTAAAAGAATTAAAAGAAATAGGGAAAGCTGCTTCTTTTGCAATGAGTCATTAACTTTAAATACATCTTCTAAAAAAGGTTGTCTAAAAAGTGAATTTTTGTCAATTTGAATTTATTTCAGATTCTTTTGAAATTTGATATTCAGTAAATTAAGATACTGAAACAAGTTCAGCATGACAAGATTTATTTCTTTTTAGACAGCCTTTTTTTTTGTTATTTATAAAAAAACAAGTATTTTTTACATTTCAGAAACAAAAAACAACAATTCGGTATTATTCTTGTGTATTTCAAGTAGAAACATCAGATATTTGAATCATCAATAAAAAAGAAAAACAATCATGAAAAAATTACTTTTAATATTAGCCATCGTTTTTAGTGGCATTTCAACTACAAACGCACAAGAAAAAACGGCTGATTTAACAATCAATATTTCTGGTTTAAATTCTGATAAAGGCACTTTATTAGTTGGTCTATACAACAAGAAAGACCATTTCTTAAAAAAACAATTTAAAGCAGATACTGCAAATATTAAAGATAAAAAATCTATAGTCATTTTTAAAGATTTACCAAAAGGTGAATATGCCGTTTCCTTTGTTCATGATGAAAATGATAACAAAAAAATGGACACGAACATGTTTAAAATTCCTAAAGAAGACTATGGTTGCTCAAACAACGCGAGAGGCTTTATGGGACCTCCAAAATACGATGATGCTAAATTTCAATTAACAGCAAACAAAACAATTGAAATTAAAATATAACCCAATTACCTAAAACTTTTTAAGATGAAAAAATCTATTTTAATCATCGCAATTTTCATTGCGACAGGGATTTCTGCGCAAACAAAATATCAAAAAGGAATGCAAAAAGCATTCGGATTCTGGCAAAAAGGAAACATGACGGAAGCTTCTCATTTATTTGAAAGAATCTCTAAGGCTGAACCAAAAAAATGGATGCCCGCGTATTATGCCGCAACGGTAGAGATTTTAAGTAGCTTTGGTTTAAAAGATGAAACTGTTTTAAAAGCGAAATTAACAAAGGCTCAAGAATTTTTAGATGTCGCCAAATCAAATTCAGAAAATAATCCAGAAATTATAATTACCCAAGCACTATTAAACCTAGGTTATATTGCTTTTGATGGACAAAAATACGGAATGACGCTATCTGGAGAAACGAATCAATTATATGCAAAAGCATTACTAATTGCACCCAACAACCCAAGAGTTATTTTAGGTAATGCAGAATGGAATATGGGGTCTGCTCGTTTCTTCGGAAAATCTACAAAACCATATTGTGCAGAAATTAAACGTGCCATTGAGCTTGGCAAAAAAGAGGAAATTGATATTGAATTCTACCCAAAGTTTATGTTAGAGAGAGCTGAAAATGTTTTAAAACAATGTGAAAAATAGTATTAAGTTTTCAGTCGCAGTTTTCAGTTAATCATGGACTGAATACTGCAACTGTTAACTGCCAACTTATTAAGAGAGTATCTTTCTTACTAATTCTTGCTTCGCAACCTCATCATCACCAAACAACCATTGCAACACATTATCTTCCCAAATTTGTCCTTTTTCTGTTTCTGTAATAATATTCTCACGTATTGCTAAATCTAAAATTTTACCCGGATAAGAAGACTGTGCATCACTTTCCATTTCTCCTAACGGATACGGATCGTCTAAACCCATTAAAACCTGACTTGTGCCTTGCCTTTTAAACATTAGTTTTAAAGAATCCGTATCGTGCACCAACGTATCAAAAAAGATATTTTTATGTCCTACGGCCTTTCTAGGATGCGTTTTACCTTCAAACAAATCGGGTCTACCATCAAAACCCTGAATCCTTCTACCTAAATTCATTTGTGCTAATTGACCACCATGTGCAAAACACGTTCTAATATTTTTAAAACGTTCTTGCATTCCGTTTAAGGTATAAAAATGATAGGCATCTCCGCATTGTGCCAACATCCAAATTAAGTGAAAACGCCAATTGATATTCTCTAATTTTATCATTTTATCTCCGTCATACGGATGAATTTCTATGGCCAACTTATATTTATCTGCCAATTCAAAAATTCGATCATTTTCTTCATCAAACACACAACGCCATTGCCCAATAGAATCCATAAAATGGGTTGGTAAACACAAAACTTTTAAACCTAATTCTTCTACACAGCGTTTTATTTCATCTAAAGCACCATAAATAAAACCAGGATGCACCACAAAGCCACAGGTAAATTTAGATAGATGTTCGCGCTGCACTTTTGCATTAAAATCATTCTGAAAACGCAATGCTTTCTTCATTTCCTCTAAGCGCAAACCATTACCGTATAATTGAGAAAGATTTAGAACAACCGCATGATCTAACTTGTTTTTCTCCATCCATAATAATTTCTCATCTAAAAAAAAACTAGAATCTGTTACAGGACGTTTCCATCCTTTCTGCAACATGTGTTTACGCTCATCATCTACCCAAAAAATTTCTTTTTCCTTCATAAAATCAGGAATTTCTTCTGGATAAGGTAATAAATGCGAATGTCCGTTTATGCGAAGTTTTCTTTTTTCCATCTTTCTGAATTAATTTCAGTGTTACGGTGTCATTGCGAAGAAAGTTTTTTTACTTTCTGTGGCAATCTCATTTTTGAGAATGAGATTGCTTCGTTCCTCGCAATGACGACCTATTTGTTTTTACTGCTTACCACAACTGATTAACTGCCAACTTTTTTCGGAGCTTCCATTACCGTTCCACAATTATCACACGTACATTTATTTATGTCAGAATAAAATTTATCAAAAATTATTGGCAAGTCAACTTCTATATTTTTTAGCTTAAATTTCTTTCTATACAACAAGTTTCCACAGTTTTCACAATACCATTGCAAAGCATCTATCATCTTTTTGCTTCGCGGATATTCAATTACCAAACCAACCGTATTTTCTTTTCTTTGCGGCGAATGTGGTACTTTTGCGGGCAACAAATAAATATCACCTTCATTAATTTCTACATCAATTTGTTCGCCTTTGTCATCAATGATTTTTAAAATCATATCACCTTCAACCTGATAGAAAAACTCCGGAGTTTCATTATAATGATAATCTTTTCTATTATTTGGCCCACCAACAACCATAACAATATACTCACCATTATCCCAAACTTGCTTGTTACCAACGGGTGGTTTTAGTAAATGACGATGTTCATCAATCCACTTTTTAAAATTTAAAGGCTGTACTAAATTTCTCATATGAAGAAGCCCATCCTAACCTTCCCAAAGGGAAGGAACTCCAAACTGGGTGAAATTTGAAATTTGCTGTTAATAATATATTTTACTCTACTAATATAATTCTTTTCCCGCACTAAACTTCCTCCCTTTGGGAGGATTGAGGTGGGCTTTATAAACTTTTCGTTCTTCCTCCATCAACCGGAAGGTTAATTCCATTAATATAACTTGCTTGTTCACTAGCTAAAAAAGCAATTGCAGCAGCAGTTTCTTCTGGTTTTGCAAAGCGTTTTACTGGCACGTAACTCTTCATAATTTGCTCCATTTCAGTTTCTGTAGTATGCTCAATTTTTGCTTTGATCTTAATAATTAAATCTAAACGAGCCGTATCTGTAAAACCAGGCAACACGTTATTTACTGTTATTTGAAACGCTGCTAATTCTGTAGACAATGTTTTTGCCCAATTACCAACCGCATTTCTAATCGTATTAGAAACTCCTAAACCAGGAATTGGCTCTTTTACAGACGTAGAAATGACATTAATAATTCTACCAAATTTTTCTTTTTTCATAAACGGAACCAAAGCTTGTACCAATATCTGATTACAAATAACATGCATTTGAAACGCATTTATTAAATCTGATGAAGTTGCAGAAATTAAAGCGCCACTTTTTGGTCCACCAGTATTATTTACTAGAATATGAAATTTTAAATCTGTAGTTTCTATAACTTTCTGTAACTCTTGTGGCTTAGAAAAATCTGCCACTAAATAACTATGACACTGATTATTATTGGGTAATTCTGCTAAAACCACTTTTAACTTTTCTTCATTTCTAGCAATTAACGTCACATTTACTCCTTCCTCCGCTAATAAAAACGCAGTTGCTTTTCCTATTCCTTGTGTGCTTCCACAAACTAAAGCGTTTTTGTTTTGTAATCCTAAATTCATATTTTATGTTTATGTCTAGTCGAGCGCAGTCGAAAATTATATCATTTTACAATCTATGCAATTTGTCTCTTGTCTCTTTCTCCTTGATTCTTTGTTCTTGATTCTTATTTATGATCTAAAACCATTTGTTTAATCTTCACGGCTTTTTCAAAATGATCTAATTTATGAGTTTCAATCCACCATTTTGCGACTTCCATTAACAAAACCGGATTGTCATTTTTATTTTTGAAAAATGCGTAAAAAGACAAACCAACACTAGTTCCTTTTTTAGCTATTTTTTCATCACAAACTTCAATTATTTTTTCTTTTATTTCTTTATTCATATTTTATTTTTCTAATTGATATAATGCTATCATTTTCTTATTTATAATACTTTTAGGAACATTTTTTAAGATAAAATTCCGAAAACTTTGACCATATTTCCAATGTGCCATTTTACCGGTCATCCAAGATTGATTAACAACCAAATTCACTTTCTTTTGTCTTTTCTGTTGAAACAACTCAAAAACATTTTTGTCTTTATTTTCAGCTATTAAATTACTTAAATAATAGGCATCTTCAATAGCTTGTGCTCCTCCTTGTCCCATATTTGGAGTTGTAGCATGACCAGCATCTCCAATTAAACAAATATTATTTTTATGCCATTTTTTAAGTGGGTTTAAATCGTGAATATCACTTTTTATAATTTGATAGATTTCTGTTGCAGCAATTAAGTCAGTTATTAAAGGATCAAAATCAGAAAACATTTTTAGCAACTTCTCTTTTACCAAATTAACCTCTACTTCCTCATTTTCTTTTGCCAAAACAACTGCAAACCAATAGGTTTTATCTTTTGAAACTTTCGATATTCCGAATCTAATTTTATTTCCCCAAAGTTCAAATCCTCTGTGTAATAAATCGTCTTCTAACACCCTATTTGTAATTCCTCGCCAACAAGTTTGCCCAGAATATCTTTTGCTACTTTCTGGAAATAACTGTTGTCTGACTTTAGAGTTGATACCATCTGCAGCAATTAAAAAATCTGTTGTTGTTTTAGAAGCATCATTAAATGTAACTTCTATTTTATTAGCTGCTATTTCTTTAAAAGATTCAAAACCTTTGTTTAAAAATATTTTCTCTTTCGGAATTTTATCAAATAACAATTTTTGAAGCGCTGCTCTATGAATTGCAACGGTTGTATAGCCAAAAATATCTTTTATAAAATCTTGATTACTATCTGAAATTGGTGATAAATCTTGTTTGCCAATGGTAATTCTATCAATAAAATTGCCGTTAGCAATTACGTCTTCTAAAACACCTAAACTTTCTAAAACTTGCAATGCATTTGGCGCTAACCAAATTCCGGCGCCGACTTCATTTAAAACAGGTGCTTTTTCAAAAATTTGGTATTCGATTCCTTTTTGTTCAAAAGCCAATGCTGTCGTCAATCCACCAATTCCTGCGCCAATGATTGTATATTTCATACCAATTTTAATTGCTTTCTGCCAACTCTAATAACTTTAATGTGGTATTATAATTTCTAGTTGTTGCGCTTACATACAAGCTTCTCTCAAATAAATTATTAGAAAGTTTAGTTTTAGCAAAACCAGTTTCGCAATAAATATATACCATATCATTATCTATTAAATATTTATCGTTCTCAATATCTTTTACCTCAACTTTTGTTTCATATACTTTTTTATTTAAAAAAACAAAGGCAACTATTTTGGTGTTGTCTGTTGGAAAAGGGTAACTAGCAATTGCTTTTTTAAATTGAGGAATTGTTCTTGCAATTACAGGAACGTCGTACCCAAATTTATTCTGAATTCCTTCATTAATTTTCTTACAAATCACAGATTTACCATCATCTGATTCTAAAATAATGTTTCCACTCTGAATGTATGTTTGTACGTTTTTAAAACCTAAATCGTTTAATAAATCACGTAGTTCTGCCATTGGGAGTTTATTTTTTCCCGACACATTTATTCCTCTTAATAAAACAATAAAACTCTTCATAATATGAACTAATTGGTTGGTTTTTGTAATGTTATTTTTACTTTTCTTATAAAACAGCAATTTGCAGTATCTTCTTTTTTAAGTAAAAACCTTTTAAAAGATGCTGTTTTTAACTTAAATTCTTCTTGCTTCATTTCTGAATTATTACTTGTAAAATAAAACAAATGTTTAGGGTTTTTTAAATCAATTTTATGATAAAAAAGATTTTTAATACTACCCTCTAGTTTTTCCTTTTTTAATTCCTCTTCGCTAAAATCAATAAAACTGACTTGTCTTTCATTTATTCTATCAATTCTTAACATTCTTTTTTGAAACTTAGAAAGCTTTTTCTTTTTATCCATTAATTTTAAAAGCATCTTTTTCTCTTTTTCTGTATGAAAAAAAGTATTACAGACATTGTAATTAATTTCATTTTCAACATTAGTAAAAATACTTAATCTTACTTTTAAAGAATCTTTTTCTAGATAAGCACGATACCCTAAAGTATCTTTTTTATTTAAAAACCGTTCTATACTTCTAGCTTCCGCATCGTAAGTAATATATGTAAACATCCCTCTATAATTATCTCTTTTAAAATTAGGGTATAATTTAACAGTTAAGTTTGCTGCAGTATCATTTGTGTAAATTAAAAGATCAGAAATACTATTTTCTTTTTTTTCCCAATCAATATTTAATGTTTTGTTTGCTAAATTCAACCTTTTTATAGATTTATTCGTAGCACTTACAATAGGGTCTTCATTTGCTTTTTTAACTTCAGAAATAATAAAATTTAATACAAGAGCTACTAAGAAAACACCAATAATACTTATAACAAATTTTAGAATAGTTTTAAAAATCTTATTATTAGAAACACTTCCTCTCTTTTTTTTACCTAAATACGAGTTTACATTTTTTTTAGCCTCTGCATCATTTTTAATATTTTTATCAAATATATTTATTGGAAGTTTATTTTTCATTACTTACCTCATATTATAATCTTGTTAGATCATACTCTTCTAAAATAATATTGGTCTCTATTATCACTTTCTCTAAAATAACTTTTAACTCGTCTTTTGTCATGTTTAAATGCGTGTGGACTTCATCTCCTGCAATTAAACTCAACAACGCTTTGTCTTGTGCTCTACCGCGTTTCATGGCTTCATTGTACCCAATATTGGCATTAAAAGTGACTAAGGAATATTTGGAAAAATACTGGGTTGGAAACGTCTTTTCTAAATCCATTTCTATTTTTCTTTTCTCTTTAAAAATAGGATTTGCCACATGATCTCGCATTTCATAAAAGTTATCAATTGCTAAATCTGCAATGGCATCCGTATCTTGTTTTCTTGCTTTTTGATAGGTTTTAAAAACAGTTTCCCAAGAATCTAAATTTTGATTTAAAATTTCATCAAAAACAGTAACATCTTCAAACGAGGCATTCATACCTTGTCCGTAAAATGGTACAATTGCATGCGCAGAATCACCCAATAAAACGGTTTTATTTTGATAAGACCAAGGCGAACATTTTACGGTTCCTAAAGCACCTGTTGGATTGTTTATAAATTCGTCTTTTATATTCGGAATGATTGCCAAAGCATCGGGGAACTCTTGCTCAAAAAACTGTGTTATTTTTTCTTCGGATGTTAAATTTTCGAAATTAAATTCGCCTTCAGTATAACTTAAAAATAGCGTAACGGTAAAACTACCATCTAAATTGGGTAAGGCTATTAACATGAAATCACCACGAGGCCAAATGTGTAAATGCTGATTGCTAATTTGATGTTTCCCGTTTTTATCCGCAGGAATTTCTAATTCTTTATATCCGTGATTTAGATAATTCTGAGAATAGCTAAACAAAAATTTACGTTCTAAATAATAGCTTTTTCTTAGAGAAGAACCTGAGCCATCTGTACCAAAAATTACATCTGCTTTTATAGAAAATTCTTGCTTGGTTTCGTAATCTTTAAAATGTGCGGTATTATTTTCTATATCAACATTTTTACATTTTTTATTAAAATGAATGTTTACATTTTCGTGCTTTTCTGCCTCGTTTAATAAGAGAGCATTTAAATCGCCACGAGAAATAGAATTGATATATTCATTTTCTCGACCAGAATAATTAGAAGCAAAGGTATTTCCTTTTTTGTCATGGATTAATCGTCCGAACATAGGAATACAAATTTCTCTAGCCTTCTCTTCTACTCCGCATAAACGCAATGCTTTAAAACCTCTGTCCGATAAAGCTAGATTGATAGATCTTCCGGCAGAAATATCTACTTTTCTTAAATCTGGTCTGCTTTCATACAATTCTATTTTATAACCTCTTTGCGCTAAGCGTAAAGCAAGTAAGCTTCCACATAAACCAGCACCTATTATTAGTATAGTATCTTTTCTGTTCATTTTTTCAAAAATTAAACCTCACAGGTTTTTAAAACCTTTGAGGTTTCTTGTATCTACAATAACTCTTTTAATATTGAAACCATGCTGTACACATCTTCAAAAGTATTATATAATGGAGTTGGCGCACAACGGATAACATCTGGCTCTCGCCAATCTGTAATAATATTGTTTTCGGTTAGTTTTTTATGTAAACTTTTGTCCGCATTTTTAACCTGAATGGACAATTGACAACCACGTTCTTTCGAATTTGTTGGTGTAATTATCTTAATATCTTCAGAACCAATTTCATTGATTAAAAACTCGAAATAGCCAGTTAATTTTTCTGATTTTTCTCTCAAAGCATCCATACCAACTTCATCAAATAGATCTAAAGAAGCTTTTATGGCCGCCATAGATAATATTGGAGGATTGGATAATTGCCAACCTTCTGCTCCTTCCATTACATCAAAAGGCATTCTCATATTAAAACGGGTGGCTTTATTGTGATTCCACCATCCAGAAAAACGTGGTAACTCTTTATTTTTTGAGTGTTTTTCATGGACAAATAATCCGGCTAAACTCCCTGGTCCTGAGTTTAAGTATTTGTACGTACACCACGCAGCAAAATCGACTCCTGATTCATGCAAATTTGGTTGAATGTTTCCTGCTCCGTGTGCTAAATCAATTCCTACAAC
Organism: Polaribacter sp. Z014; assembly: GCF_023555435.1. Classification (NCBI taxonomy): domain Bacteria; kingdom Pseudomonadati; phylum Bacteroidota; class Flavobacteriia; order Flavobacteriales; family Flavobacteriaceae; genus Polaribacter; species Polaribacter sp. Z014. The sequence continues at coordinate 167,215 of NZ_JALCZP010000004.1, forward strand.
ACAATCTTTAGCATGACCAATCTGAGCGATTCGCTCTAAATCTAAAAACTGACCAGTGTAATAATTTACACCTCCAATTAATAACAATGCAATTTCGTTTCCTTGTTCTTCTACAATCGTTTCTAAATCTTCTATATTAAGTAACTCTTCTCCTACTCTTGGTTTCCACTCAATAATATCGTCTTTAGAAAATCCGTGAAATTCTAATTGAGATTGCACTGCATATCTATCCGAAGGAAAAGCATCACTTTCTATAACAATTTTATATTTTGTTTTTGTTGGCCTGTAAAACGACACCATTAACAAATGTAAATTAGTTGTTAAGGTATTCATAATCACAACTTCTATCGGTTTTGCGCCAACAATTTTCGCCATTTTATCAGTTAATAATTCATGATAATTTAGCCATGGATTTTTTGCTTCAAAATGACCTTCTACTCCTAAATTAGCCCAATCTTCTAATTCCTGATTGATATATCCTTTGGTAGATTTTGGCTGTAAGCCTAAAGAATTCCCTGTAAAATACAACCAATCTTTTCCGTTTTTGTCTTTCGGAATATGGAATCGGTTTCGCAAATAAGAAAGTGGATCTTCTTTATCTTGCTGTTTGGCAAATTCTAAATTATTTTGATATTTCATCAGCGTTAAAAAATGAGTGTTTCCAAATATAAAACAATCCTAATTAGATTTCAATTTTTAGATGTGAATTTCAAACTTTTTTACCACGAATTCACAAATTATAAAGAATATAGTTTTGTATTTTAGCAAAAACATTTTTAATGAAAATTATAAAAAACGTTTCTTTTTTAATGCTAATTGTTTTTATGTCTTGTAAAAACGACACAAAAACAATAACTGAATTAGAAAATATTCAATCGAGTTTAAAAGCAGAATTTGCTCCAGACAAGCGTGTGGAATTGTTTGATATCAAATTTGAATCAGTAGACAATCATCTTATTTTAGAAGGAGAAACTACTTCTAAAAAAGCTTTTTCGATACTTTTAGACAGCTTAAAAAATAGAAAATTAGCATTTACCAATCATGTACGTATTTTACCTGATTCTGCTGTAGGAAAACTACAATATGCAATTGCTAGAAATTCGGTCATCAATATTCGGTCTCAACCAAAACATTCTGCAGAATTGGGCACACAGGGTTTGCTTGGAATGTCTTTAAAAGTATTGGATAAAAAAGGTGATTTCTATAGAATTCAAACTCCAGACAATTATATTTCTTGGGTTGATAAAGGCGGAATTCAATTGATGACTAAAAGTGAGTTTGATGCTTGGAATAACTCTATAAAGGTACTTTTTACTGAGATTTTCGGGTATGCTTACGTTGATAAATCAGCAAATTCTGAAATTGTTTCTGACATTACTTTAGGAGGATTGCTTCAATATATTTCTGAAGACAATGATTTCTATAAAGTAAAATATCCTGACAACAGAATTGGATTTATTAAAAAGAATGAAGCTGTTATTTATAGTTCTTGGCTAAAAAATATAGTTGCATCAAAAGAAAATATTGAAACTGTAGCTAAAACCATGAATGGTTTTCCTTATTTATGGGGCGGAACTTCTAGTAAGGGAATTGATTGTAGTGGTTTTACTAAAATGGTGTATTTAATGAATGGTTTTATCATTCCTAGAGATGCTTCGCAACAAATAAATGCTGGTAAAACCGTAGATAAAAACTTAAAACTTGAAGGTTTAGAGAAAGGTGATTTACTTTTCTTTGGTACAAAAGCGACCCCAAATAAAAAACAACGTGTTACGCATGTTGGTATTTGGTTAGGTAATAACAAAATGGAATTTATCCATTCTTCTGGAAACGTGCATTTGAGTTCTATGAACGCTGATGAAGCTAACTATGATGAATTTAATAAGAATAGATATTTAGGAAGTCAACGTTATTTAGGTGTCAAAGATGAAATGATTGTAGACTTGAAAGAAAAAATAAAGCTTTAGTTGTTACGTATTGTAAAACATTATGAATAAAACGCTGATATTATTAATGATTGTTCTGACTTCAAATTTAGTTGAAGCTCAGTTTATAAAAGAAAAATCAATAAATGCTCAGATCGGATATGGTATTAGCGCTCCTTACAATAGCATTGACGAGATTGCTGATAATGGTTTTTTTATACAAGGAGAACTAGTATTAAAAGTGGCTTCTTGGTTTGAATTAAGACCATACGCAGGTTTTATTTTGACAAATTCAAACGGAAAAGATTTAAATGACAATCCGACAAATGAAAAAGCCGAATCAAAAGCTTTTTTACTTGGAGGAAAAGCAAGAGTTCGGGCACCAATTCCTTGGGTTGCACCATACGTTGAAATTGGAATAGGTACTTCAATTGGAAAATTTGAAACATTTACAGCTTTCGATAATATTGATAAAAGTGGAATTATATATCACATCCCTTTTTCAATTGGACTAGAGTTAGGAAAGAATAATAATGTTGATTTAGGATTTACTTATTATTTTCAACCATCAGTCCAACAATTCGCTGGAGCTTTTGCTGTTGGAATTACATTTCCGCTGAATAATAAAAAATAACGTATCACAACAATTAATTACCTAATTGCAAGAATATTAATAAAATATTCTCAGGCTTTCCATATCTGATTATTTTACTAACTTTAGTGTTTAAATCACGTTAGCTTTAATTTACTTAAAAATGAAATTAATACAAAAACGAGGAGAAAAAACTAAAGAATTTGAATTAATAGCTAATGAACTATTTGTCAAAGAAAAAAGTCTTTTAAGTACAAAAGAATGGTCTGTTGATATTGAGAATATTGCTCATTACAAAACTATTGAAACACATTCTAAAAAAGGAGTTAATATTATTGGAATCGTATTTATTTTAATTGCAATTTTATCTTGGGTTGGATTATTTATTGAGGGAAATTCTAATGGAGAAAAAGACGTAATTATTTGGGGTGGAATTTTCATGCTCTTTTTAGGTATTATTGCTTTAAAAGCTCCTATGAATAATACTTTAACGATTAATACAACTCATGGAAATCTAATTTTTTACTTAGATTCTCCATCAAGAGATGAGGTTGAAGAATTTGCTTCCGTTTTAATTAAAAAATCGAAAAAGAGTTTAGTTGAAAAATATTCTAGAGTAGATTTTGATATTCCAGAAGAAACTTTTATCGAACAAATAAATTGGTTATTGAATAATAATTTAATTGACATAAATTTTTACAATGAAAAGAAAAATGAATACAAAATTCAAAAACTAATCAAGTAAATACTAAAGCAAACACCATTTATAAAAAATAAATAGAATAATGTTTTACCCAAAAAGCAACTTTTTATAACACAACAATATTGGTCCTAATTTAAAAATGCCTTAAAAATCAATTACAAAACAATCATGAATAAAACACCAAAACGAACTTGCATCCTCATTATGTTCTCCTTTGTTTTCTTAAGTTGCCATAACAATAAAAACAAAAGTAGTTTTGAATTAAAACAAGGTGATTTACTGTTTCAGAATACAGGAACGGGCGAAATTGATAATGCCATTAAAGATGTAACAGCAACTTCATTAGCTAAAAACTATTCTCATGTTGGAATGGCAATGAAAAAAGACGGAAAATGGTTTGTAATAGAGGCGATTCCTAAAGAAGGAATTTGCCAAACTCCTTTAATAAAGTTTTTGAACAGAAATAAAAATAAGTTCAACAAATCTGCAACCACGGTTGCAAGACTAGATAATTATTACCAACCTTATATATCTAAAGCAATAGCATATGGAGTAGAAAGAATAAATACGCCTTATGATGAGATTTTTTTATGGGATGACAACTCTTATTATTGCTCAGAATTAGTTTATAAAATGTTTTCTTCTCAAGATTTACCAACAGAATCTATTCCTTTTCTTACACACTCAATGACGTTTAACGACAGCTCAGGAAACCCAATGCCTAGTTGGAAAGCTTATTACAAAACTCGAAACCAACCTATTCCTGAGGGCATTGAAGGTACAAACCCAAATTTGATGGCTAGCAGCCCTCGTATTAAATTTGTACATGATTATGAGAATGAATAAATGATAAAGTTATTTTATATAAATTACAGTTGACAATAGCGTACAAAATTATTTAATATTCTATTTTGTATTTCTTACCTAAATTTAATAAAAACAGCATTTGTTCTTTTAATAAACAGATTACTTCGTTTCTCGGAATGACAGCATGTTAACAAACAAGTCTAGCCCTGATTGAAACCTTTCGACTTCGCTCAAGACAGGCTTTCATCCTTTTTGCTTTTTCTGCAAAAAGATATAGTGGAAAGCAGGAAATAGCTTCAAAAAAAACACCCTTCAAATTACAATATCTGAAGGGTGTTTTAAGCTTTATAAAGTGAGTTAATACTTTCTTTGATACTTTACGTTTTCTTCTAAGTAAACCGAAGCTTCTGTTCCGTCGTTAATTTTAAACTTGGTTTTAAGGGTTTCTCGCTTGATAATTTCTTGCTTAAAAACCTCAAAGTGTAAATGTGGATTTGTAGACCAACCAATGTTTCCGCTTTTTGCTATTAACTGACCTTTTGTTACCTTATATCCTGGTTTTACTTTAGCCGAATTAGTGTTAATATGAGAATATTCTGAAAATGTACCATCTGAATGGTAGATTAAAATAAAATTATTATACTCTAAGCAGCCTTTTGTTATACAGGTTTTGGTATTATAATCTACCACCTTAATTACAACGCCTTCTCTTGCTGCATAAATATCTGTACCAATTGGCATGAGAAAATCTAGCGCATTTTTCTTTTGATGTGTTTCTGCCCCATTATAGCCTTGAGACACTTTAAACTTTTTTCCTTTTTTATAAGGGAGGTTGTAAATGTATTCTTGATTTGAAACAGTATCTTTCTTTTTTACAGAAATAGTGTCTTTATCTTTTACTGCAACCGTATCTTTCACCTTCGTTGCAAAATCTCCGTAATTATACCTTGTTTTGGAGTTGTACTTGTACTTACCTGCTTTTATTGCTTTTAATGTAGTAATTACAAAGTCTTTTGTTCTTGCAGGAATTAGGTACGTTTTAAAATTCCCGTTAGATGTAGACAAATTCACTAACTCTAAATCTACTTCAACCGAAACCGGACAATACTCATTGTTGTCTGCTAAAAACTCAAATCCATTCTCTGCTTTTTTAAAATAGGTTTTAAAATTAAGTTGAGAGAATGAATTATAAGAAATTAATAAAATGAAAATAAATAGATATTTATTCATTGGCTATATTACTAATACAGCACTCTAAATTTAATCGTCCCTTCAATTTCTCTTAAGGCATCTAAAACTTCTTTGTTGTATTCTTTGTCTAAATCTGTAATTACATATCCTACTTTTGAATCTGTAGATAAAAATTGACCATTAATGTTCAAATCATATTCTGCTAAAACTTTATTGATTTTAGCCATTACACCCGGCACATTCTTATGAATATGTAAAAAACGGTGTATATTTGTTTGTCTTGGCAAACGAATATTTGGGAAGTTTACAGCATCTACTGTATTCCCTGAATTGATATACGCCATAATTTTACTTGGCACAAAATCTGCAATATCTCTTTGCGCTTCTTCTGTACTACCACCAACATGTGGTGTTAAAATTACGTTTGGTAAACCTTGTAATTCAGAATAGAATTCTCCGTTTTTTCTAGGTTCAGAAGGATATACATCTACTGCAGCTCCGGCTAATTTTCCGCTTTTTAAAGCAGCCACCAATGCAGGAATATCTACAACAAAACCTCTTGCTAAGTTTACTAAAAGTGCACCATCTTTCATTTGAGAAATTTCTTTTTCTCCAATAAAGTTTTTGTTTGCAGCATTGTCATCAATGTGTAAAGTAACCACATCAGAAAGCGCTAATAAGTCTGATAATTTATCAACTTTAGTTGCATTTCCTAAACCTAAAGTATCTTCTACATCATAATAGTAAACATCCATACCTAAAGCTTCTGCTAAAATTGATAATTGTTTACCAATATTACCATAACCAACAATACCTAGTTTTTTACCACGTACTTCTCTAGAACCTTCTGCTGTTTTATTCCATTGACCATTGTGAATTTCTGTACTTCTTTGAAAAACACTACGCATTAGCATAATAATTTCTCCTATTGCTAACTCTACAACAGAACGTGTATTACTATAAGGTGCGTTAAAAACAACGATTCCTTTTTCTTTACACGCATCTAAATCTATCTGTTTGGTACCAATACAAAAAGCACTTACTACCATTAATTTATCTGCAGCATCTACTACTTTTTGAGTAACGTTTGTTTTAGAACGAATTCCTAACACGTGTACGTCTTTAATTTTTTCTATCAATTCGTCTTCAGACAAACTTTTAGAAACGGTTTCTACAGAAAAACCATCTGAAGACAACTTTTTAAAAGCATCTGGATGTACGTTTTCTAATAATAAAATTTTAATTCTGTTCTTTGGGTATGAGATATTTCTTGGCAACTTGTTTACGTATAAAAATTCATCTAAATTTGGGGCAATATGGTCCGCGTTTTCTGTTGTTTTAATTCGAGAAACGTTTTCTGTGTACGCAAAAAACTTATCTGCTACACCTGCTTCTCTAGTTACATAATCGCTGTACCCATCGCCAATAACTTGTATTTCTCCTTCTAGGTTCATGTCTTTTAAACACTTTATCTTTCCGTTGTGCTGAGAAAGTGGATTGTTGGCATCGAAACCAATAATTTCTCCATCTTCTGCAAACTCAAAAGTATTTGCATACACTCTACCTGAAGGTATATTGTATTCTTTTACAATAGGATCTATAAATTCTTTAAATCCGCAAGAAATCACATAAATATCATCTGCAAACTTTTCAAAAAAGTCTTTGTTGCTTTCTATGGATTTTGATACTTGCTTTTTTAAAGCTACTACTAAACCAGATAAATCGGCTTTGTTTGCTTTTAATAGCTTAATTCTTCTTTCTAAAGATTCCGTGAAGGATATTTCTCCGTCAATACCTAAATTGGTAATGTCAATTATTTCTTGAATAATTGCGTCTTTTCTAGGATTGTTTTCAAGGGTGATTTCAGCTAAAACATCTAATGCTTCTACCTTGGTTAAGGTGCTGTCAAAATCGAAAATATAATTTCTTTTTGTGGTAATCATTACTTAAGAATCTTGGTTGAATTTAAGTGAGTAAATCTACAAATATAGTAGGATACTATAAAGCTATTTTAAAGTTTTATGATATCTTTTTTATTTATTCTTTATATTAAAAAATAATAGTAATAAAGTGTTTTTTAACCTTAAAAATTATGAAATCCTAAAAGAAGTAACCACCAAACAATTGGCAAAGACTCAACAAAAAAAGAACTATAGTACTTAGATTGTGCTGTTCTAGCCCTCATCAGGAAAATAATCAATAGAAAAAAGAAAATCATAAATGGTGTTTTTACCATGCTAACACTAGAAATTAAATATTCTAAGACTAATGAAAACACCAATAGCATTAATCCTAATTTCTTCGTTTTTTCTATGCCTATTTTTTTTGGTATTGTTTGTAAAGAAATAGCGTCATACATTATGTCTCTTATATCAAACGGTAGTATTAAAATTACAACAATTAAAAACCGTTGCAACATTAAAAGCATCACGTTTAATGTAATTTCCTCACCTACAGCTATCAGCGGAATTAAAACCGTAAACCCAGCCCAAACTAAGGCAACCACAATAATTTTTAAGTAACTGACTTCTCTTAAATTTTTATCGAATCCACTTAAAAAAGGAACTGCATATAACACCGTTAACAAACAAAAAGGAATCGTGTAATACAAGGTTTCTACAGAAATTTGAACCACAAAATAACACAACGCTAAAAAACAAAAAAACGAGAAAATCTGGATATTTTTTAAACCTTTTGTTAAACTTCTGTGATGTAATTTTGCCATACCCGCATATTTTACAAAATTATACCCTGTAATAGTTCCAAAAAATATAAAGTAGTTTAAGTTGCCATTGTAAGGCAACTCTAAATAAATTTCTGTAATTCTTAAAAATGCATATACAGAAAATGCAACATGAATACTTGCATTTATATAAAAGTCGAACACTAATTTTAAGAATCTCATTCGGCAAAAATAGGTTTTATGTTCATAACATTCATTTTTGGTTGATAATTCTCTCGTTTTTGCTTAAGAAATGGAGAAAATTATTTTATTATTTCCCTACTTTTGAGACTTTTAAAATCAATTGGTTTAGAGGTGATAAAACACATACTATATCGATTGAAATGAGCCTAATCAAAACCTTATTACATGAATACAAATTTGTTTCAAAACAGACATATTGGACCTAATAAAAAGGAACAAGAAAAAATGTTATCTACTATAAAAGCGGATAGTTTAGATCAGTTAATTTACCAAACTGTTCCAGATGATATCCGTTTAGAAAATGAGTTAGATTTGGCGCCTGCTAAGAGCGAATATGAATATTTAGCACATATAAAAGAGTTATCAGAAAAAAATAAAGTTTTTAAAACTTACATTGGTTTAGGCTATCATGAGGCTATTGTGCCAAGTGTTATTCAGCGTAATATTTTTGAAAACCCGGGTTGGTATACTGCCTATACTCCATACCAAGCAGAAATTGCACAAGGTAGATTAGAGGCTTTGTTAAATTTTCAAACCATGGTTTGTGATTTAACAGGAATGGAATTGGCAAATGCTTCTTTATTAGACGAAAGTACTGCTGCTGCAGAAGCAATGGCTTTATTATTTGACGTTAGAGAAAGAGCCCAAAAGAAAGCTGATGTAAACAAGTTTTTTGTTTCTGAAGAAATTTTACCTCAAACAGTATCTCTTTTACAAACTCGTTCTACTCCTATTGGTATTGAATTAGTGATTGGAAACCACGAAGAATTCGATTTTTCTGAGGATTTTTTCGGAGCCATTTTACAATACCCAGGAAAACATGGGCAGGTTTATGACTACGCAGATTTTGTTACTAAAGCGAATGAAAACAACATAAAAGTAGCCGTTGCTGCAGATATTTTATCATTGGTAAAATTAAAAGCACCTGCTGAATTTGGTGTTGATGTTGTTGTAGGAACCACGCAACGATTCGGAATTCCATTAGGTTACGGAGGACCTCATGCCGCTTATTTTGCAACAAAAGAAAAATATAAAAGAAGCATGCCTGGTCGTATTATTGGTATTACCAAAGATATACATGGAGAGCGTGCATTACGCATGGCATTGCAAACTAGAGAACAACACATTAAAAGAGAAAAAGCGACTTCTAATATATGTACTGCACAGGTTCTATTAGCTGTTATGGCAGGTATGTATGCTGTTTACCATGGTAAAAATGGTTTGCAATTTATTGCAGATTCTGTACACAACAAAACTAAATTAGTTGCAGATTACTTAGATAAAGCAGGTTTCAATCAATTGAATACTTCTTATTTTGATACTTTATTAGTAGAAATAGATTGTATTAAATTAAAATCTGTAGCAGAATCTTTTAAAGTGAACTTTAATTATGTTGATAAAAAACACATTTCTATCTCTATAAATGAAGCAACTACTCAAAAAGATTTAATGAATCTGTTTACCATTTTTGGTCAACTTAAAAAGAAACCTGTTGCTTCGGAAGCAGAAAGTGTAGGTGATTTTCATCAAATTTTAACACAAGAATCTTTTAATGCAGATTTTGAAGTTATTACAGAAAACACCAAAAGAAACACACCGTTTTTAGAAAACAATATATTTAACACGTATCAATCTGAAACAGATATGATGCGTTATATTAAAAAATTAGAACGTAAAGATTTATCATTAAACCACTCTATGATTTCTTTAGGTTCCTGTACCATGAAACTAAATGCAGCATCTGAAATGTTGCCTTTAAGCAATCCACAATGGGGAAATATTCATCCTTTTGTGCCATTAAATCAGGCTGAAGGGTACCAACAAATGTTAAAAAGATTAGAGCATCAATTAAATATTATCACTGGTTTTGCTGGTACTTCTTTACAACCAAATTCTGGTGCTCAAGGCGAGTTTACTGGCTTAATGACTATTAGAGCGTATCACGAATCTAACAACGATTCTCATAGAAACATCTGTTTGATTCCTGCTTCCGCGCACGGTACAAATCCTGCGTCAGCTGTTATGGCTGGTATGAAGGTTGTAGTTACCAAAACTGATGAGAAAGGAAATATTGATGTTGAAGATTTACGTGCTAAAGCAATTTTACATAAAGATAATTTAGCTGCTTTAATGGTGACATATCCTTCTACACACGGAGTATATGAAAAAGCGATTAAAGAAATTACACAAATTATTCATAATAACGGCGGACAAGTATACATGGATGGCGCAAATATGAACGCACAAGTTGGGTTGACAAATCCTGCAACAATTGGCGCAGATGTTTGTCACTTAAACTTACACAAAACATTTGCCATTCCGCATGGTGGTGGTGGACCAGGAGTTGGGCCAATTTGTGTGGCTCCGCAATTAGTTCCGTTTTTACCAACAAACCCGGTAATTGCTACGGGAGGAGAAAATGCCATTACAGCTGTTTCTGGAGCTCCTTGGGGTTCTGCATTAGTTTGTTTAATTTCTTACGGATACATAACCATGTTAGGTGCAAAAGGATTGACCGATTCTACTAAAAACGCCATCTTAAATGCCAATTATATTAAAGAACGTTTACACGGAAATTACAACACGTTGTATTCTGGTGAAATGAACAGAGCTGCACACGAAATGATTATTGATTGTCGTGATTTTAAACAAAACGGAATTGAAGTAGTAGACATCGCTAAACGTTTAATGGATTATGGTTTTCATGCTCCAACCGTTTCTTTCCCTGTTGCGGGAACTATGATGATTGAACCTACAGAATCTGAATCTATGGCAGAATTAGATCGTTTTTGTGATGCTATGATTTCAATTCGTGAAGAGATTAAAAATGCATCTAAAGAGAATGACAACAATCCTTTAAAGAATGCGCCTCATACGCAAGAAATGTTAACTGCAGATGAATGGACATTACCTTACACTAGAAAACAAGCAGCTTTTCCTTTAGAATATATTGCTGAAAATAAATTTTGGCCTTCTGTTCGTAGAGTAGATGATGCTTTTGGAGACAGAAACTTAATTTGTTCTTGTAACCCAATTGAAGATTATATGTAGAACGCACAATGTTCTTTTAATATTTTAAAACCGTTTCTTTTTGAAGCGGTTTTCTTGTTTTAAAAAACCGTTATTTGCAATGTTGATGTTTTGATTCAAAAAAAGAACTCAACTGAACATGCTAAACTGAATGCATAAATGAATATATAATACAGTATTATTTGCGTTCAGAAAACAATTATACTTCAATTTTTAATAGTATTAAATGAACTCTTAGAAACATTTTACATACTCTTGTTAACATTAAAACAAAATATTTAAAATAAATTCGTCACTAATAATCTACCGTAAAAATTGAATCCAATATATGCATAAGCTAAAAATAATTCTATTACTAATTGCAATAACAACATTAAACTCATGTAATTCTAACACCCCAAAAACCGATAATGATTGGGTCTACCTTTTTAATGGTAAAGATTTAAATGGTTGGGTTACAAAAATAAACCATCATGAAGTTGGCGATAATTACGCCAACACATTTAGAGTAGTAGATGGTGCAATTCAGGTTAATTATAATGAGTATTCTGAATTTGGAGAACGCTTTGGACACCTTTATTATGAAAAACCTTTTTCTTCTTACCATTTAAAATTTGAATATCGATTTACAGACCAATGGATGAAAGATGCTCCACGTGGTACTTATAGAAATAGTGGTGTAATGATTCATTCTCAAAATCCAAATAGTATATTAAAAGATCAGAATTGGCCAATTTCTGTTGAATACCAAATTTTAGCAGAGAGAGAAGAAAATGAATCTAGACCTACAGGCAATATGTGCTCTCCCGGAACAGAAGTGTTTTTTAAAGGAGAAATGGATCCGAAACACTGTATACCTTCAAGTTCTAAAACCTATAAATGGAATCAATGGTTGTCTGGAGAAGTAATTGTTTATAGAGATTCATTAATTACACATATTGTTGAAAACAATAAAGTATTAGAATATACTAAACCACAAATTGGCGGAAAAGTAGTAAAAGGCTATGATAAGCGTATAAAAATTGACGGGAAACCTTTAAAGGAAGGATTCATCGCGTTACAAGCAGAAGGACAGGGAATAGAATTTAGAGAAATAAAAATTAAAAATCTTAATTAGAAAATAATGAAAAGAAAACTTACAATTTCATTTGTCCATTTTATATTAATATTATTTGCGAATTTTCTATTAATATCTTGTAATTCCAAACCTCAATCATCAAAAACTGCTAAAAAAACTTTAACAGCTAATAAAGAATCTACCTCAGATTTTAAAATATCACTTGCTCAATGGTCTTTGCATAGAGCTTTTAAAGATGGTAGCTTAGATCCAATGGACTTCCCTAAAATAGCGGCCTCTTATGACATTTATTCTATTGAACTTGTAAATAGCTTTTATAGAACTAAAGTAAATGACAAGACATATTGGAAAACCTTTAAGCAAAAATGTGATGAAAATAAAGTAAGCGTTGGTTTAATTATGTGTGATCGTTTAGGAAATCTAGGAAATCCAAATATTAAGGAGCGAATGAAAACTGTAGAAAACCATTATGCTTGGGTAGACATTGCTAGATACTTAGGCGCTCATTCTATTCGCGTAAATGCAGCCGGTAAAGGTAACGCAGATGACGTAGCACTAAATGTTATTGATGGCCTTTCTAAGCTAGGTAAATATGCATCAGAAAAAGGCATTAATATCATTGTAGAAAATCACGGAGGAAACTCTTCTAATGGTGCGTGGCTTGCAAGTGTTATACAACATGTTGGAATGGAAAATGTAGGAACTCTTCCCGATTTCGGGAATTTCTGCTTAAGTCGTGATTCTGAGAAGAATTGTCTATCTGAATATGATAGATATAAGGGTATTAGCGAACTAATTCCTTTTGCAAAAGGGATTAGTGCAAAATCGTACGATTTTGATAAAACAGGGCGTGAAACAAAAATTGATTTTCTGAGAATGATGAAAATCGTAAAAGAATCTGGATTTAAAGGTTATATAGGTATTGAATATGAAGGGAATTCTCTTTCTGAACCTGAAGGAATAAAAGCCACAAAAGCATTACTTGAGATGGTTTTTACAGAATTATAACAACTATAATTCCTATTCCGTAAAATACTTAAAAATACCTCTACCCTACCTTCAACTTGCAATGATTTTTATCACCAAAAACTAAAAGCAAACAAATTTCAATAAATTTATACCCATTATAAATTAAAAATTTTACATAAAATTATTATTATCATTATACTATAAGTTGTGAATTTTCTTTACTTTTAATACTTAAAATTTAACAGAAAATTCTATGGAACATATATATAGTAAATGGCATCATCCTTACAAACCGGCAGCAAAATATAAAAAGAAAGTTGCATATTTTAGTATGGAATTTGGTATTGATCAGGCTTTTAATATTTACTCTGGAGGTTTAGGTTTTTTAGCAGGATCTCACATGCGTTCTGGCTTAGAACAAAAACAAAATATGATTGGTATTGGTATGCTATGGAAATATGGCTACTACGACCAAGCAAGAAATGATGACCAAACACTAAAAACAGAGTTTAATGAAAAACACTTCGATTTCTTAGAATATACAGGTATTGAAGTAACTATAAAACTTCATGACAATCCGAATGTAAAAGTAAGAGCTTATGTTTTAAAACCAGAAGTTTTTGGAACCGTACCTATGTACTTTTTAAGTACGGATGTAGAAGAAAACGACCATTTAACTAGAACGATTACAAACCATTTGTATGATCAAAACCCAATAACTAGAATATCTCAAAGTATTGTTTTAGGAATTGCGGGTGCGAAGGTAGTAGAGGCTTTAGGAGGTGCTGACACCTACCATTTAAATGAAGGACATGCTTTACCTGCTTTTTATTATTTAAGAGACCAAGGTGTAACCAAAGAACAAATGGTATTTACAACGCACACTCCGGAAAAAGCCGGGAATGAAGAACGCGATGCGCGTCTTTTAAACAGATGTGGTTTCTTTGGCAGATCTCTTTCTGAAGAAGAATTACATAAAGAAATGGTGAATGGAGACATGGTTAATTATACCATATCTGCCTTACGAATGGCTAGAAAAGCAAACGGAGTCTCTAAACTTCATGCTATTGTTGCTAACGATATGTGGAAAGACTATGATGGTATCTGTGAAATAATACCGATTACGAATGCTCAAAATCAAAAATTCTGGCAAGATGAAACTATTAAAAAATCTTGGAAGAAAGGAAATACGACTGCTTATAAAAAGAAAAAACTGGAATTAAAAAGTGAACTTTTTGAAGAGGTATATAAACAGACTGGTAAAAAGTTAGATCCAAATGTATTAACAATTGTTTGGGCGAGACGTTTTGCAGGTTATAAAAGAGCCGATTTACTTTTACATGATTACGATCGTTTCAAAAGATTATTACATAACGAAAAATATCCTGTACAAATTATTTGGGCAGGAAAACCATATCCGTTTGATTATGGTGCTATTGACACCTTTAACCATTTGGTACATCAATCTAAACAAGAGCCAAATTTAGCCGTACTTATTGGTTATGAAATAGATTTGTCTAGAAAATTAAAATGTGGGTCTGATGTTTGGTTAAACACTCCTAGAATAACACGAGAAGCTTCTGGTACAAGTGGTATGACAGCTGCCATGAATGGATCTGTAAATGTATCTACGGATGATGGTTGGATTCCTGAATTTAAAAAAGACGAAGAAAACTGTTTCGTATTACCTGCACTAGATTATAAGTTACCAACCTATGAGCAAGATAAATTAGACACAGATAATTTATACAATATTTTAGAGAACAAAGTATTACCAATGTATTATGGCGCTCCTAAAAAATGGCAAAAAATAGTATTTAAGGCTATGGATGATGTTATTCCGGAGTTTACCACTCAAAGAATGGCAGATGATTATTATAAAAAATTATTTTAAGTAAAATCTTAATCAATAAATCTTAAAAATAGAAAAACCTGAACAAATACATGTTCAGGTTTTTTTTGTTATAAATAGATGTTTGAAATATTGATTTTTAAACCAAAAAAACTTTAAGTTTAATTAAAAATAATTTCGACACTATTTTTTTAATTGCATGAAATAATCTAAAATTTCAGGTACATTTCCATTCCCCATATCAGCAGCTACTGCAGCTTGAAGGTTAGAAGATGTAGCTTCTGCTATTTTAGAAGTTGTACCAAGATCATTCATCATTTGTACAAAATATCCTAAATCTTTATTTGCATTGTTTATAGAGAAACCTAAATCACTTACGTTATCTACAGCATAATGCTTACAGAATTTCATGAATGGAGAATTTGACGGTCCAGAAGACATAATGTCAAATAATTGTTGCGTATCTACTCCAGCTAATTTTGCTGCAGCAAAAGCTTGAGACATTGCTACAACAGTAGTCATCCCCATAAAGTTATTGATCAATTTAGTTGTATGACCTGCACCTAAAGCTCCTAAATAGAAAACGTTTTCACCTTGCTCATCTAAAACGGGCTTCACTTTCTCGAAAGTATCTTTATTACCGGCTGCCATAATATTAAGCAATCCGTCTTTTGCATGAGCTGGAGTACGTCCAAGTGGAGCATCAATCATACCAGCACCTTTTGCAGCTAAATCTTTACCTATCTTAATAGTAGAAGCAGGAATAGAAGTTCCAAAATCAATTAAAACGGCACCTTCTTTAATTCCAGCTAAAACACCTTCTTCTCCATAAACTATTTTCTCAACAACTGCAGAAGTTGTTAAACAGAACATTATAATATCGCTCTTTTCTGCTAATTCTTTTGGTGAAACAGCTTCCGAAGCATTACCGCGAGCAATAACTTTTGCAACTTCATCTTTATTAAGATCCATTACTGTTAGCTCGAAACCTCTCTTTTGCAGATTTTCAACCATATTACCGCCCATAAGGCCTAGTCCGATAAATCCGATAGTGGGTTTTTTCATATTTACTTATTTAAATTATAATTGTAGCTACAAAGATATGCTTCTGCTAGCACTTACAAAAGTATTTAACCAAGCTCAATGAAGGATTGATGCGTTAAATAAACATAAAAATAGAAGGAAAGATCCATCTTGATGTAAGAAAGAACCAAAAAAAACAACTCAAATAACTGATTTACAATAATTTACACAAGTAATCACTTATTAAAAGGGAGCAAACACCACACCTATCTACCTCATAATAAAATAGTTAAATAAATTACAATCATCAGTTAAAAAAAGTAAAATATGTAAATTTATACAGAAAAATAATGATTAAAAATCAAGATAATTGAACACAAACTATTCTTAAGGCAATACCATAAAAAGATTATAATGATTTCCAATTATCTTTAAAATGAAAAACAAACGAAGAACGATAAAGAAATTAATTATTATTTTTCCCTACTACATTATCAATAATCATCTTTGCATGAATGCGAGAGTTCTCTATAAACCACTTGTGCGTTTCCATTCCGCCACAAATAACACCCGCTAAGTATACGCCTGCCACATTGGTTTCCATAGTTTCATCATTATAAGTAGGAATTTTATTTGCATCTTCAGAAAAAGAAACACCAATTTCATCTAAAAGCGTAAAATTTGGCTTGTAACCTGTTAACGCCAAAACAAAATCGTTCTGTAGCGTTTCTATTCCTTTTTCTGTATTTATTGTAATCGTATCTTTCGCTATTTCTTTTACAGTACTATTATAAAAAACCTTTATACTTTCTTCTTTTATACGGTTTATAATATCCGGTCTTACCCAATATTTTACACGCTGTCCAACCTCTGTTCCTCTAATAATTAAGGTAACGTCTGCACCTTTTCTATAACACTCTAAAGCTGCGTCTACAGACGAATTACTTGCCCCTATAACCGCCACCTTTTGTCCTGCATAAAAATGAGGATCATTATAATAATGAGAAACTTTTGGTAAATTCTCTCCAGGGACATCTAATAAATTTGGAATATCATAAAAACCTGTTGCAATAACAATGTTCTTAGATTTGTAGCTGTTTTTATCAGAAACAATGGTAAACTCATTATCTACTTTAGAAACTGACGTTACTTTTTCAAACAAATTGATATTTAATTTGTTTGAAGTAGCTATTCTTCTGTAGTATTCTAAAGCTTCACTTCTTCTTGGCTTTGCTTCTTTACTAATAAACGGAATTTCATCGATCTCTAATTTCTCTGAAGAAGAAAAAAACTGCATGTTCACCGGATAATTGTACACTGAATTTACAATAGGACCTTTTTCTAGAATTACATACGTCAACCCTTTTTTTTGAGCTTCTAAACCACAAGCAATACCTATTGGACCTCCTCCAACTATAACAATATCTAAATTTTTCATAAAATAAATAAGATTTTAATTAGGATAAAAAATTTCTTCTAAACTAACAACTTCTTCGTCTTTTCTACGTCTAAAAACTTGATTAGCTTTTATATCTGAAATAGACGCTACTCCCATTGCTGCAACAACCTCTTTAACTGCTTCAATAGTTTTATTGTGGTAATTTTTAACACGTACATTTTTCTTTTCTACCACTAATGCTTTTACCAAATCGTCATCTTGTGTAGCAACACCAACAGGGCACGTATCTAAATTACATTCTCTAGCTTGTATACACCCTAAACTCAACATAAAACTTCTTGCCATTCCAATTGCATCTGCACCTAAAGACAAGTATTTTATAATATCGAAAGCATCAATTGCTTTTCCGCTTGCAATAATTTTTATTTGATCTTTTAATTTATGTTTTATTAAAAGTTTATTTACAAAAACTAATCCTTCAACAAGTGGCGTGCCAATATAATTAGTAAACTCCATTGGTGCAGCTCCCGTACCGCCTTCTCCTCCATCTACAGAAATAAAATCTGGATAATTATTAGCATCTGCAAAAGCTTGCATCATGGTTTCAATTTCTTCGTTATTACCCACACAAAATTTGATTCCTACGGGTTTTCCTCCAGATAAATCTCTTACTTTTTGTATGAAAACAATCATTTCTTCATAGTTAGAAAATGCGGAATGTCCTGGAGGTGAATCTACTTGTGTAAACGGAATAACTCCACGAATTTCTGCAATTTCTTCTGTGTTTTTTACTGCCGGAAGAATTCCTCCATGTCCAGGTTTTGCTCCCTGAGAAAACTTAATTTCAATCATTTTTACTTCCGGACGAATGGCATTCGTTCTAAAAATTTCGTCATCAAAAAAACGTTTTCCATCGGCATCGTGTTTTCCTGCACCGAAATACCCAGTTCCTACTTGAAAAATAACATCTCCTCCTTGTAGGTGATAAGGTGAGATACCACCTTCGCCAGTATTATGCGCAAAATTACCCATTTTTGCTCCTTGATTTAATGCCATAATTGCATTTTTACTCAAAGAACCGAAAGACATTGCAGAAATATTAATGATAGAACCATCATATTTTTGGGTACACTTATCTGAACCAAAAACAATTCTTTCTCCTGCAATATGATGATGATCTTTTGGAAACAAAGAATGCTTTACAAATTCATACCCCTTTGCATAGACATTATGCTGTGTACCAAAAGGAACTGTTTGTTTAGATAATTTGGCACGTTGATATACAATACTCCTTTTTTCTCTATTTATAGGCGTACCATTTAAATTGTCTTCTATAAAATATTGTTGAATTTTATCTCTTTCATCTTCAAAAAACCATCGTAAACGTGCTATTACAGGAAAAGCTCTTAACAACGAATGCTTGGTTTGAAAGCTGTCATAAATTGCTAGTAAGGTTAGCAAACAAGAGATAGCTAATAAAATAATAGTGCCAATTTGCGGAATGAAGTAAACTAAAACTCCGGATAAAATAGTGATTCCTATAAAAATAGAAAGTAAGGTATTTCTCATTATAAAATAGTTATTTAAAAGACTTTAAAAATAGTCATTTAGTACGATATTTTGCACAAGCCTTACAAATAGTTTGCGTTAAGGATTGCAACGGCATCCTTTTTATGCTTAATAATGTCATTGCGAGGCACGAAGCAATCTGTTTATAGAAAAGCAAGATTGCCACAGAAAGAAAAAAACTTTCTTCGCAATGACAAATTCAAAAAAGATATAGTGAAAAGCCTGACCTTTAGGGAACGCCCAAAATAATATATTTACCACATAGACACATAAAAAACATAGCGCTATGTAAACCATGTGTCTATGTGGTAAAAAAGAAAACTCCAACAAATAAATGTTGGAGTTTTAAATATGTTGAAAATTCTAAAAAAATTATTTTTTGAATTTTGCGTATTTGTTTTTAAATTTATCGATACGTCCTGCAGCATCAATAAGTTTAGATTTACCAGTGTAAAATGGGTGAGATGTTCTAGAAATCTCTAATTTTACTAAAGGATACTCAACACCATCAACTTCTAACGTTTCTTTAGTGTCTACAGTAGAACGTGTTAAAAATACATCTTCGTTAGACATGTCTTTAAAAGCTACCATTCTGTAATTTTCTGGATGAATTCCTTTTCTCATTTTATTATATTTTAATACTTTAATGTTATGTTTGCATGAGTAAAGTTGGTAAGGCTTACTCTATTCTCTAAATAGTTGTTTTTTACTATTTTGAGGATGCAAATTTAACTATATTTTTTAATTAACAAATAAATATTTCGTTTTTATTTGGTCTAATAAACACAATAGTTACTTTTACACCTACTTTTGTTGATGAATAGCGGTTTTTTATCACTTTTTTGAATACTAAAAAGATTAAAATTTAATATAAAAAATTACAAAAAATGAAAAATAGTACTCTATTGGTTGCTTTTTTAGCGTGTTTCTTACTAATTACATCTTGTTCTGATGTGTATAAATTTAGCTTAAACCATAAAAAACAAGTTACTTTAAATTCTAATTTAGAGGTTACTCTAAAAGAAAAAGAAGACAAACCAGTAACTAATGTCCAGTTTTTTGTGAATGGAAAAGAAGTTTCTTCTGAAGGAAATACGGTTTCTATAAACACCACTAATTTGGGTGTTGGAAAACATAAAATATCTGCCTTGATTTTTTATGCTGAAAAAACTAAAAAAGAAAATAGTTTTTTTGAGGTTTTAGCTGATAAAACTCCTATTGTTTATGACTATAAAATTATAAATGAATATCCGCATGATAAAACTGCTTACACACAAGGTTTAGAATATCACGATGGTTTTTTATATGAGAGTACAGGTCGTAGAGGTCAATCTAATCTTAGAAAGGTTGAAATTAAAACCGGTAAAGTTTTACAAAAAATAGATTTAGATAAAAAGTACTTTGGTGAAGGTATGACTATTTTTAACAACAAAATTTATTGGTTAACATGGCAAGGTAAAAAAGGTTTTGTGTATAATTTAGAAACCTTTAAACAAGAAAAAGAGTTTGCATACAATAATAGTGCAGAAGGTTGGGGTTTTACTCATAACGGAACTCAGTTGATAAAATCTGATGGTACTTCTAAAATTTGGTTTTTAGATCCGGATACTTTAAAAGAACTAAAATCAATACAAGTATACACCAATAAATATGCAGTAGATAACTTAAATGAGTTAGAATTGATCAATGGAAAAATCTACGCGAACAAATATCAACAAAATGCTATTGTTATTATAGACCCTAAAACGGGTGTTGTAGAAGGTATTGCAAATTTAAAAGGTTTGCATGCAGAAATGGAAAAAACTCAGAAGTTAGTGCCACAAGACGAGGTTTTAAATGGTATTGCTTTTGATGCAGAGAATAATCGTCTTTTTGTAACAGGTAAACATTGGGGCAAATTATTTGAAATTGAATTGATTAAAAAACAATAATTATCATCATAAAAAGTTCTAACCTTAATACATTTTAAGATTTAAAAATAAAAACAAGTTTTACCACATAGAAACATAGACAACATATTGCTATGTATAGTGGTATTTTTTATAAAAACAACATGAGATACACTATATACCTCTTCTTAATTATTATTGTTGCTTCTTTAGGTTCTTGTAGAAAAGATTTTGACACTACACCTAGTTTAGGAAAATTAGAATTCTCTAAAGACACCGTTTTTTTAGATACCATATTTACAAATATTGGCTCTGCAACCTATAATCTAAAGGTTTACAACAGAGGAAAAAACGCAATCACCATTCCTGAAATAAAATTAGAAAACGGAACAAGTTCTAACTACAGATTAAATGTAGATGGAATTCCTGGAAAAGATTTTAAAGACATTGATATTCTTGCCAAAGACAGTATTTTTATATTTGTAGAAACTACTATAAATGCTAGCAATGTTTTAAATCCGCTTTACACAGATAGAATTTTATTCGACTCAGGAAGTTCTCTACAAGATGTAGACCTGGTTACTTTAGTGCAGGATGCTAATTTTATTTTTCCGGGTAAAGATGCCGTTACTATGAAAATTGATAGCCTAACTTTAAACGGAGAACCAACCACTTTAAAAGGTCGTTTTTTAACGGACTCAGAGCTAACAATTACCAATATAAAACCTACTGTTATTTATGGTTTTGCTGCTGTACCCGCTAATAAAACATTAACTATTGAAGCTGGAGCAAAAGTATATTTTCATGATAATTCTGGTTTAATTGTAGATGATAAAGCTACTTTAAAAGTAAACGGCACTTTAACTGAAAAAGTAGTTTTTGAAGGCGACCGCCTAGAACATGCTTTTAGTGAAACCGCCGGACAATGGGGTACTATTTGGATGCGTGCCGGAAGTAAAGACAACGAAATGAGCCATACCATTATTAAAAACGGAATAATAGGTATTTTGGTTGATAGTATCGGTACTCCTTCTACCCCAACTTTAAAACTACAAAACACAGAAATTTACAATAATTCTAGCTATGGTATTTTAGGTAGAGAAGCAAATATTGAAGGAAACAATGTGGTAATTGGTGCTGCAGGACAAGTTTCTTTAGCAGCAACTATTGGAGGAACCTATAATTTTACGCATTCTACTTTTGCAAACTATTGGAACAGCGGTTTACGTCAACTACCTGCTGTTTTAGTGAACAACTTTTTTGTGTATTCGGATGCAACCGGACAAGAAATTATTGAAACAAGAAATTTACATGCAGCAAATTTTACCAATTGTATTTTTGATGGAAACAATAATATAGAATTTATCTTAGACAAAGTTGATGGAGGCGGAATCTTCAACTACAACGTTCGCAATTCTATGATTAAATTTACAGACTATAATGATAGTTATGCCGATAATTCCGAATTAGATTTTTCCAATTCTTTTTACCAAGACAATATTATAAATGGAAAAGCTCATTTTAGAGATACTCAAAACAGTGATTTTATTATTGGCGAAGTGTCTGATGCTATTAACAAAGCAAAATCAACTGCTTTTTCTACAGATATTTTAGGGGTTGACAGAACAACAAACCCCGATATTGGAGCATATCAACATATTACTTTTGAAAAAGAAGAGTAATTTTCTTTTGACTAATAGACAAATAAATTGAAGCAAATTGCTTCTTTAAATTTTTACAAATGAAAAATATAGTTATAACAGGAACCAGTAGAGGAATTGGTTTTGAACTAGCAAAACAATTTGCAGAAAACGGACACAATGTTTTAGCTTTATCTAGAAACACAAAACCACTTTCTGATTTCAATCATAAAAACATTACATTATTTTCTGTTGATTTATCTGTAAATTCAGATTTAAAAAAAGTAACAGATTATATTAAAGATAATTGGAAACAAGTTGATGTTTTAATTAATAATGCAGGTAAATTAATTAACAAACCTTTTACAGATTTATCTTCTGATGATTTTTTAGAAGTCTATAAAGTGAATGTTTTTGCTGTTGCAGAAATCACTAAATTAATGATTCCTTTTATGCAAAAAGGAAGTCATGTAGTTACAATAAGCTCTATGGGTGGAATTCAAGGAAGTCTAAAATTCCCTGGATTAGCGGCATATTCATCCGCCAAAGGCGCTGTAATTACTTTATCAGAATTATTAGCAGAAGAATATAAAGAACAACAAATAGCTTTTAATGTTTTAGCTTTAGGCGCTGTACAAACAGAAATGCTAGAAGAAGCTTTTCCTGGATATGAAGCTCCAACCACTGCTACAGAAATGGCAAATTATATTTTTGACTTCTCTTTAACAGGAAATAAGTTTTATAACGGTAAAGTATTACAAGTTTCATCTACAAACCCGTAAGCACTAAGCAAAATTAAAAATTGAATTCAAATTATCAAAATTTCGTTCCTTTAAAAGCAATTCCGTTTATAGAATTTCTAATAAACGAGCATTCTTTTACGCTAAAAATTGTAAATCAGAGAGAAACAAAACATGGTGATTTTAGACAATTACCAGACGGAAGGTTTCAAATTACGGTAAATAATAATCTTAATAAATATCAGTTTTTACTAACGCTAGTGCACGAAATTGCCCATCATGTTACGCATCAAAAATTTGGACGCGTACAACCTCACGGTAAGGAATGGAAAATGGTTTTTCAGCATTTAATGTTGCCTTTTTTACGTCCAGAAATTTACCCCATGGAGATGCTACCTTTTTTAGCTAGGTATTTTAAAAACCCAAAAGCAAGTACAGATACTGATGCCGATTTATCTTTAGCCCTAAGAGGAAATGTAGCAGAAACTGGCAAACATTTTATTTTTGATATTCCTTTTGGTAGTTTATTCGTCTTTAAAAACACGATCTACAAAAGAGGAAATAAACGTAGAACGCGTTATGAATGCATGAATATGAGTAACAAGAAAGTCTATTTATTCAATCAAAATGTAGAAATTGAATTTTATAAAAACGGTTAGCGTTTATCTACCTTAATAACATCACTTATAGAGTAATTCGTTTAACAAATTAGGTTATCTAACAAGTTATTTTTTTGTCAATCTGAATTTATTTCAGATTCTTATGAATATTGAATATAGATAGGTTAAGATACTGAAACAAGTTCAGTATGACAATATTCAAAACTTTTAGAAAGCTCCTTAAAGCTTATCTTTCTCTTTTGAGAAACAACGTATCTAAATCCATTTCTTTTTGCAACCAAGGACGTAATTTACTTTCTTTTATGTTAATAATGCTATCTGTTAACTTTAAGTTCCATTTAATAGTTGCCGTAGGAATAGTATCTATATTAATAAAATCTTTTGAAAATAAAACTTTTGAAAATCCGATTTCTTCTATATCACTATATAGAATTTTTGCCTCTTTAGAAATTCTACTAAAAGCAATTGCATTTTTATCATTATGCAGTGCATCATTTTCAATCCTTGTATTTAAAGCAGAAATAGTTCCTTCTAATTGGATTATTTTGTTTTGAAGTTCTTCTATCTGTTTTTTACTTTCAATCAACTCTTCCTTTTTCTCTGTGTAAGCTGTTGTTATCAACTCAAAACTTTTAGTATCACTTCCTTTAATATTAATTTTCACTTCTTTTAAGCGATCATATCTTGGGTCATTAACCAAACTACTTTCTAACATATTTTTCTCCGCAGCACTTACTTCATTAAAGAAATTTAGCTTTAAAACCTTAGTATCTGAATCATAATCCTCCTCTATCAGTTGAAAATTTTCAATAGTCTTTACTTCATTCTTTACAAAGGTTTTTAACTGTGCATTTACTCTACTTTCTTCCAAAGCATGTAAAAATGTATACACTGCAGGAATCATAACAGCAATACCTACAACCGTTGCAACAGTGGCATACCGTTTTCTTCTTGCTGCATTTGCGTATTTATGCATAGGAAAACTCAACAACTTTAAGACTATAAAGGTTGCCAAAGCGATAAAAATAGTATTAATAGTAAACAAATATAAGGCACCAAAAGCGTACGTAAACCCAACAACATCTCCAGAAAAACCTTTTGCCAAACCATAACCAGCAGTACACAATGGAGGCATTAAAGCAGTAGCAATTGCTACTCCAAAAATTACAGAAGCTACAGTTCCTTTTTTTGTTTTAGCAACCATTAAGGCCAAACCACCAAAAAAAGCTATCAGTACATCTCTAATATCTGGTTTTGTTCTGCCTAATAACTCTGAAGTATCTTCACTTAAAGGAAAAAAATAAAAGAATACAAATGACGCTAACAAGCTTAACACAATCATGGTAGTTAAACTTACTACTGATTTTTTAAAAACATCAATATCATTAATTGCAAAGGCACTTCCAATACCTAAAATGGGCCCCATTAAAGGAGATATTAACATGGCTCCAATAACCACAGCAGTAGAATCTGCATTTAACCCAATAGAAGCCACAAAGACAGCAAAAATAAGAATCCAAGCAGTAGCCCCTTTAAAAGGAATATCTGCTTTAATAGCTTCCATGGTAGCTTCATGGTCTGTATCGTGTCTAAAGTCTAAGAGTTCTATTAAATATCTTTTTATACTAGAGAGTAATCCCCTAGCTTCATCTTTCATTTCTTGCTTAGATTGATCTACCTTTTCCTCAACTACCTTATTTTCTTCTTCCATCAAAATTAAGTTTCTTTTTAACTTGGGAAAGATACAAAAATTTAAAACCGACAATTAAACAGCCTCTATTTTTTTTTGCATAAAAAAAGCTTCACATTTCTGTGAAGCTTCTAATTTAATGTGACCGGGCTGGGGCTCGAACCCAGGACCCTCTCCTTAAAAGGGAGATGCTCTACCAACTGAGCTACCAGGTCATTTATTTTATCTTAATGACTAAAATATACGCTTAATTAAAATTCGAAAAACAACGCTTCTCGATGCAATTACTTTAATAAAAAAACTTCACATATCTATGAAGTTTTAAAATTTTGTGACCGGGCTGGGGCTCGAACCCAGGACCCTCTCCTTAAAAGGGAGATGCTCTACCAACTGAGCTACCAGGTCGTTTATTTCCTTTTAAGCGGCTGCAAAGATATACTTTAAATTAAATAAAACAAATCTATTTATATTTTTTTTCATTTAAATATGCTTCTCTAACTTTCTTAAATAAATTAGAAGAATACACAAAACTCACAACAGCTTCATTATCAGTTTTAAATATATCTTCATTAGTACCTTCCCAAGCTTTCCTACCTTCTTTTAAAAAAATTATTTTTTCTCCAATTTCCATTACAGAATTCATATCATGCGTATTAATTACGGTTGTAATTTTATATTCATCTGTAATTTCTTGAATTAAATTATCTATCACAATTGCAGTTCTAGGATCTAAACCAGAATTTGGTTCGTCACAAAACAAATATTTTGGGTTCATTACAATAGCTCTTGCAATGGCAACCCTTTTTTGCATTCCTCCAGAAAGCTCTGCTGGTAACTTTTTATTTGAATTTTGTAAATTAACTCTATCTAAAACAAAATTTACACGATCTAACATCTCCACATTAGATTGATTAGTAAACATTTTTAAAGGAAACATTACATTCTCTTGTACCGTTTGAGAATCGAATAATGCACTTCCTTGAAAAACCATACCAATTTCTTGTCTCCATTGCTGTTTTTCTTTTTCTGTAAATTTTGTATTTATTCTACCATCAAAAGAAATAGTACCATCTTCTGGGGTATGCAAACCTATTAAAGATTTTATAAACACCGTCTTACCAGAACCACTTTCACCAATAATTAAACTAGTTTCGCCAGGAAGAAAAGTAGCAGAAATACCTTTTAATATTTTTGCTTCTCCAAAACCTTTATGTAAATTATTTACTTCTATCATTTTTTAGGTTAAAAGCATTTGAGTTAAAAAATAATTTGCTATTACAATTAAAATAGTCGTCCAAACCACAGCTTGTGTACTTGCTTTACCTACAGCTATAGATCCTCCTTTTACATAATACCCATGATAAGAAGGTACTGTAGCAATTAAAAAGGCAAAAACTAACGTTTTAATAATTGCATAGGTTAATAAAAAAGGATCAAAATCTGTTTGAATTCCTTCTATATAACTTGCACCAGAAAAAAGCCCCGATAAAACCCCAGTAACCCATCCTCCTAAAATACCTAAAAACATCCCTAATGATATTAAAAAAGGATAAAAGAAAACAGTAGCAATAACTTTAGGTAAAACTAAATGACTTAATGCATTAATTCCCATAACTTCTAAAGCATCAATTTGTTCTGTAACACGCATTGTACCTATACTAGATGTTATATAAGACCCAACTTTACCTGCTAAGATAATTGAACAAAAAGTAGGCGCAAATTCTAAAATAATTGAACGTTTAGCGGCAAAACCGATTAAAGATTCCGGAATAAAAGGATTGTCTAAATTTAAAGCAGTTTGCAATGCAATTACACCTCCAATAAAAAAGGAAATAAACATAATAATCCCTAAAGATTTTAAGCCTAATTCGTCAATCTCTTTTACCAAAGCTTCATAAAAAACTTTTCCTTTTTGTGGTCTTTTAAAAACACGACCTAACATGAGAAAATATTTACCAATATGTTCTAGGTAACCCATTCATTTTAATTTTGTGCTAAAGTATTAAATTATCATTAATAGTCTGTTAAATTGACAAAATCAAACCAAAAAATAATTACTTTTGGTCTATAATTTATATCTGTACTTATGAAATTTAAATATCTTTTTAGTTTTCTATGCTTATTTCTTTTTTTAGGAAACAATAAAATATTAGCACAACACCTACAACCAAAATTAGTTGTAGGTGTTGTTATTGACCAAATGAGATACGATTACTTAACTCGGTTTTCTGATAGATTTGGAAAAGACGGATTTAATAGAATCCTAAAAAATGGGTTTTCATTAGAAAACGCTCATTATAATTATATACCAACCTATACAGCTGTTGGACACACTTCTATTTATACCGGAACAACGCCAAGTGAACACGGAATTATTTCTAACAATTGGTATGACAAATATTTAAAAAAATCTATTTACTGTGTAGATGATTCTTCTTATGAAACCGTTGGAAACAATGGAAAATATGGGCAAAAATCACCTAAGAGACTTTTTACGTCAACCATAACAGACCAGTTACACTTGGCTCAAAACATGCATGGAAAAACCATTGGAGTTTCAATAAAAGATCGATCTGCAATTTTACCTGCAGGTCATTCTGCAAATGCTGCTTATTGGTATGATGGTGGTAATTTTAATACCTGGGTTACCAGTACTTTTTATATGAATAAATTACCAAAATGGGTTAAAGATTTTAATGCAAACAACAAGGCAGATACATATCTTAATACTCCTTGGAAAACACTATACGATATAAAAACATATACCAATAGTAGAGCTGACGATAATATCTTTGAAGGAAAACTTAAAGGACAAAAAACTCCAACTTTTCCGAAAGACCTAAAAGCATTACGATCTAAAAACGGAAATTTCGATTTAATAAAAACTGTACCTGCTGGTAATACATTTACTGCAGACTTTGCTAAAGCAGCAATTATAGGTGAAAACTTAGGTAAAAGCCAATACACAGACTTCTTAGCTGTAAGTTTTTCTCCAACAGATTATGTTGGTCATAAATATGGCGTTTCTGCCATAGAAACAGAAGACACTTATTTACGTTTAGACAAAGATTTAGCAGATTTACTACTGTTTTTAGACCAACAAGTTGGAAAAGATAATTATACATTATTTTTAACGGCAGATCATGCAGCTGTTCATACACCAGCTTATTTACAATCTTTAAAAATTCCTGCTCATTATTTAAATATTAAAAAGTTTAAAGAATTTATTTTAGAAACTACTAAAAAGTATTTTAATTCTGTAGATTTAATTGAAAACGTTTCTAATTATCAAATATTTCTAAACAAAGAAAAAATAGAATCTTTAGGTTTAGAAGTAAACACTGTAGCTCAAAAATTAGCAGATGAAGTCCTTAATTTTGATGGAATTTACAAAGCTGTAACTGCAAGAACTTTACAAACAACACATTTCTCTTCAGGTATTTTGAATTCACTACAAAATGGTTATAATCAAAAATTATCTGGAGATGTTTTAATGATTCCTTATCCTGCTACTTTAACCGGAGGCAAAACAGGCACAAGCCATGGTTCTGGTTATTCTTATGATACCCATGTACCAATTATTTTCTATGGTAATGGTATCAAACAAGGGGCATCATCTAAAAGATATAATATTACAGATATTGCACCAACTATTGCAAACTTATTAAAGATTGAAGCTCCAAACGGAACAAGTGGTGTTGTTATTGATGAAGTTTTAGAAAAGTAAATAGCACATTTTAATTGGTTAAAAGATTATTTTAGACTCCTATTTCTGGAAAATAAAACTACAAAAGCAACCCCAAAATAAATTTTTGGGGTTGCTTTTTAATTATACTTTAAAAACAGAACTGTTTTGGTGTTTTTTTATCGCTTTTCTAGAAAGCACAATTCCTAATATTAAAGAAATAAAGGCTCCTATAGAAATCCCTGGAATAAAGTTGATAAACAGAAAAAAATCATAAGCCCCATGAAAAAGTACTGCAAAGAACAACCCTGCTAAATTTAAAGCTATTCTATTTTTAGAAAACTTAGCTTTCCCCATAAAATAACCCATTAAAATTGCAAAAGTAGCATGTGCCGGTACCGCCGTAAAAGCCCGTATAACACCTGTAGAAACCCCATGTTGAAAAACATATAATACGTTTTCTAACGTGGCAAATCCCATAGAAACCATAACAGCATATACAATACCATCAAAAGGCTCATTATATTCTTTATTTCTTTGTGCAAAATATTTTACAATTACATACTTAGAAAACTCTTCAACAAAAGCAACCACTATAAAGGCTTTTATAAACTGTTGAAAAATATTTGTAACCTCTGTTATAGGAAATAATTTATCAGCAAACCCACCAAGAATTACAGTTATTAAAACACTTGCAGTTGCGCCTAAAAGAAAATTCTTAAATAAAAAAGGAATCGGTTCTTTTTCAAACTTATCTTTAAAATAAATATAAAGTATAATAACCGTAGCAGGAGCAATAGCAAGAAGAAGTAAATGCATTAGAAAATATAACTAGATTTTTATAAAAAACGTAAAGATTAGTATAAATTAGGCTTAAACTTCTTTTATAACTTTACGTTTTTCTTATTTCTTTTTAAAAATTAATATTATTTCTTAGGTAAGAAAACTTCTGCCATCATGCAACGTGCACTTCCACCACCACAAAACTCAATAGTATCTAAAGGACTCGAAATAATTTTACACTGATTGTTTATTTGTGCTTTTTGCGATTGTGTTAAACAATTGAAAGCAACTTGACTCATTATTAAAAAACGTTCGTCATCTTTACCACGAACTTGCAACATATTTCCTGCAAAATTAGTTACTTGTTCCTCCGTAATATCAATTACTTTTTTACCATCTTCTTTTAAATGTTTCAACACATTTTTACGTTCAGATTTATCATCAATAGAAGCCAAACAAATGACAGCTAAGTTTTCTGCAACACACATCATAACATTGGTATGATAAATTGCTACTCTCTTATCATTTACTGTCTGATTCGCTGTAAAAACAACTGGCGTGTATTCAAAATCCTCACAAAACTCGATAAACAATTCTTCATCTGCTCTAGGAGAAAGCGCACAATATGCCTTATTATTTTCTCTATCTAAACAGATACTTCCTGTTCCTTCTAAAAATATATGATCTTCTTCTGCCGAAGTATAATCTACTATATTTTCTATTAAAAAACCTTCCTTTTCTAATTCTTCTAAAATATCCTCTCGTCTTTCTAAGCGTCTATTTTCTGCAAACATAGGATATATCGCAACAGTACCATCTTCATGAAAAGAAATCCAATTATTAGGAAAAATAGAATCAGGGGTATCAGACTCCTTTGTATCAGAAACTACAATTACATGAATTCCAAAACTGCGTAATTTTTCTACAAAAGTATCAAACTCATATTGTGCTTTTGTATTTATTGTTGATGGAAGTGTATCATCAATTTCTTTTTGATAATAGTTATTTACAGCAGTTTGCTCATTCATCCTAAAAGCAATAGGACGAATCATTAAAATTGTATTTGTAGTTTGATTCATTTAATTCATTTATTTAAAACAAAATTAGCCTTTTTTTTAATCACTATAGATTTGAATGATTTTATTTTTGGATATAAAATCATTCTAAAAGTTTATTATTATCTTTTTGTTTATTTTTACTTCATGAAAAAGATACTTCCAATTTTTATATTCTTAATTTCTTTTTATTCTTTCGGACAAAAACTTCCCGATGGATTTGTCTATTTATCTGACCTAGATAAATCTATACAACTAGAATTACGATATTTTAGCAATAATAATTTTA
Organism: Polaribacter sp. Z014; assembly: GCF_023555435.1. NCBI lineage: Bacteria > Pseudomonadati > Bacteroidota > Flavobacteriia > Flavobacteriales > Flavobacteriaceae > Polaribacter > Polaribacter sp. Z014. Next base: position 198,670 of record NZ_JALCZP010000004.1, read on the forward strand.
TAGGAAAACCAATTGATGGATATCATAAAAATTGTATAATTGTTACAAAAGCGTCTGCTAACGCTCTTATAAAAGTGCAACAAAGCCTCCGTAAAAAGGGTTTAAGTCTTAAAATATTTGATGCCTACAGACCTCAACAAGCCGTAAATCATTTTGTACGTTGGGCAAAGGTTTTAGAAGATACGTTAATGAAATCAGTATATTATCCAGATGTGCCAAAATCGCAATTATTTAAAAGAGGTTATATTGCCTCTAAATCTGGACATTCAAGAGGAAGTACTGTAGATTTAACAATTGTAAATACAAAAACAGGCAAAGAACTAGACATGGGTAGTTCATTTGATTATTTTGGAAACAAGTCTCATTACCTCTCTAAAATCATCACTCCAGAACAACAAAAAAACAGAATGCTACTTAGAAATATCATGGCTAAATATAATTTTAGACCTTACAATAACGAATGGTGGCATTTTACTTTAAGACATGAACCCTTTCCTACTACCTATTTTAATTTTCCAATAGAATAAGAAGTTTTAACAAAACAGAAACAACTTCGCTCAAAATCGGCATTATATTTGCAGAATTGCTTGAAAGCATCATATAAATGAAAACAAAAATTAATTTTCTTCTTTTTTTAACTATTTCCTTATTCTCTGTTTATCAATTATCTGCACAGTTAGATTCTAATTCAGGAACCAAAGAAAAAGGTAACACTAAAGGACTTGTTTTAAATAATTCTAAAGAAGTTACAAAACCTAAAGCATTAGAATTGGCTGGAAGCGATGGTTTTAAAAATGCTTTTGATAAAGAAAACGATAAATTAAAAAAACAAAAAGAAGAAGAGGATCTTAATAATAAAGGCATTTTAACAAAAGAAAAGCTAAGAGAAGAACATTTTTTAAAGGCTTTTAAAAAAATAAACGGACAATACCTTTATCCCGTAATAGATCAAGACTTAGGTAGTTTTAGAACAGATTCTAAAAGTGTAAACATTATCTGTAGAGACTTCCAATACCCAGACGGAGATAAAGTAACCATACTTGTAAATGATATTCCGGTTATTCATAACATTACCCTAAAACAAAGTTATCAAAAATTTAATATCCCTTTAGAGGTTGGTATTAATAAAATTGCTTTTAAAGCCTTAAACCAAGGTTCTTCTGGGCCAAATACTGCCGCTTTTAAAGTTTATAATGATGCAGGCCTACTACTCTCTTCTAATGAATGGAATTTAGCAACAGGTGCTAAAGCAACAATAGTAATAGCTAAAGACAAATAACTACCTTAAAATATTTTGTTTTATTTTAAAGTAATCTAGTTTTTTTATTCTACATAAAAAAGTTATTTTTGTGCTCATATTATATCTAATATAATAACTGCTTAAACGATTAAAATAACAATATCTCTAAAAATGAAAAAAATCACCAAACAAACCTATTTAGATTGGTACAAAGACATGCTTTTTTGGCGTAAGTTCGAAGACAAACTTGCTTCTGTTTACATTCAACAAAAAGTTAGAGGTTTCTTGCACTTATATAATGGTCAAGAAGCAATTTTAGCAGGTGCATTGCATGCAATGGATTTATCTAAAGACAAAATGATTACAGCTTACAGAAATCACGTACAACCAATTGGTATGGGAGAAGATCCTAAACGTGTAATGGCAGAATTGTATGGAAAGGTTACCGGAACATCTCATGGAATGGGAGGTTCTATGCATATTTTTTCTAAAGAATTTGGCTTTTATGGTGGTCATGGTATCGTTGGAGGACAAATTCCTTTAGGTGCTGGTCTTGCTTTTGGTGATAAATATAATAATACCGGTGGTGTTACTTTAACTTGTTTTGGAGATGGTGCTGCAAGACAAGGTTCTTTACACGAAGCATTTAATTTAGCTATGTTATGGAAACTACCTGTAATTTTTATCTGTGAAAACAACGGGTATGCAATGGGTACTTCTGTAGAAAGAACTGCAAGTCATACCGATATTTGGAAACTTGGTTTAGGTTACGAAATGCCTTGTGGACCAGTAGACGCTATGAATCCTATAAAAGTTGCAGAAGCTATTGATGAAGCTTTAGATAGAGCTAGACGTGGTGATGGACCAACTTTCTTAGAAATGAAAACATACAGATATAGAGGTCACTCAATGTCTGATGCACAGCATTACAGAACAAAAGATGAAGTAGAAGAATATAAAAAAATAGATCCTATTACGCAAGTAAAAGATATTATTTTAGAACAAGAATATGCTACTGCTGAAGAATTAGCGGCTATAGATAAGGACGTAAAAGTAAGAGTAAAAGAATGTGAACAATTCGCAGAAGACTCTCCTTATCCAGAGCTTAAGCAAATGTATGATATGGTTTACGAACAAGAAGATTATCCTTTTATAAGTTAAAATATGGCTACAATAATAAATATGCCCAGACTAAGTGACACCATGGAAGAAGGTGTTGTGGCAAAATGGTTAAAAAAAGTTGGAGATAAAATCGAAGAAGGCGATATTTTAGCCGAAATTGAAACCGACAAAGCAACAATGGAATTTGAGTCTTTCTACGAAGGAACTCTTTTGTACATTGGTATTCAAGAAGGAGAAACTTCTCCTGTTGATGTTTTATTAGCTATTATTGGTGAAGAAGGTGAAGATATTTCTGCAATTATAAACGGTAGTGCAGAACCTGCAAAAGAAGCTGCTACTACTGAAGAAGTCAAAGAAGAAGCTACTACCGAAACAAGTACTGCGGGTTCAGTTGCAATTCCAGAAGGAGTGCAAGTAATCACAATGCCTCGTTTAAGTGATACCATGACCGATGGAACTGTGGCAACATGGTTAAAGAAAGTTGGAGATGTTGTTTCTGAAGGTGATATGCTTGCTGAAATTGAAACAGACAAAGCAACAATGGAATTTGAATGTTTCTATGAAGGAACTATCTTATACATTGGTGTGCAAGAAGGAGAAACTGCTCCTGTAGACAGTTTATTAACGATTATTGGCCCTGCCGGAACAGATGTTTCTGCTTTGGTTGCTAATGGTGGTAATTTAGATGCTGCCGCTCCTGCTGCTGCAGAAAAAGCTGAAGCTCCGAAAACTCCAGAAAAAGCGGCACCAAAACCTGCTGCTAAAGTTGAAGAAGCAAAACCAGTTGTAGTAAACAATACTTCTAACGGACGTGTATTCGCATCTCCTTTAGCTAAGAAAATTGCTTCTGATAAAGGAATTAACATAGCAGATGTTAGTGGTTCTGGTGAAAACGGAAGAATCATTAAAAAAGATGTAGAAAACTATACTCCTGCTGCTAAAGTAGAAGCTGCTCCAGCCGCTGCAAGTATTACTGCTAGTGGTGTAGAAAGCTCAGAAGAAGTTAAAAATTCTCAAATGCGTAAAGCTATTGCGAAGTCTTTAGGTAACTCTAAATTCTCCGCTCCAGATTTCAGTTTAAATATTGAAGTTGATATGGACAACGCAATGGCTTCTAGAAAAATTATAAATGCAATTCCAGACACTAAAATATCTTTTAATGATATGGTAGTTAAAGCATGTGCAATGGCATTAAAAAAACATCCACAAGTAAATACTTCTTGGACAGAAGCAAACACTATTTATCACAGTCACATTCACGTAGGTGTAGCTGTTGCTGTAGATGATGGTTTATTAGTACCTGTAATTAAACATACAGACGGATTGAGTTTAACTCAAATTGGTGCTGGTGTAAGAGATTTAGCAGGTAAAGCTAGAAACAAAAAATTAACTCCTGCAGAAATGCAAGGAAGTACTTTTACGGTTTCTAACTTAGGTATGTTTGGTATTGGTAGTTTTAACTCTATCATCAACCAACCTAACTCTGCTATTTTATCTGTTGGTGCAATTGTTCAAAAACCAGTAGTTAAAGACGGGCAAATAGTAGTTGGTAATACAATGAATTTGACTTTAACATCAGACCATAGAACAGTTGATGGTGCTGTTGGAGCTCAATTTTTACAAACATTAAAAACGTTTATAGAAAACCCAGTTACCATGTTAGCTTAAGGTTTACCTTAAATAATACAATAAAAACCATTTCAATATCTTTTTGAAATGGTTTTTATTTTTTATAACAACAAAAAATTATGAAAAAGAAAACTACATTATTAATCGTATTAGTATTTGCTTTATTTAATACAACCTTTAGTCAAGAAAAAATAAAGGGAAATAAATTAATATCAAAAATAAGCACAGATTTAGCTCCTTTCCATGCTATCGTTATAAACGATGATTTTAAAGTTAAGTTGGTAATCTCAAATATTTCTTCATCGATAGAAATAGAAACCGACAAAAACCTACACAAACATATCAATTTTAGCGTTAAAGATTCTGTATTAACTATAACTACAGACAAAAAGTTAAAAGCAAAAAAATTAAATATTGATGTAAATTATAAAAATGCATTAAATAAAATAACTTTAAATGATGATGCAGAAATAACATCTTTAGGTACCATAAAAACAACCAATATGCTACTTAAAATAAATGATTATGGAATAGCTGATTTAAAGATAAAATCTGATAAATTTAAGCTCTTAAATAATAATAAATCACGAATTCAATTGAGATCTAAAAGCAAATTAAATATAGAAAGTAAAGATGTAGATTTAGATTTAAGCGAGTCTTGTAAGGTAGACATGATTATTAAAGCAGAAAATTTAAACACAAGAATGATTGGTAATTCTGGTTTAAATATTGAAGGAACTGCTAATTTATTTAATGCCATTACATTAGAAGACTCAGAGTTAAACGGAGAAAAACTAAGTACCAATACTTGTACTAGTATTATAAAAAATTCGGCTGCTATTACTATAAATGCCTCAGAAAATATTACTATAGAAGCATCAGATAAAAGTCAAACGGAAGTATACGGAAACGCTAAAATAGTTTTAACTCAGTTTACAGAAAGCGCTAAACTATTTAAAAAAGAATTGTAATACATCTTTAAAACTAAGAAAAAAGCTCGCAATTTGTGAGCTTTTTTTATATATTTATTCTGATGAAAAACTTAGAAGAAAAACTTAAAAATCCTGTTTGGTACTCTTTAAATGAAACACACAATCCTTTATTAATAAAGTATGAAGGTGTACAATTTTACCAAACAGATATCTGTTCTTTTGGTGCTTTTAAAGATGCCACTAAAACAGCCAACGCATTAAATAAACATTCTAAAATAGCCGAAAGCTTCTTTTTAGTAGTAGAAAAAGACACACCAACCATAGACACATCAAAAGTAGTATTAAAGAAAAAGTTTAATGGTTGTCAAATGGTTTTAGACCATTTAGTGGAGGTAGAAATAAAGGAAAAAATTATATTATTAACCAAAGAAAATATTAACGAAGTATATGACCTAATTTGGTTAGTAATGCCTGATTTTTATAAAAAGAGAGGTTTTGAAATGGGTAAATTTTTCGGTATTTATAAAGACAATAAACTAGTTGCCATATCTGGTCAAAGAATGCAAACTGATGATTTTATTGAAATTAGCTCAGTAGTTACACATCCTGACTATACCAGACAGGGTTTTGCAAAACAATTAATTTATCATACAACTAAAGAAATTTTAAAAGAAAAAAAACTACCTATATTGCATACCAATAAAGGAAACACCGCAATTCCTCTATATGAGAAATTAGGATTCAAATTAACTAGAGATATGAATTGGTGGTTATTCTGTAGAAAATAATAAACCTATAATTTATCAACATGCCAAAAAAAGGGAAAGGAAAAGCAAAAAACTCCGTTAATAAAGCAAAACACACCAAATTAATGAATCAAAAAATTAATAAGGTAAAACTAGAAAAACAACTAAATAAAGAACGTTTAAAAGCTATTATTAAAAAAGTCAACGATGCAAAAAAGGATGAACAATAAACTAAAATACTTTTTAGGTGCAATTATTTCTGTTCCGTTGTTACCCTTTTTATACTTTCAAGGAAAAAATATTAGAAAAAAAGTCCCGAAACTTCCGGAAGCAAAAGAACCTAAAGGCATTGTTAATGGTAATTTTAACAAAACGCTAAACCTACTTACTATAGGTGAAAGTACCATAGCAGGAGTTGGTGTAGATTATCATAAAAACGGGTTTACAGGCTCCTTATCTAATATACTTTCTACCAATTTAAAAAGCAATGTAAATTGGCGTGTGTATGCTAGAAGTGGTTATACCGTAGCTCAAGTTTGTAAAAAAATAATACCTAAAATAGAGGAAAATTCTGCAGATATTATTGTTATAGGAATGGGAGGCAATGATGCTTTTACATTAAATTCCCCAAAAAATTGGGATTCAGCAATAGAAAACCTCATCAATTTATTACAAAACAAATTTCCTGGTACTCCTTTATTCTTTACAAACATGCCTCCTATTAAAGAATTTCCTGCCTTTACAAAACCAATAAAGTTTGTAATTGGTAATTTGGTAGAGATTTTAGGAGAAAGATTACAAACAATAACTAAAGATAAAAAGAACGTTTTCTATTTTAATGAAGTTATCACGCTAGAAAATTGGAGTAAAAAACATGGTTTACCTACTAATAATTCTAAAACTTATTTTAGTGACGGCGTTCATCCTTCCAAATTGACTTATAAAATTTGGGGAGAAGAAATGGGGAATTTTATTAAATGGAAATTAAATAAGTAAGATTCTCTTTTATCAAAATGAAGAAAAAAATTATTATTCTTGGCGCAGGACTTTCTGGTATCTATTTAGGGTATCAATTAAAGAAAGCTGGATTTTCAATTCAAATTTTAGAAGCGAACGATAGAATTGGTGGTAGAATTTACACTAAAAAAGTAAATGATACAAAAGTTGAATTAGGAGCCACTTGGCTTTGGAGATATAATGAAGAATTATTAAAAATTTGTAAAGAACTAAACATCTCTTTATTTGAGCAAAATATGGATGGTGACGCTTTATTTGAAGCTACCGAAAATAACTTACCTCAACGTTTTAAAACACCACAAAACCAAGAAATTAGTTATAGAGTTGTTGGTGGAACTGCAACAATCTTAAAAGAATTAACTAAAGATTTTTCTGAAGATGAAATTCTATTAAATCATAAGGTTTTAGAGATAGATGATATTGGGACTTCTTTAAAAGTAATTACAGAAAAAACAGTATTTATTGCGGATATTGTTATCTCTACCATTCCTCCTCAGCTATTGGTAAATTCAGTTTCATTTTCTTCTAAATTAGATACAAACCTTATACAGATTGCAAGTAACACACATACGTGGATGAAAGATTCTATAAAATTTGCAATCGTTTATAAAACTCCTTTTTGGAAAGAACAAGGTTTGTCTGGTGTAGGTTTTAGCAATGTTGGTCCATTTACAGAAATGTATGATCATTCTAATTTTGAGTACAACCGTTTTGCTTTAATGGGATTTTTAAATGGTGATTTGGCAAACGAATCAAGAGATAACAGAGAGAGAAAAATAAAAGAACAACTCTTTAAATTCTTTGGAAAAGATGGAAAAAACTATCTTTCATATGAAGAAAAAGTATGGAATGAAGAAGAACTTTTAAATTTTGACAATAACAAGTTTATCCATCCACATTTTAATAATGGACATTCAGTTTATCTGAAAGAATTTTTAAAAGGTAAATTTATAATTGCTGGTTCAGAAACATCATCAAATTATGGCGGTTATATGGAAGGTGCAATTTATAGAGGAAATCAAATTGTAGAAGCATTGAAAAATAAATTTCAATAAATAAAAAACCTCAAGCTTTCGCTTGAGGTTTTACATCGTATAATTGTTTCTATCTATTTGTCAATAGAACCTAAAACGCGTTTCATAAAAGTATTTAACGCCTCTTTCTTTGGTGTACCGTCTTTTACCATTTTATCAACTTCAAGAGCACCATACATATTAGAAATTAACTCGCCAATAACATCTAATTCTTCGTCTTTTAAAGACGGAACTTCTGTTAAAGCTTCTAGAGTTTCAATAGTTTCTAAAACATAATCTTGATCGTTTTCTTCGATAAAATTAGTTAAATGTTTTATTACAGGTAGTTTCATAATTAGACAACTTCGTTTACTAAATCCTTCAAAACTTCAAACTTATTTGTTTGCGTTTGATTTACAAATTTACCATCTACAAAAGTGGCAAATGTTGGTAAATTACTAACATCTGCTAATTTTCTGCTTTCAGGAAATTTCTCTGCATCTGCTATTACAAAAACCATCTCTTCATTTTCTGAAGATAATTTTTTAAATTTTGGTTTCATAATTCTACAGTTTCCACACCAAGTGGCAGCATACTGTACTACTACTTTCTTATTGTCAGCAACTATATTTGCTAAATTATCTTGACTTAATTCTTGTACCATAATTTAATATATAATAGAAAAGGAGTCCGTGCTTATTCCCCCAAACTCACACGAACTTTTCCCTTTTCACAATTTATTTTTTAGTGAGAAGCTAAATAAGCTGCAGTTCCTTTTGCATCTGGAGACATTGCATCTTTACCTTCTTCCCAGTTTGCAGGACAAACCTCTCCATGAGATTGAACGTGTGCATAAGCATCAATTAAACGTAAAAATTCATTTACATTTCTACCAACTGGCATGTGGTTAATTCCTTCATGAAAAACAGTTCCTTCTTCATCAATTAAATAAGTTGCTCTATAAGTAACATTATCTCCTTCTACTTGAATTGTTTGTGAAGCTTCATCAAAAGTTTCGTTTGTAATATCTAAAATACCTAAAATAGAAGACAAGTTTCTGTTAGTATCTGCTAAAATTGGGTAGGTAACACCTTCAATTCCACCATTATCTTTAGAAGTACTTAACCAAGCAAAATGAACTTCTGGAGTATCACAAGAAGCACCAATTACAACGGTATTTCTTTTTTCAAATTCTCCTAAAGCCGCTTGAAAAGCATGTAATTCTGTAGGGCAAACAAATGTAAAATCTTTTGGGTACCAAAATAACAATACTTTCTTTTTATTTTTAATTGCTTCTTCTAATACATTTACTTTGAACGTATCTCCCATTTCGTTCATTGCATCTACATTTAAATTTGGGAATTTTTTTCCAACTGCTGTTGCCATTTTATATAAGTTTTATAATTATTAATATTCAATTTTCACTGATGCAAAGATAAAAAGAAAGCAAAAAGAAAGTAATTATTTTAATGGTAACTTTTGATATTACTATAGTTTTTAATTATAATAAAAATAAAAACAAATAGATTTTAGCTATTTACATAGATACAGAAAAGTAAATTCTTATTTTTAAAGAAATATCATCATCTATTGTTTTAAACTATTACAAAATAAAAACAATAGATAAAAATTATTTAAAAACATATTGTAGGTTTGTCAAAAATTAAAACATAACATTTAAAAACATATATAATGGAAAACTTAAAACACGGTTCTGGTGACATCACAAAATGTCCGTTTCATGGAGGAAACACAACTAATGAAACAAATAATGACTGGTGGCCAAATTCTTTAAATTTAGATATTTTACATCAACATGACACAAAAGTAAACCCACTTGGTGAAGCGTTTAATTACCACGAAGCGCTAAAAAGCTTAAATATTGAAGCTTTAAAAGAAGATGTAACAAAATTAATGACCGATAGTCAAGATTGGTGGCCTGCAGATTGGGGCCACTACGGCGGATTAATGATTCGTTTGTCTTGGCACTCCGCAGGTTCTTATAGAACTAGTGATGGCCGTGGTGGTGGTGGAACCGGAAACCAACGTTTTGCTCCTTTAAATTCTTGGCCAGACAATGCTAGTTTAGACAAAGCAAGACGATTACTTTGGCCCATTAAGAAAAAATATGGGGACAAATTAAGTTGGGCAGATTTAATCATTTTAGCGGGTACCATTGCTTATGAATCTATGGGCTTAAAAACGTATGGTTTTGCATTTGGTAGAACAGATATTTGGCAACCAGAAAAAGATACGTATTGGGGAGATGAAAAAGAATGGCTTGCGCCAAGTGATGAACGTTATAATGACGTGGAAGATCCTAGCACAATGGAAAATCCGTTAGCAGCCGTACAAATGGGATTAATTTACGTAAACCCAGAAGGTGTTAACGGTAAATCTGACCCTGCAAAAACGGCTTTACATATTAGAGAAACGTTTGCTCGTATGGCAATGAATGATGAAGAAACTGCGGCATTAACTGCAGGAGGTCATACAGTTGGTAAAGCGCACGGAAATGGAGATGCTAGTAAATTAGGCCCAGAACCAGAAGCTGCCCCTACTGAAAACCAAGGTTTAGGGTGGTCTAATCCTACTGGAACAGGTGTTGGTAGAGATACGGTAACAAGTGGTATAGAAGGTGCATGGACCACTGAACCTACAAAATGGGATAATGGATTTTTCGATCTTTTATTTGGATATGAATGGGAACTTACGAAAAGTCCTGCAGGAGCTACACAATGGGCACCTATCAACATCAAAGAAGAAGACAAACCTGTAGATGTAGAAGATCCATCTATTCGTTTAAATCCTATGATGACAGATGCTGATATGGCGATGAAAGTAGATCCTATTTATCGTGAAATCTGTGAAAAATTTAGTAACGATCACCAATATTTTTCAGAAACTTTTGCGCGTGCTTGGTACAAATTAACACACCGTGATATGGGACCAAAGGCTAGATATTATGGCCCAGATGTACCTACTGAAGAATTAATATGGCAAGATCCAATTCCTGAAGGAAATAAAGAATATGATGTAAACCTTGTTAAAGCAAAAATTTCGAGTACAGATTTAACAATTGCAGAATTAGTTGCTACTGCTTGGGATAGCGCCAGAACTTATAGGGGTTCTGATATGCGTGGAGGAGCAAATGGTGCTCGTATTCGTTTAGCTCCTCAAAAAGATTGGGCTGGTAACGAACCAGAGAGATTAAACAAAGTATTAGATATTCTAACTCCTATTGCTACGGAATTTGGAATTAGTATTGCTGATACCATTGTTTTAGCGGGTAATGTTGGTGTAGAAAAAGCAATTAAAAATGCAGGTTTCAACACAACTGTTCCTTTTACCGCTGGTCGAGGAGATGCTACGGATGAAATGACAGATGCGGCTTCTTTTGAGCCTTTAGAGCCAATTGCAGACGGATATAGAAATTGGTTAAAACAAGAATATATTGTTAGTCCGGAAGAATTGATGTTAGATAAAACACAACTTTTAGGCTTAACTGCTCCAGAAATGACAATTTTAATTGGAGGAATGAGAGTATTGGGCACTAATTATGCAGGAACTAAACATGGAGTTTTTACAGATAACGAAGGTGCTTTAACGAATGATTTCTTTGTAAACTTAACTGATATGGGGAATACATGGAATTCAGTTGGTGAAGGTTTATATGAAATTAGAGATCGTAAAACCGGTGCTTTTAAATGGTCCGCAACAAGTGTAGATTTAGTATTTGGCTCTAATTCAATTTTACGTTCTTACGCAGAAGTATACGCACAAGATGACAATAAAGAAAAATTTGTGAATGCATTTGTAAAAACTTGGACAAAAGTGATGAATGCTGATAGATTTGATGTCAAATAATTAATAAAAAAAGGATAAGCTTTTTTGTGAAAGCTTATCCTTTTAATAAACACACTACTTATGAATATTTTAAATACTTTTTTTGATGCAATTCAATCTGTGAACATCAATGTAATAGAAACACTATTAAAAAGGTTTCCTAAATTGGCAAACGCACAAGATAAAAGAGGTTTTACACCCTTAGTTTTTGCTACCTATTTTGATAAAATAGAAATTGCAGAAACTTTAATAAATCACAATGCAAATATAAATCATAGAGATGCTAAAGGAAACACCGCTTTATTAGGTGTTGCTTTTAAAGGTAATGTTGATATTGCAAAACTTCTTTTAAAGAATAATGCAAATATGAATGTGCAAAACAATCTTGGTTATACACCTTTAATTTTTGCAACTATGTACAATCAACTAAAAATGGTGGCATTTTTATTGGAACAAAATGCAGATTTATCTCTTAAAGATAAAGAAAACAAATCTGCCTTAGATTATGCAAAAGCTAAAGAATTTACAGAAATAATCAGCATACTAGAAACTAAAGAAGCTACTTACTTGCAAACATTTTAATATCGTTTGCAGAGACTTCTTTTTCTCCCAAAATAATTAAACGTTCTACTACATTTCTTAATTCACGGATGTTTCCCGTCCAATCATATTCTTGTAATAATTTAATTGCAGCAGCAGAAAATGCTTTTTTAGGAGTGCCTTGTTCTACAGAAATTTTTCCAGTAAAAAAGTCTACCAATAACGGAATGTCTTCTCTTCTATCATTTAAAGACGGAACTTCAATTAAAATAACGGCTAATCTGTGATATAGATCTTCTCTAAATCTACCTTCTGCAATTTCTTCCTTTAAGTTTTTATTAGTTGCTGCAACAATTCTAACATTTACTTTAATGTCTCTATCAGAACCAACACGCTGAATTTTATTTTCTTGCAAAGCACGTAATACTTTTGCTTGTGCAGACAAACTCATATCTCCTATTTCATCTAAAAAAATAGTTCCTCCATTTGCTGCTTCAAACTTACCTGCTCTGTCTTTATTTGCACCAGTAAAAGAACCTTTTACATGACCAAATAATTCGCTTTCTATTAATTCTGATGGAATTGCAGCACAATTTACCTCAATTAAAGAACCTTTAGATCTATCTGATTTTTCGTGCAACCAATGCGCAACCAACTCCTTTCCTGTTCCATTAGGCCCTGTAACTAAAACTCTTGCATCTGTTGGTGCTACTTTTTCAATCATCTCTTTTATATGAGAGATTGCAACACTTTCACCAATCATTTGGTAGTTTTTACTAACCTTTTTCTTTAATCTTTTATTCTCTACAGTTAATACTTTTTTATCTAAAGCATTTCTAACTGTATTTAAAAGTCTGTTTAAATCTGGTGGTTTAGAAATATAATCAAACGCGCCTAAACGCATTGTGTTTACTGCAGTATCTAAATCTCCATGCCCTGAAATCATTACAATCGGAATTTCTGGTTTTATTTTTTTTGCTTTCTCTAATACTTCAACACCGTCCATTTTTGGCATTTTAATATCACACAAAACCAAATCGTAATCATTATTTTTAATCATTTCAATTCCTAACAAACCATCTTCTGCCTCTTCTACATGGTAAGCTTCATTTTCTTCAGAAATAATCTTTGTTAAAACTCTTCTAATGGCGGCTTCATCTTCTATTATTAAAATCTTTGACATTATATTTTAAATTTAATACCTGTTCTTAAATAAAACGCATTTACTTTATCTAAAGTATATACATTCTTTCTGTCTTTATCTCTTAAAACATTACTCAATCTAATAGTGTAACCACTATAGGCAAACCACACTAAATGCTTTGTAAATTGATAGTTATAGCCTAAACCGGCCACCAATACAGATAAAGATATATTGTCTGCTTCTTTATTATCTATAATTATTGGCGTCTTTAAATGTGCAAAATAACCATCTAAACCAACAAAAGATTGTAAACTGTTTACTGGGTTTATTTTATATTTTAAATTCATTTTAGGTACACCAACTGTATAAGACCATTTCTCATCTACTTGCCTAAAGTAATTTATTAAAGGTAACGGAAAAGGAACACCTGCAGTTGTATTATAGGTTAACCCCAAAGTTAAACGATATGGCTTTGCTAATTTTTTATCTTTTGTTCTATCTTTTATAAAAAAAAGACCTCCGTTAATAAAAAAATCTTCATTCGTTATTTTGTGGGTTAAGGTTGCAGCTAACCTAGGCGTAAAACTATAAGCAACTCTCCAATGATCACTTATTTTATGAGTGTATGCTAAATTTAAATCAATAACATTAATATTTTCTAGTAGTGCTGTATTAAAAGGATATTGATCTTTTAAATTTAAAAATATCCTATTAAATTCTGAACCTATAATTAAATAACTACCTTCTTTTATTTTAATTGGATAATTAAACAACGCTCTAATTCTAGTATATTGATCATCAGATTTTTTTTGAGGAATAAAAGAATATTCTATTCTTGCTAAATCTGTTAATTGTGCATTTGCTATAAAGCTTGCAAACAATACTAGAATAATTAAAGATCTTTTCATTTTATACTTATTAAACTAATGGTTGTGTATTAGAGTAAACATGTACATCTCTTTGTGGATATGGAATTGAAATATTGTGCTCTTTAAACTTCTTATTAATTTCGAAACGCAAATCACTTTGTACAAATCTTGTTTCAAAACTATCATTTAACGAAAACACTAGTTTGAAATTTAGTGAACTATCTGCAAAATCTGTAAATAAGACATTTGGCTCTGGTCTTTTTAAAATTTTACGATGGTTTTTTGCAGTGTCTAATAAAATTTGTTTTACCAAATCTACATCGCTTCCATAAGCAACACCAACGGTTACAGATTCTCTAGTTTCAATGCCGTTTTCAGTCCAATTAAATAAAATATTGGTTAAATATAAGTGATTAGGAATTACCAATACTTTATTATCTATAGTAACTGCCCTTGTGGTTCTTAAACGAATTTCTAAAACTCTACCTACTTTTCCTTCTAACTCAATAATATCTCCCACATGCACAGATTGATCTACTAAAATAAAGATTCCAGAAAGAATATCCTGAAACAACGTTTGTAACGCCAAACCAACACCTATTAAAAGAGCCGCAGATGCAGCAAATACAGCTGTTACATTTACACCAGAAACATGCATTGCCACCAAGAAAATAATTAAATAAACAAACCATCTAAGGTAACTAAAGACGGTTCCAAATTTATGTTTATCATTTTCAGGCAATTTTTTTGTAACTATTCTTTTAATTAATTTAAGAAGAATTGAAGTTAAAAATAAAGCAAAAACTATATACAACAGCCCTCTAAGACTTACACTAATTTCATTAGAAAAATGAATAGTATAATCTAATATAGAATTTGCTTTCTCTATAATATCACCAGTAACTTCCTGTACGTTATCTTGCATTTACCCTTTATACTTCAACCATTTATATAAATCTTTATAAGTAGGTTTTTTACCATACATTAAAATACCTACGCGGTAAATCTTTGCTGCCAACCATACCATAAACACAAATGTAACCAATAATAACGTCATAGAAATGGCCAACTCATACCAAGAAACTCCAAAAGGAACTCTCATTAACATAACAATAGGACTTGTAAATGGAATGTAAGAAAACAGTACCGCAATAGAACCATGAGGATCATTTATAACGGTTGCAAAACCAACATAAATACCTAACATTAAAGGCAACATAATTGGCAACATAAATTGTTGCGTATCTGTTTCATTATCTACAGCTGCACCAACTGCTGCAAACAAAGAACTGTATAACATAAAACCACCTAGAAAATAAAATATGAATAAAATAAACATTTTTAAAATTGGTAATTTTAAAATTTCCTGTACCACTACTTGCATCTCCCCTCCACCAACTGCAGATTTCATTGCTTCCATTTGTTCTGCAGGTACTCTAGCCGATTGCATACCTACAACATCAACCCCAAAAACAGAAGATGCAACGGTTGTTAGCACAAATAGTATAATTCCCCAAATAAAGAATTGTAATAACCCAGCAGAAGCATTTCCTATAATTTTACCTAGCATTAATTGAAAAGGTTTTACAGATGATACTATAATTTCTATAATTCTGCTTGTTTTCTCTTCAATAACACTACGCATTACTGAGTTACCATATATAATAACAAACATCATTAACAGATAACCAGCCATTGCACCAAGGCCTATTTTTAATCCGTTTATTAATTTTGAAGATTCTTCTCCAGAAAAATTAAACATTTTTATATCTGTATTAATTTTAGAAGCTTCTATTTTTTCTAAATCAATACCAAAATTATTTAGTTTTTCATGTCTTATCTTAGTCTCTATTTTATTTTCTAAAGAACCTATTACAGACATCCCTGGAGAATCTGTAGAATAAAACTCTATAGATTTTGCTAGCAATTCTAAACTATCTTGTTTTGGGATAATCAAGGCTCCATAATAATTGCCTTCTTCTACTTTCTTTTTTGTTTCTTCAATCCCTAAAGCAGTATAATCTTTATAATGAATGGTTTTAGAATCTTTAAAATCTTCTTTAGAAAACAAGCCTGAATTATCTACATAGACAACTTCTTTAACTTTTTCTTCATTTTTTTGCATCAGAAAATAAACCAAAGCACCCATACCTAACATTAATAAGGGACTTAAAAAAGTCATCATTATAAATGATTTATTACGAACCTTAGCAATAAATTCTCTATGTATAATTAGTTTTAACTTGCTCATTTTATAAACTGTTTTTATTTATTGCCTGAATAAAAATATCGTTTGCACTTGGTATCAATTCTACAAAATGTTGCACTTCTCCGCTACTTGTTAAAAAAGACAACAAATCGTTTGCAGAATTTCCTTCCGTTAATTTTACATTCATAGTTAAACTATCATTCAATAATTTAAAGTTGGATGGAAAAACTTCAAAGCGCTCTTTTAATTTTGCTTCCACTTCTTTAGGATGATCCGCATGAAGCCCCACTTGAAAAGTATGAGTTCTAAACTGACGTTTGATATCATCTAGCTTTCCATCTAAAATCTTGTTCGATTTATCTATTAAGGCTATTTCATCACACATTTCTTCTACAGATTCCATTCTATGCGTAGAAAAAATAATGGTTGCTCCCTCATCTCTAAGTTGTAAAATTTCTTTGGCAATTAATTGCGCATTAATAGGATCGAACCCAGAGAAAGGCTCATCAAAAATTAATAATTTAGGATTGTGCATTACCGTTACAATAAATTGCACTTTTTGCGCCATTCCTTTAGATAGTTCTTCAATTTTCTTGTTCCACCAAGCAGAAATATCAAATTTATCAAACCAATATTTCAAACGTTTTTTAGCTTCGGCTTTACTCAATCCTTTTAATTGCGCTAAATACAAAGCCTGCTCTCCTACTTTCATAGATTTATACAAACCACGTTCTTCTGGTAAATAGCCAATTTGTGCTGTATGATGCGGTGCTAATGCTTCTCCATCTAAAATAATAGAACCACTATCTGGCATTGTTATTTGGTTGATAATTCTAATTAAAGATGTTTTTCCAGCTCCATTTGGGCCTAATAATCCAAAAACACATCCTTTAGGTATATGCAGTGAAACATCATTTAAAGCTGTAAAATCTCCATATTTTTTTACAACATTATTAACTTCTAATAAATTCTTCATTGGGTTTTCATAATTTAACGGAAAGTTCTCAATAACTACAAACTTACATATTTTAATAGTATTAGTATTCAATTGTACTAAAACGTTACAACATAATTTTTTGTTAAATTTTACTATGCGTGCATAACTTTTTTTCAATTTACTATGCATGCATAATAAATTTTTATATATTTGACATAATGGAAAGAAAAAAATCTATAGATCACGAACTCAGAGCAACTTGGCAAGCTGTTGCTAAAGTTTATAATGAGCAAGCTGTAAAACATGATAGCACAATGTCTACAGCATTTGTTTTATTAAATATTGATAAACAAAACGGAACACCATCTACGGCTTTAGGACCTTTAATGGGTATGGAACCGACAAGTCTTTCTAGAATTTTAAAAACGATGGAAGATAAAGGTGCTATTTGCAGAGAAAAAAACCCCGATGACGGTAGAAGCATTCTAATTAAATTAACAGATTACGGCATAGAAATGCGTAAAATATCTAAAGCCTATGTAATACAATTTAATGAAACTATAAGAGAAAATGTTTCCGATAAAGATTTGACAGGTTTTTTTAAAGTAACATCAACAATTAACAAATTAATTGCTGACAAACATATTTATGGTACTGTTAGCAATAAAGTATAAAAAACAATTAACTAATGAATAGAAGAATTAAAAAAGTAGCAATAGTTGGCTCTGGAATTATGGGAAGCGGAATTGCTTGTCATTTTGCAAACATTGGCGTTGAAGTTCTATTATTGGACATTGTGCCAAGAGAATTAAACGCCAAAGAAAAAGCTAAAGGATTAACCCTCGAAGACAAAGTTGTACGAAATCGTTTAGTAAATGATGCGCTTACAGCTTCCCTTAAATCTAAGCCTTCTCCTATTTATAATCAAAAATTTGCAAACAGAATTACCACTGGTAATTTAGAGGATGATATTGCAAAAGTTGCTGATGTAGATTGGATTATGGAAGTTGTTGTTGAAAGACTAGACATCAAAAAAATCGTTTTTGAAAAACTAGAAAAACACAGAACCCCAGGTACTATTATTTCTTCTAATACTTCTGGTATTCCTATCCAATTTATGAATGAAGGAAGAAGTGAAGACTTTCAAAAGCATTTTGCAGTAACTCACTTTTTTAACCCTCCAAGATATTTAAAACTTTTTGAAGTTGTTCCTGGTCCAGATTGTACACAAGAAGTTACAGACTTCTTAATGATGTATGGTGAGAAATTCTTAGGTAAAACATCTGTTTTAGCAAAAGATACGCCTGCATTTATTGGAAATAGAATTGGAATTTTCGGAATTCAATCTTTATTCCATCAAGTAAAAGAACTAGGCCTAACCGTTGAAGAAGTTGATAAATTAACAGGACCAGTTATAGGTAGACCTAAATCGGCTACTTTTAGAACCGTAGATGTTGTTGGTTTAGATACGCTAGTACACGTTGCTAACGGAATCTATGAAAACTGTCCTGATGATGAAGCTCACGATTTATTTAAGCTTCCTAGTTTCATCAACCAAATGATGGAAAACAAATGGTTGGGAAGTAAAACTGGACAAGGTTTCTACAAAAAAACAGTAAATGCTGAAGGAAAAAAAGAAATTTTAACTTTAGACTTAGATACTTTAGAATATCGTTCTTCTAAAAGAGCAAAATTTGCAACTTTAGAACTTACGAAAACGATTGATAAGCCAATTGACCGATTTAAAGTATTGATTGGTGGAAAAGATAAAGCTGGTGAATTCTATAGAAAGAACTTCGCAGCCATGTTTGCATACGTCCAAAATAGAATTCCAGAAATTTCTGATGAATTGTATAAGATTGATGATGCCATGAAAGCAGGATTCGGTTGGGAAAATGGTCCTTTCGAAATTTGGGATGCCGTTGGTGTAGAAAAAGGAATCGAACTAATGAAAGCCGAAGGTAAAGAACCTGCAACTTGGGTAACAGAAATGTTAGCTTCTGGTTCTAAATCGTTCTATTCAGTAAAAGAAGGAGCTACTTATTTTTATGACATTCCTTCTAAATCTCAAACTAAAAAACCGGGTCAGGATGGTTTTATTATTTTAGATAACATTAGAAAATCAAACGAAGTTTTTAAAAATTCTGGTGTTGTTATAGAAGATATTGGAGACGGAATTTTAAATATAGAATTCCAATCTAAAATGAACACCATTGGTGGAGACGTTTTAGCAGGAATTAATAAAGGAATTGATTTAGCAGAAAAAGACTTTCAAGGTTTGGTTGTTGGTAACCAAGCTGCAAACTTCTCTGTAGGAGCAAATATTGGTATGATTTTTATGATGGCTGTAGAGCAAGAATATGATGAATTAAATTATGCCATTAAATATTTTCAAGACACGATGATGCGTATGCGCTATTCATCTATACCAACTATTTCTGCTCCACACGGAATGGCTTTAGGTGGTGGTTGTGAAATTTCTTTACATGCCGATAAAGTGGTTGCAGCAGCAGAAACGTATATGGGATTAGTAGAATTTGGAGTTGGTGTAATTCCTGGTGGTGGTGGTTCTAAAGAAATGGCTTTAAGAGCATCAGATTCTTTTAAGAAAGGAGACGTAGAATTAAACGTTTTACAAGAAAACTTCTTAACCATAGGTATGGCAAAAGTATCTACTTCTGCTTATGAAGCTTTCGATTTAGGGTTACTTCAAAAAGGAAAAGATGTTGTAGTTGTTAATAAAGACCGACAAATTGCAACTGCAAAAGCACATGCAAAACTAATGGCGGAAAGTGGATATACACAACCCGCAAAACGTACTGATGTTACCGTCTTAGGAAAACAAGCTTTAGGAATGTTTTTGGTAGGTACAGATTCTATGAAAGACTCTAAATACATTAGTGAACATGACATGAAAATTGCCAATAAACTAGCGTATGTAATGGCTGGTGGAGATTTATCTGAACCAACATTGGTTACAGAACAGTATTTATTAGATCTAGAGAGAGAAGCATTTTTGAGTTTATGTACAGAACGTAAAACATTAGAAAGAATTCAAGCAATGTTGAAAACTGGAAAACCATTAAGAAATTAGATTATTAGAACGTTAGATTTCTCGATTGTTAGAAATCTAAATATCTGAAAATCCAATAATCTAAAAATCAAGAAAAAATGAAAACAGCATATATAGTAAAAGCATATAGAACAGCAGTTGCAAAAGCTCCAAAAGGTGTTTTTCGCTTTAAACGAGCAGACGAATTAGGTGCAGAAACCATTCAGCACATGATGAAAGAAATCCCAAATTTGGATGTAAAACGCATCGATGATGTAATGGTTGGTAATGCAATGCCAGAAGGAGCACAAGGGTTAAACATGGCACGATTTATTTCCTTAATAGGATTAAACTCAGTGGATGTTCCTGGTGTTACCGTAAACCGTTTCTGTTCTTCTGGAATAGAAACAATTGCCATGGCAGCAGCTAAAATTAATGCAGGAATGGCAAGTTGTATTATTGCAGGTGGAGCAGAAAGCATGAGCTCTGTACCAATGACTGGTTTTAAACCAGAATTGAATTATGATACTGTTAAATCTGGTCATGCTAATTATTATTGGGGAATGGGAAACACTGCAGAAGCAGTTGCAAACCAATTTAATGTTTCTAGAAAGGATCAAGATGAATTTGCATTTAATTCTCACATGAAAGCTTTAAAAGCGCAAGCAGAAAACCGTTTTCAAGATCAAATAGTTCCTATTGAAGTTGAAGAAACCTTTTTAGATGCAAACGGAAAAAAAGCAACAAGAAAATATACAGTAACTAAAGATGAAGGACCTAGAAAAGGGACTTCTATTGAAGTTTTAAATAAATTACGCGCAGTTTTTGCGGCAGGTGGAAGTGTAACAGCTGGTAACTCATCTCAAATGAGTGATGGTGCTGCTTTTGTTATGGTGATGAGTGAAGAAATGGTAAAAGAATTAAATCTAGAACCTATTGCAAGAGTAGTAAATTATGCTGCTGCAGGTGTAGAACCAAGAATTATGGGAATTGGTCCTGTAGCTGCAATACCTAAGGTTTTAAAACAAGCAGGTTTACAACAAAAAGATATTGAACTAATTGAATTGAATGAAGCTTTTGCTTCTCAATCTTTAGCAGTAATGCGTGAGCTAGACCTAAACCAAGACATTGTAAATGTAAATGGTGGCGCCATTGCATTAGGACATCCATTAGGTTGTACTGGTGCAAAATTATCTGTGCAATTATTCGATGAAATGCGCAAACGTAACATGAAGAACAAATACGGAATGGTAACCATGTGTGTTGGTACTGGACAAGGTGCTGCAGGTGTGTTTGAGTTTTTGTCTTAAACGACATAAGACTAAATGAACTTAAGACGTAAGACTTAAATTCAATAAAAAAATTATATAACTATCAAAATCTGGTAATTCAATTGACGTCTTATGTCATCAGTCTTACCATCATAAGTCAATAAAAATATGGAAACAACTAATAAAGAACTTTTAAGAGGTGGACAATTTCTTGTAAAAGAAACAAACTGTGAAGATGTATTTACTCCAGAAGATTTTTCTGAGGAGCAACAGATGATGAAGGAAGCGGTTATGGAATTTAATGATAGAGAAATCATTCCGCATAAAGCACGTTTTGAAGCTAAAGACTATGCGCTTACTGAAGAAGTAATGGTAAAAGCTGGTGAATTAGGGTTTCTAGGAGTTGCAGTGCCTGAAGCTTATGGAGGATTAGGAATGGGATTTGTTTCTACCGTTTTAACTTGCGATTATATTTCAAGCGGAACAGGTTCTTTTAGTACTGCTTTTGGTGCGCATACTGGTATTGGAACTATGCCAATTACTTTATACGGAACGGAAGAACAAAAACAAAAATATGTTCCTAAACTAGCTACAGGTGAGTGGTTTGGTGCATATTGTTTAACAGAACCAGGTGCTGGCTCTGATGCAAATTCAGGAAAAACAACTGCAGAATTGTCTGCTGATGGAAAATCATACAAAATTAACGGACAAAAAATGTGGATTTCGAACGCAGGTTTTTGTCGTTTAATGATCGTTTTTGCTCGTATAGAAGGTGATAAAAATATTACTGGTTTTATTGTTGAATTCGATAAAGAAAATCCGAATGGAATTACATTAGGAGAAGAAGAACATAAATTAGGGATTAGAGCAAGTTCTACAAGACAAGTATTTTTTAATGATACGGCAGTACCTGCAGAAAACATGTTAGCTGGTCGTGGAGAAGGTTTTAAAATCGCCATGAACGCTTTAAATGTTGGGCGAATTAAATTAGCAGCTGCTTGTTTAGATTCTCAAAGAAGGGTGATTACGCATGCTGTAAAATATGCAAATGAGCGCAAGCAGTTTAAAACTCCTATTGCAGATTTTGGTGCTATTAAAGTAAAATTAGCAGAAATGTCAACGAATTCTTATGTTGGCGAATCAGCAACCTATAGAGCTTCTAAAGATATTGAAGACAGAATTGCATTAAGAGTTGCAGCAGGAAACACACATCAAGAAGCAGAATTAAAAGGTGTAGAAGAATATGCTATTGAATGTTCTATTTTAAAAGTGGCCGTTTCCGAAGACATACAAAGTTGTGCCGATGAAGGAATTCAGATTTTTGGTGGAATGGGATTCTCTGAAGAAACTCCCATGGAATCTGCTTGGAGAGATGCAAGAATTGCTCGTATTTACGAAGGAACAAATGAAATTAACAGAATGCTTTCTGTAGGAATGTTGATTAAAAAAGCCATGAAAGGGCATGTAGATTTATTAGGCCCAGCAACAGAAGTTGCAAATAGCTTAATGGGTATTCCTTCTTTTGATACTCCTGATTTTTCAGAATTATTTTCTGAAGAAAAACTAATGATCTCTAAATTAAAGAAAACATTTTTAATGGTTGCAGGTGCAGCGCTTCAAAAATATGGTCCTGAGATAGAAAAACATCAACAATTATTAATTGCAGCTTCAGATATTTTAATTGAAATATACATGGCAGAATCTGCCATTCTAAGAACAGAAAAGAATGTAAAACGCACCAGCGAAAAAGAACAATCTGTTCAAATTGCAATGTCTAAATTATATTTATATCACGCAGTAGATATTATTGAAGAAAAAGGAAAAGAAAGTATTATTTCTTTTGCAGAAGGAGATGAGCAACGTATGATGTTAATGGGCTTAAAACGTTTTACAAAATACCAAAACTACCCAGATATTGTTGATTTACGTAACGAAATAGCAGAAAAAGTAAAAGCAGAAAATAAATACTGCTTCTAAAAATCTCTTGATGTCAAATTGAGTTTGTTGAAATTTTTAAACTCTTCTTCAAACTCAACTGACAATCAAAATATAGTAAAAAATTAATCTAACTTTTAGATTAAATTAGTTGTTTGTTGTAAAAACCATCATTAAAAATGATGGTTTTTTTATATGCTAAATATTCATAATATAATTAAAATTATATTAATTTTGAAGCACATTCGTATTTCCTAAAATAGAAACCATAATGAAAAATAAAATATTTTTTTCTCTTTTTACAGCATTCATTTTTTTCGGTTGTAAAACTCAAATTACTACTATAAAACAACAAACTATAAATAAGACTCCAATTAAGGAACATACCATACAATCTTTATTGTGGGTTCAAAATGCAGCAGAATACAAAGCATTAACTTATCAAGCTTACAATTTAGCACAGCTTCGATTAGATCAAATTTTAGCAAATAATACATCTAAAAAACCAATTGCTATTGTTACCGATATAGACGAAACTCTTTTAGACAACAGTCCGTATTCTGGTAAACAAATTGAATTAGACGAAAATTATACTTCAGAAAGATGGACCGAATGGGTAAAAAAAGAAAATGCAAAAGCTATACCAGGAGCACTCAATTTTTTTAAATACGCTCAGCGTAAAAATGTAACTATATTTTACATTTCTAACAGATCTGCAGAACAGACAAAAGAAACCATTAGAAACTTACAATTAAAAGGTTTTCCTTTTGCGGATGAAACTCACGTACTTTTAAAAACCAATAGTAGCGGAAAAGGTTCTAGAAGAAGTATTGTCAACAAAACCCATGAAATAGTATTACTTTTGGGTGATAATTTATCTGATTTTTCATCGATATTTGAAAATAGCACTACAACTCAAAGAAATAAAAATACAGATAGCTTACATACCTCTTTTGGTAATAAGTACATTGTATTACCAAACCCAATGTATGGAGACTGGGAAACAAAAGGTATTTATGAGGGAAAATATAATTGGACTAATGATCAAAAAGATTCTATTCGTCATAAAAAAATCACTTCTTATTAAGTAGATTTTTAGCTAACTTATAAAAAGTGATTTCTAACCCAAATTTAAAACCTTAATTCTCTGCGGCGTATCTATTAAAGAGACTTCTTTGAATTACTTTTTTTGCATCGCTTAAAAGTTTTTCAACTTCAGGGATTGATTTTTTTTGTATTTCTGCAATTTCCTCTATTTGTAACTTTTGATTGGTACATAAATAGAAAACAATTCGCATTTCCGCAGGCATATTGTGCACTACTAATTCTATATGTTCATTAACTTTATCTTCTCCTAATTTTTTATCTAATGTTTCAGCTAATGCTTTCTCATCATCTTCCACAAAAACATCCTCTAAACTATAATCGTTATGATTGTATGTAAAATCATCTAGTTCTTCAATCATTAATAAATCTCCTCCTCCATCAGTACTAAATTTCTCTTGCATTTCATCCCATTCTGGTTTGGTATAATCATCTATATTTTTAAAAAACAATTCATTAAACTCTTCTTCTACAATAACATCATCTAACAAATCATTTGTTTTTTTAAACAACCATACATAGAAATTGTCTTCATTTTCTACAGCTTCAATAGCATCATAAATAGCTATAAAGAGCTGGTCAATAATATCATCAGCTTTATATTTCTTTTTAGAAAAATGACCTGTTTTTATAGCAGCATTTAATCTTTTATTTACATATTTTCGAATTTCTGGCAATATTTTTAAGACCAAATTATTAAAGGAAGTCTGATCTTTTTCTTGTTTTAGCTTTAATAAAGTAGAAAAGGACTTTTGAACAAACAAGCGAAACTCATATTTATTTTCGTAATAAGAAATGTGCGTTTTCATAATAAAAGGCTTTAGAACTATGCTTAAAGTTGCAAAATTAAACACCAAAAAAGAATGATATAAATCAGTAAAAAAACAATTTAAACAATTAAAAATCTGACTTAAAATAGATGTTTATAATATAATAATAATTTGGTGCATCACAATCCATTTAATATCAGTAGTTTTGCACGCAATTTGAAAATAACGAAATGAAGCGTATAAAAGAATATAAAAAACTTTTTAAAGTAGAAGGATCTATTGATTTAAAGGATTTAAAAAAATCTTACAGAGGTTTAGTGAAAGAGTGGCACCCAGATAAATTTCAAGATCAAGAAAAAAAGGATGAAGCAGATGTAATGAGTACTCAAATTATTGATGGGTATCATTTCTTAGTAAGTATAGCTCCAGAAACGAAAGCGGCTAATTTAGATGCTTATAAAACAACAATAACAGAATTTCAGGTTGCAGATTGGCACCATAAAAGTATGTTATTAGAGGTTACTTTTACTGATGGAAATAAATACGAATACTTTGGTGTTAGTAAAATACTTTTCGGAAAATTTGTAAACGCAAAATCAATGAACAATTTTGGTAAAAGAAATATATTTAATTCTTTTACTTACAGAAAATCTATGAAAGCTTCTGTAGAAGTTTAAGAATTTGTTATTCCTGCTAAAGCAGGAGTCCATACATAGAATATAAAGATTACTTCGTTGTACGCAATGAAACAACAAAAAAGAGATTACTTTAACAGTAATCTCTTTTTTTATATATAAAATACAATTGCGTTGCTTATTCTAGAGCACCTAAATAACGTTCTGCATCTAAAGCAGCCATACATCCTGTACCTGCAGCAGTTACCGCTTGTCTGTATTCTTTATCCTGAATATCTCCAGCAGCAAAAACTCCTGGTAAGTTTGTTTTTGTAGATTTCCCTTTGGTAATTAAATAACCTGTTTCATCCATATCTAAAACACCTTTAAATAAATCTGAATTTGGCGTATGTCCAATAGCTATAAATACACCTGTTACAGGAATATTTGTAGTTTCTTTTGTTTGGTTATTGATGGCTCTAACCCCTTCTACAACATTAGATCCTAAAACCTCATCTATTTCTGTATTGTATAAAACTTCAATGTTCTTAGTCTTTTGAACTCTATGTTGCATCGCTTTAGAAGCTCTCATAAAATCCTTACGAACCAAAATTGTAACTTTATTACAAATATTAGATAAATAAGTAGCTTCTTCTGCAGCCGTATCTCCTGCTCCAACCACTACAACATCTTGTCCTTTGTAGAAAAACCCATCACAAGTAGCACAAGCCGAAACACCTCCACCAATTAAACGTTGTTCACTTTCTAATCCTAAATATTTTGCAGTTGCTCCTGTAGAAATAATAATAGTTTCTGCTTCAAT
This sequence comes from Polaribacter sp. Z014, assembly GCF_023555435.1. Lineage (NCBI taxonomy): Bacteria > Pseudomonadati > Bacteroidota > Flavobacteriia > Flavobacteriales > Flavobacteriaceae > Polaribacter > Polaribacter sp. Z014. The sequence goes on from NZ_JALCZP010000004.1 coordinate 225,483, forward strand.
TTGTTTCGTCTCATCCACAACAACTTTATGAATTCCACCCACTTTATCACTTAATTCTACACTAGTTACCAATCCAAAACGAACTTCTGTACCAAAACGTTCTGCTTGCTTTTGTAAATCGGTCATCATTGCCGTTCCATCCGTACCCTCTGGATACCCTGGAAAATTATCAACTTCAGTTGTAGTTGTTAATTGACCTCCCATTTGCATTCCTGTATACATAATAGGTTTCATGTCTGCTCTTGCTGCATAAATTGCTGCAGTATATCCTGCAGGCCCTGAACCAATTATTAAACATTTAATTTTTTCTATTGTATCTGACATAATATTCTGTATCAATTTTAGAAGTGTAAAAGTATCATATTTTGATACTTATAAATACAAATGTTTATAAATTTTAATAATGAAAACATAATTAAAGTAAATTAACAATATGTAATGAAAAATAATTATTAAAAATGATTGTTATTTGTAAAAAGAGTGTATCTTTGCAGTCCTTAAATGAACTATCATTTTCGGGGTGTAGCGTAGCCCGGTCATCGCGCCTCGTTTGGGACGAGGAGGTCGCAGGTTCGAATCCTGCCACCCCGACTAAAAGCTGAATATTTTTTAAAATATTCAGCTTTTTTTATTTTACAAAAACCTTGTTTTTTTATATTCTGTGATCAATTTCAAAATTCATACGCCTTAAAACTTCTTAGCAAAAAGATAAAAAATCACATCACAATTTCACCTACCTATATTAATTACTACACAGAACAAGTCTATAAGTCCTAATATTGAAAACATAAATCAAGGACTTCAAATAATTTAATATTCCCTAAGACTTACTTAGAAGTAAAAAATAACATTTATCATGTTTGAAAATAAAATAAATATATACTTTTGCTTGCTTAATAATATTCAATAAAAATTATTTTGAAAAAAAACACCTTAATAATCGTATTAACTTTTATTAGCTTTATTGCTACTGCACAAGAAGAAAATTTTAAACATTTTAGAGTTAGCCCTGTTTTAAGTCACACATTCATTCCTACCTCTACAAGCGATGGGGATAAAGTTGTTATTGTTCCCTCCTTTGGATTGGATTTAGAATATTGGATTAATGAAAAATGGGGATTAGGCCTACATAATGATCTAGAACTTGAAACTTTTGAAATAGAAAAAGAACATGAAATTTTTGTTGAAAAAGAGCATCCTGTCGTTTTAACTCTTGATGCACTTCATAAGTTTCATGAAAACTGGGTTTTAGTTTTAGGAGCAGGTGTTGAGTTAGAAAAACAAGAAAATCTTTTTATTGTTAGAGCAGGTCTAGAATATGAAATAGAATTTGGAAACAATTGGGATGTTTCTCCTACTGTTTTATATGACTATCGCGCAAACAATTTAGATACTTGGGCCATTGGAATTGGTATTGGAAAACGATTTTAATTACTAATCTTTTAGTTAAATTGCAATCACTATTCCTTAATATATAGTCTTGTAACAAATACACTAAGAGACATAAAAGCAAAAAACCTTGATAAAATTTATCAAGGTTTTTTGCTTTTAAAATAATATTAAATTTAGAAGAATTTATTCCTATCTAATACACTAGGTAAACCGTTGTAAAATCTAAATTTGGAGTTTGACATGCGTGCGCATATTGAATTCAACCAACATTTAAACAACCATTACATCCGTCAGTAGGTATATATACCTCTATTTCCGACCAAGAATCCGCATAATACCTGAGCTATAAAAGATATCAATAAGATAATTTTTAAAGGAACATTTTAAAGGCTACACAAAAAAAATAGTACTATTAATAAAAAATTAATAGTACTATAAAAAGTCATTCCGATAAACTTAAATAACTAGGTAAAATAAAACGTCTAGCTAAAAAATAAATTATTTCACTAACATTTCTTTGGTAGCAACGGTTCTAAAACCAATATGATCTGAACCAGAATTAGGCTCCATTCCCATTCTTGCGGAAATTCTAAAACTAGCACAATAAGACTCATGGCATAAAAAAGAACCACCTTTCATAACATACTCCACTTGATACGGATTACTAGGTGTGTATGATTTTTCTGCTCCTATAGGATTTGCAAGTACCACTGATGGATCTATACTTTGATAATAATTTACATTAAATAAATCAGAAGTCATTTCCCAAACATTACCAGCCATATCATACAATCCAATATTATTTGCTGGGTACGATGCTACTGGAGAAATGTAATCAAACCCATCTTCAGAAATATTTTCTGTTGGAAATTTACCTTGCCAAGTGTTTGCATTCGCATTTAAGTCTTCATACTTATTTCCCCAAGTATAAATATTATCTTCAAATTTACCTTGTGCTGCAGACTCCCATTCCGCTTCAGTAGGCAACCTTCTATTAGCCCATTTACAATAAGCCAAAGCATCTTCTTGCGCCATGTGTACAACAGGATAATTATCTAGACCTTCAATAGAACTTTTTGGACCTTCAGGACGCTTCCAATCTGCACCAATTTGCCATTTCCACCACTGTCCATAATTATCCATAGAAACAACTCCTTTAGCATGTTTATTAAAAATTAAACTTCCTGGTTGTAATATTGAATCTGCTGGTTTTTCTGTACCGGCAGGTAAATCTTTTTTAATTTCATCCCAATCTATTGGTCTTTCTGCAACAGTAACATATTTAGTTGCATCCACAAATTTCTTAAATTGTTTGTTAGTAACTTCATGCGTGTCAATAAAAAAACCATCAACAGAAACCTTATGCGCAGGTTTTTCACGCGGCATCGCATATTGATCCTCTACTTTTGCCCCCATTAAAAAAGTTTTTTCAGAAACCCACACCATATCTTCCGGTGCCTTAACCTCTTCAGTTAAAACTTCATTTTGTACGATTGTTTTTTTATCCTTTTCTGATTGTTTTTTATCACAACTACTAAAAAGAGTTGTTGCTAATACTACTGCAATTAATACTGTTTTCACATTAAAATTCATCTATAATAAATTAAGATTACAAGCAAATATAGATAATATATTGATGTTTATTCTTTTAATTTAAAAGCTTCAATTTATTTTAACAAAAAATTATTGTTTAACAAAATAGATAATTAGTTAAACAATCGTATATTTACATAAATATCAAAAGATTATGGCTAGAAAGAAAAATATTACAAAAGACAATTTAATATCCTGGTATATGGAATTTATATTAGAAAACAACCATCAACCAAAATCTGTATATAGTTTTGCGAAAGAAAATAATTTTGACGAAGCTGATTTTTATAAATTCTATAGTTCTTTTGAAACTATTGAAGAAGCTGTTTTTACCGAATTTTTTAATCACACTATTACCGTTTTAGCCAAAAGTGATGACTACGAAAACTTTGATGCAAGAAACAAATTACTCAGTTTTTATTTTACATTTTTCGAAATACTAACAGCAAACAGAAGTTATGTTGTATACGCTTTAGAAAATAGCCAAAAAAATTTTAAAAAACTAAAGTCTCTTAAAAAACTGCGAGAAAATTATCTCAACTATGTTAAGAATATTGGCATAGAAAAATTAGATTTAAAACACGAAAAATTAGAAAAAATCCAAGATAAATCAATTCAAGAATCATCTTGGTTTCACTTATTGGTAACAATGAAGTTTTGGCTAGATGATGTTTCTCCATCCTTTGAAAAAACAGATATTTTTATTGAAAAATCTATAAATGCTCGTTTTGATTTAATGGACATTAAACCTTTACAAAGCATTATCGATTTTGGAAAATTCATTTTAAAAGAAAAAGTAAACTTCAATTAAATAGCCTATGAAAACAATAGATTCTATACCAACTTCTAAGATTCAGAGAGCTTCTAAATTAGTTACTACTGGCGCAAAAATAGGTGTAAATTATCTTAAATATTACGGAGATAAAATAACCAAAACAGAAGAAGAAGCCAAGGCTAAGCTAAACGAAAATAATGCGGAAGATATTTACGACGGTTTAAAAACCTTAAAAGGAAGTGCTTTAAAAGTAGCTCAGATGTTGAGTATGGAAAAAAGTATTTTACCGCAGGCTTATGTAGAAAAATTTTCGCTTTCTCAATTCTCTGTACCTCCACTTTCTCCTGCTTTGGTTACCAAAACTTTTAAAAAATATTTTGGAAAAGATCCGAATGAAATTTACGACAAATTCAATACCGTTTCTGTAAACGCCGCAAGTATCGGTCAGGTTCATAAAGCAGAAAAAGATGGAAAAGAATTGGCTGTAAAAATTCAATATCCTGGTGTGGCACAAAGTATTTCTTCAGATTTAGCTTTGGTAAAACCTATTGCTATTAAAATGTTTAATATTAGAGGAAAAGATTCTGATAAATATTTTAAAGAAGTAGAAAATAAATTAGTTGAGGAAACAAATTACATATTAGAAGTTGAACAAAGTAAAGAAATTGTAGCTGCTTGCAAACACATTCCGAATCTTAATTTCCCTGAATATTATGCTGATTTATCATCAGACAGAATTATTACCATGGATTGGATGCACGGCGTACATTTATCTGAATTTTCTACAAACAACCAAGAAGTTTCTAATAAATTAGGACAAGCTTTGTGGGATTTTTATATGTTTCAGATGCATAACTTAAAAAAAGTACATGCAGATCCGCATCCCGGAAACTTTTTAATATCACCAGAAAACGAATTAATTGTCATTGATTTTGGTTGCATGAAAACGATTCCTATGGAGTTTTATGTTCCTTATTTTGAATTAGCAAAACCAGAAAGTATTAGTGATCCTGTTATTTTTGAACAGAAATTATATGAATTAGAAATTCTAAGAGCAGATGATTCTAAAGAAGAATTAGACTTTTTTAGAGCCATGTTTCATGAAATGTTAACTTTATTTACACAACCCTTGCATCAAGAAGTTTTTGATTTTTCTGACAAAGTTTTCTTTGGCAAGCTCTCTGATTTGGGTCAGAAATATGCCAAAAGCACAGAACTAAAAAACATGAATGGAAACAGAGGTTCTAAGCACTTTATTTACATTAACAGAACTTTTTTTGGTTTGTATAATTTAATGCATGACTTAAAAGCAAAAGACATAAAAATAAATAATTTTAAAACGCTTTAAAGTCATTTTAAGAATAAAAAAATGAAAGATCTAGAGCATCTTTATAAGATAAACCTTATAAGTAAGTGCTCTAGTTTTAAATCTGCCAATTTATAAGTTTGTAATATGAAATGCCTACCGTAGTTCAAATTAAAAAGTTATATGTAAAGGTTGAATTACTAAAAAAAAATTACCTTATCAAAGAACTAAAAACACAGCATAACTTCTATGAAAATTCTTGTAACAGGAGCAACCGGATATATTGGCAAACGTTTAATTCCGTTATTATTAAATGACGGACACACCGTTATTTGTCCTGTTAGAGATAAAATAAGAGCAGAAAGCTATTACAAAAATCAAAAAAACATTCAATTAGTTGAAGCTGATTTTTTAGACTATGAAAGCTTAACTCACCTCCGTAAAGATATTGATGCGGCCTATTATTTAATTCACTCTATGTCTAATTCTGCTAAAGAATTTCATGTTTTAGAAGAAAAATGCGCCTTAAACTTTAAAAAATATGCTGAAACGACCACAATAAAACAAGTTATTTATTTAAGTGGCATAACCAACGACACCAAGCTCTCTAAGCATTTATTATCAAGAAAAAATGTTGAAAATACATTAGCATCAAACACATATGCCTTAACCACTTTTAAAGCAGGAATAATTGTAGGGTCCGGAAGTTCTTCTTTTGAAATCATAAGAGACCTAGTAGAAAAATTACCTGCAATGATTGCGCCTAAATGGTTGAACACAAAAACACAACCTTTAGCAATTAGAGATGTCTTGTCTTTTTTACACAAAGCACTCGACAGAAAAGAATTATTTAATACTTCTCATGATATTTTTGGCCCAGAAATACTAACTTATAAAGAAATGTTGTTGCAATTTGCAGAAGTAAGAAAACTAAAAAGGTGGATTTTAACAGTACCTGTTATGACACCAAAACTATCCTCTTACTGGCTCTATTTTGTAACCTCTACATCATATAAATTAGCAAGTTCTTTAGTAAATTCTATGGGTGTAGAAGTAATTGGTAATAAAAGCGACATCAATACTATTTTAGACGTACAGCCAATGCCTTACAAAGAAGCGGTAAAATTAGCTTTTAAAAAAATTGAACAAAACAGCATTGTTTCCAGCTGGAAAGACTCTTATATAAGTAGCGGAAAACTAAAAAACTTTGTACATGAATTTGTAAATGTTCCAGAGTATGGCTGTTTTAAAGACCACAAAACGAGAATTGTAAAAAACAAAAAAAGAACACTAAACAGAATTTGGGCAATTGGTGGAGAAACAGGCTGGTATTATGGCACTTTTCTTTGGAAAATTAGAGGATTTTTAGATCAATTTTTTGGTGGAGCTGGTTTACGAAGAGGGAGAAGACATCCTACAGAGTTGAATGTTGGTGATGCTTTAGACTTTTGGCGTGTAATATATGCTGATAAGGAAAAAGGAAAACTACTACTCTACGCAGAAATGATAATGCCCGGTGAAGCTTGGTTAGAATTTAAAATTAAAGATGACCAATTACACCAAACAGCTACTTTTAGACCTCATGGTTTAGCTGGCAGAATCTATTGGTATGCCGTTATGCCTTTTCATTGGTTTGTTTTTAACGGAATGATTAACAATATAAACAAAGACTCTTAACAAACATCTGTGTTTAATACACACTCCTTCTATCTATAATACATAAAAACATCTCTACCTATTTTTTTTTAAAAACACAAAAACAACTTATTTAGAAGCCTCATTATTAAAAAATAATTGAATTATTCCAATTTAACTACTTAAAGAAGCTTTAAAATTCATTATTAGTTTTTGACTATTCTAATTAAAAAAAAGATACGACTCTCTGATCACTTCACGTCTGCTCAGTCGGAAACCCTATTTAAACTACTGAATACCCTCCAACAGACTCAGGAAGACATTCAGATTTTCAATTATTTTAGTGACATAACAAAATGAAATTGGTATTATTTAGCTTTAAAAAGCTATTACAAATTAGTATCAAAATAAAAACATATCAATTTAAAAAATAATTTTGTTTAATTATTTTGCAAATTAATTAAACATTTATTATATTTGAAATATAAATAATTATTAATAAAAAATAAAGCCCCTAATTTCTATTCATATTTTTTGATAATAGAAAAAGATAATTTTTATTTTAATATATTTATCGTAGTTAAATGTTATAAACATATTAAAAACTACTAAAATTTACTCTATAACGCTATAAGATAAATCTATATTTAAATCAATTAAACGGCACAACTATTGATTATATCATAGCAATAGAATAAAAGACGAAACAAACATTTAAAGTTTATAAGTTTCCAAAAAGGAATATTTAAATGTAAAATACAGAAATTAAATTATGGAGTTAATAAAAAAAGCATTAGAATTTGAAACTAGAAAAATGAGATTCCCAACTACCAGTGATCGAGTATTGGCAGCTAGAGAAGCAAAATCTTTAATTTTAAGCTTAAATGAAATCTATAAAGAGAATAAAGATTCTGAAATTATGGATATCATGAAACGTTTAACCGTTATAAAGCAAAGAATAGAAAGACGTTTAAAAGGAAAACCACTTACTGCGTAATAATTACAGGTTTCTCTTGTTTTTCTAAATTTTATAATTATATTCACAAATTATAGAATAAAATAGAGAAACATAGAATGAATTTATTAGAAAGAGCGGAAGAATTTGAACACAGAAAATTCTCATTTAAAACAACTAGTGATAGAATTGTTGCTTCTAGAGAGGTAAAAGCCTTAATACTAGAACTAAATGAAGTATATAAAGTAGAAAAAGATCTTGAAATAATGGATCAAATGAAGCGCCTTACAGCAGTTAAACAAAAAATTGAAAAGCGCTTGAAAGGAAGACCTTAAAAGCAAATGAATAAAATTTTAGTTATTGGAGGAAGTAAAGGAATTGGAAAAGCAATTATTGCAAATTTAATTGATGAAAATTCTATTATAAATATTAGTAGAACAAACCCTTTACTTGCCCACACTAATCTCAACCACTATACTTGTGATATTCTTACAGATGAATTACCTAACATAGAAGCAATAGACACCTTAATCTACTGCCCAGGAAGCATCAATTTAAAACCAATTTCTAGACTAAAGCTAAATGATTTCAGAGAAGACTTTGAAATTAACGTTATTGGCGCTGTTAAAGCAATTCAACATTACCTACCTTCTTTAAAAAAAGGAAACAAACCCTCTATTTTATTATTTAGTACAGTTGCCGCAAAATTAGGAATGCCTTTTCATGCCAGTGTAGCTTCAGCTAAATCTGCCGTAGAAGGTTTAACTAAATCCTTAGGAGCAGAATTAACTCCTTTAATTCGTGTAAACGCAATTGCACCTACTGTAACAGACACAGATTTGGCTTCTAAACTATTACATAATGAACGGATGATTGAAAACATAAAAGAGCGTCATCCTCTAAAAAAATATCTAGCTCCAAAAGAAGTTGCAGATATGGCTTCTTTTTTAATTTCTGAAAAAGCGAGTGCTATATCTGGTCAAATTTTTGAGTTAGACTGCGGAATTGTCAGTTTTAAAATATAAATAAATCAAAATTATATGAATATTTACGATATAGAGATTAATAGTCTCCAGAATACCCCTATTCTTTTGTCAGATTTTAAAGGTAAATACATTCTTTTTGTAAACGTTGCTTCTAAGTGCGGATTTACACCACAATACAAAGATTTAGAAGAATTACATAAAACATATAATGACAAAATAGTTGTAATAGGAGTTCCCTGTAATCAGTTTGGGAAACAAGAACCTGGATCTTCTTCTGAGATTCAAGAATTTTGTGAAGTAAATTATGGCGTTTCATTTTTAATTACAGAAAAAATTGATGTGAAAGGAGAAAACCAACACCTTTTATATACTTGGCTAACATCAAAGAAGTTAAATCATAAAAAAAGCTCATCTGTAAAATGGAATTTTCAAAAATATTTAGTTTCCCCAAAAGGAGAATTCGTTGATTACTATTTTTCAATTACAAATCCATTGAGTTCAAAAATAACAAAACACCTAATATAATAAAGTTATGTTTGGCTTATTTAAATAGAAAGTGAAATAGAAAAGCTGCAAGAAGCTTGCAATAAAATAAAGGAAGAAGCTTTTAAATTACAAGCCATCCATAGAACCTATAGCAATCAAAAATAGCTAGAAGCAGATAACATTTTAAAAAAAATGAGCCTTTAGAATATAAATAATGCATTTATGAAACAAGTAAAACTTACACTATTATTTTTAGTTATCAATTTTGGAGGATTAGCCATTGGAAGATGGTTAATGAATAACGGCCCACTTACTGATTGGTATACCAACTTAAACCAAGCACCTTGGACACCTCGTGGAATTGTTTTTGGAATTGCCTGGACCTTAATTATGATTTGTTTCTCTATTTATTTAGGTAAATTATTTACAACCAATTACAACTCAAAAATACGCTCTGTTTTTATAATTCAATTTATTCTAAACGTAAGTTGGAACTACATTTTCTTTAATCAACACTTAGTCTTAATCGGCTTCATAACAATTGTATTACTCACCTCTACCTTGTTTTATTTCTTTTTTAAACTCAGTAATAAAACTAAATATTATCAATATTTACTATTGCCATACATAATTTGGCTTTGCATTGCAACATCACTAAACCTCTACATTTTAATTCATAATTAACATGAAAATCTACACATTCCACAGAAAGCAAAAATTACCAATTACATTAGAAAAAGCTTGGGAGTTTTTATCGAGCCCTAAAAACTTAAAAACCATTACTCCTTCTTACATGAGTTTCGATATTCTTTCTGGAGCAGAAAAACCAATGTTTGCAGGTCAAATTATACAATATATTGTAACTCCAATTCTTGGGATAAAAACAAAATGGGTTACCGAAATTACACATGTAAAGGAAAATGAATATTTTGTAGACGAGCAACGTTTTGGCCCCTATGCTTTATGGCATCATAAACATTTTATTAAAGAAATTGAAGGTGGCGTAGAAATGGAAGATATTATAGATTATAAAGTTCCTATGGGAATTTTAGGTCAAATGGTGCACCCCATACTGGTAAAACCCAAATTAGAAGAAATTTTTGAATACAGACAAAAAAAATTAATTGACCTTTTTGGACAATATTACCCACCAATTAAATAGATTTTTGGTTTATAGAAATTAGACAACGATAATAAATGAAGACAGTTATACATATTTTTTGGTTTAGAAGAGATTTACGTTTAGAAGATAATTGCGGATTATATCAGGCATTAAAATCAGGCAAAAAAGTACTTCCAATTTTTATTTTTGATGAAGAAATTTTAAGTAAATTAAATAAAGAAGATGCACGTGTTTCCTTTATTTATCAAGAAATAGAACATATTCATAAAAAACTACTCGAAATAGGAAGTGCTTTTGAAGTACTTTACGGAAAACCAATAGAAATATTCAATTCATTATCAGAAAAACACAACATTGACACTGTTTTTACAAATCATGATTATGAACCTTATGCTATAAAAAGAGATTTAGAAATCAAGCAATTCCTGACATCAAAAAATATCAATTTTAAAACGTTCAAGGACCAAGTAATTTTTGAAAGAAATGAAATTGTAAAAAAAGATGGAACACCGTATAAAGTTTACACACCCTATTCTAAAAAATGGTTAGAAGCTTTTCATTATAAAGGAATTCAATTTTATCCTTCAGAAACACTGTTAGAAAATTTTATCAAAAGTAAAAACCAACCTATTTTAAAACTAGAAACTATTGGTTTTATAAAATCTGAAATAAAAGTTACTTCTTACAAAGTATCTTCTCTATTAATTGATACTTACGAAGAAACCAGAAACTTCCCTGCAAAAGACAGTACATCTAAATTAGGTACACATTTACGTTTCGGAACCGTTAGTATTCGTCAAATGGTTGACAAAGCAGCAAAAAGTAATAATAGTACTTTCTTAAAAGAATTAATTTGGCGTGAGTTTTTTATGCAAATTTTATGGCATTTTCCTCACACTGTTAAAGACAGCTTTAAACCCAAATACGATAAGATTCTCTGGAGAAATAACGAAGAAGAATTCAAAGCTTGGTGTAACGGCGAAACAGGCTATCCATTAGTAGATGCTGGCATGAAAGAATTAAATAAAACAGGTTTTATGCACAATAGAATTAGAATGTTGGTTGGTAGCTTTCTTTGCAAACATTTATTAATAGATTGGAGATGGGGAGAAGCGTATTTTGCTGAAAAATTACACGATTATGAACAAGCAAGTAATATTGGTAACTGGCAATGGGTTGCCGGAACCGGTGTAGATGCTTCTCCTTATTTTAGAATTTTTAACCCCACTACTCAAATTAAAAAATTTGACAAAGACTTAAATTACATCAAAAAATGGGTACCTAATTTTCAAGAGCTCACCTACCCTACTCCAATTGTAGAACATAAACTAGCTAGAGAACGCTGTTTATCCACATATAAAAAAGCTTTAGTAGACTTTTAACTAACAATATTTAAAAACTAATAAAGGCAACAAATAAAATAAAATTACGTTTTTTAAGTATAAATAGAAAAATAACCTTTCAAATTATTCTATTTTATGTAAAATTATTCTTGTTCTAAGAGCTTCAATCTAGATTGAAGCTCTTTTTATTAAAAATAAATGTAATTTTATTTGGTAGAAACTAAAAATTGTTTTTAATTTGCGCTCTCAAAACAAAAGCCGATGTAGCTCAGCTGGCTAGAGCAGCTGATTTGTAATCAGCAGGTCGTGGGTTCGAGTCCCTCTATCGGCTCAAATTTAAAAAGTCTCAAAATAATATTTTTTGAGACTTTTTTTTTATGAAAAACACTAATTTAATTACAAATATATTTTACAACTTTCTTTTTAAAGTTTAATAATCTTTCACTGTTCCCCTCTTCAAAAGAACCGATTTAAGATTAAAAAAACCATAAGTTATTGCAAAATCTTTATTATTTTAGACGATTAATTATCCTAAACATAATTATATGCTCATTATTGGAATTGCCGGAGGTACAGGAAGTGGAAAAACTACGGTTGTAAATCAAATAATTAAACAACTACCTACAGATGAAGTTTGTGTAATATCACAAGATTCGTACTACAACGAAACGTTTAACTTATCTTATGAAGAAAGAACCAAAATTAATTTTGATCATCCAAGAGCTATCGATTTTGATTTAATTGTTACACATTTAAAAAAATTAAAATCGGGAAAAACAATTGAACAACCTGTATATTCTTTTGTTACGCATAACAGAACAACAGATACCGTAAAAACGCACCCTAGAAAAGTAGTGATTGTAGAAGGTATTTTAATCTTAAATAACAAAGCTCTTAGAGATTTATTTGATATTAAAATATTTGTACACGCCGATACGGATGAACGTTTAATAAGAAGAATTAGAAGAGATATTACTGAAAGAGGAAGAGATATTGATGAGGTTTTAAACAGATATCAAGATACTTTAAAACCAATGCACCTACAATTTATAGAACCTACCAAAAATTTTGCAGATATAATTATCCCAAATAATAAGCATAATTTAGTGGCCATTGATGTTGTAAGAACAGTAATTAACGATCGTTTATAAAGATTATGACTTTTAATAAGTTTAAAAACATAAGAGCCGTAAAAATTTTAACAAACGTTTTTGTTTTAATCTTAATTCCATTTTTAATTTGGATGTTCTTTTTTGATGAAAACTCATACCTAGTACACAGAAAATTTGATAACGAAATTACAGATTTAGAAAGTACAATTTCATTTTATGAAAAGAAAATAAAGGAAGACAAAGCTACCATAAAAAAGCTACAAGATTCAATTCAGTTAGAACGATTTGCTCGAGAAAAATATTTAATGAAAAAAGAAAATGAAGATATTTATTTAATAGAATTTGATACCCTAAAAAAATAAATGAATACTCCTTTGTTTGATGATTTTTTAAAAACTACACCTGCTGCTTGGAAAAATAAAATCCAGGTAGATTTAAGAGGTGCAGATTATAATGACACATTACTTTGGAGAACTCAAGAAGGAATTGTTGTAAAACCTTTTTACACAGCGGAAGACAGAACAAATCTAAAAATAGAAAACCCAAAAACAGAATTTAACATTTGTGAAACTATTTTTATTGATGATGAAAAAATAGCAAACTCATTAGCCATAGATGCTTTAAAAAGAGGAGCGAATTCAATTCAATTTATAGCAAAAAAAACATTTGATTACAGAAAACTACTTGGTAACATTAATGTGAAATCAGTTTTCATTTACTTTCAATTTTCATTTTTAGACGATTCTTTCCAACTTGAAATATCAAAATTTATAAATTCAGACAAAACTTATTTTCAAACGGATATTATTGGAAACTTAGCAGAAACCGGTAATTGGTTCTTTAATTTAAAAGAAGATTTTATAAAATTAGAGCGAATTCAAAGAAATACTACAAATTGTATTGCTGTTTCGGCAGATTTATATCAAAATTGTGGCGCTACCATTACACAGCAGCTTGCATATACTTTAGCGCATGCAAATGAATACTTAAATAAATACGGAAGTAATGTAGCTAAAAAAATAACTTTTTCTTTTTCTGTAGGAAGTAATTATTTTTTTGAAATTGCAAAATTAAAAGCTTTTAGAATCTTATGGTCTTTAGTTATAAAAGAATATGAGGCAGAAGATTTAGAAGCCCATCTTTTTGTACAACCCAGTTTAAGAAACAAAACAATTTATGATTATAATGTAAACTTATTAAGAACAACATCAGAATGTATGAGTGCTATTTTAGGTGGCGCTAATACTATTTCTAATGTTTCTTATGATGCTATTTTTCATAAATCTAATGAATTTGGGAATCGTATTTCTAGAAATCAATTATTAATATTTCAGCAAGAAAGCTCCCTTCAAAAAGGTAAAAACGTTGCAGAAGGTTCTTATTATATAGAATCTATAACAGAACAATTAGCAGAAAATGCTTTAACGCTTTTTAAGCAAATAGAAAAAAGTGGCGGCTTTTTAAAACAACTAAAAAGTGGCATCATTCAGAAAAAAATTAAAGAAAGTGCTAAAAAAGAAGAAAATGGTTTCTTAGAAAAAGAAGTGATACTTTTAGGTACAAATTCCCTACAAAACAAAGAGGAAAAAATGCAACAAGCGTTGGAATTATACCCCTTTGTTAAGCAAAGAAATATAAAAACAATAGTTTCCCCATTAACCAGAAACCGACTTTCAGAATCGTTAGAAAAAGAACGATTAAACGCTGAAAAAGGTTCATAAAACCTGAAAATGGAAAAAAAAGAAGAAATTCTCATTGAACAAAAAAGACAAAATAAATTAAAAGAAGAAATACAAAAATTGAAGAAAAAACTACCTTCTATTATAATTGGATTTATTTTTTTTATTGCAGTCAGCCTTTATTTCTTAGAAGATAAATTTTATCATTTTTTTGGAAATAACGCCAATTTCATTTTTACTGCTGTTATAATTTTAGTCGTTTTTTCTATATTTTTAATTTTAACTAGTTACTTTAAAATAAGGAAAAAAGAAAAAAAAATAAATGAAATTGGAATCAAATTATACAAACTTCAGAAGCTAGAAGTAGAACCCAAAAATGAATAGAAAAGAATTACAACATATAAAACTTACAAAAAATCACAAAAAACCAAGACCTTCTTTTAACCAAGAAGGTTTTGTTGCTGGTATTGCACCGAATTTACGAGGTACCTATGCCACCATGTATGTTAAAAGACCCTGGACCATAAGACAAAATACAAGTTTTTCTACTTCCGAAGTAACCAATGCTTTTTATAGAAAACTTTTAGAAGCAGGACAAAAAGAATTATCTGTTGCTTTTGATTTAGCAACGCATAAAGGGTACGATTCTAATCATGAGCTTGTACAAGGTGATGTTGGTAAAGCGGGTGTAGCCATAGATTCTGTAGAAGATATGAAGATTTTATTTAACAAAATTCCGTTAGATAAAGTATCTGTTTCTATGCCAATTAATGGTGCTGTCTTACCCATTTTTGCATTTTATATTGTTGCGGCAGAAGAGCAAGGTATTTCTATAGAAAACTTACATGGTACAATACAGAATGATATTCTCACTGATTTTATAGCAAGAAACACGTACATCTACCCTATTTCTCCATCCATGAAGATTATTGCAGATATTTTTAAATATACTAGCAATAAAATGCAAAAATTTAATGCTATTTCTATTTCTGGATTTGACTTGCAAAAAGCGGGTGCAACTGCAGAAATGGAATTAGCATATACACTTGCAAATGGATTAGAATATATAAGAAATGGAATTGAAGCTGGTATGGAAATAGATTCTTTTGCTCCAAGAGTGTCTTTCTTTTGGGCTATTGGAATGAATCATTTTACAGAAATAGCAAAGTTAAGAGCTGCAAGAATGTTGTGGGCTAAAATTGTAAAAGAATTTAACCCCAAAAACCCAAAATCTTTAGCTTTAAGAACACATTGCCAAACAAGTGATTGGTCTTTAACAGCACAAGACCCTTTCAATAATATAACAAGAACAACTATAGAAGCCATGGCAGCTGCTTTTGGCGGAACACAAAGTTTACACACCAATGCTTTAGATGCAGCCGTTACTTTACCAACAGATTTTTCTGCTAGATTTGCAAGAAATACGCAAATCTATTTACAAAAAGAAACTCATATTACCAAAACTATAGACCCTTGGGCAGGAAGTTATCACCTAGAAAAACTAACAGAAGATATTGCTAACAAAGCTTGGGAGCTAATTAGTGAGATAGAAGAACTTGGAGGCATGACAAAAGTCATTGAAAAAGGAATTCCTAAAATGCGCATTGAAGAAGCTGCAGCTATAAAACAAGCTAAAATAGATAGCGAAAAAGAGGTAATTGTAGGTGTTAATAGATATCAATTAAAAAAAGAAGACCCTTTACATATATTAGAAGTTGATAATGAAGCGGTACGTAATTCTCAAATTAAAAGACTACATCAATTAAAAGATTCTAGAAACAATACTGAAGTTAAAAAGTCTCTCAAAACTTTAACAGAAGCTGCAAGAACAGGAAAAGAAAACTTATTAGAATTAGCAGTAAAAGCAGCCAAAAACAGAGCTACATTAGGTGAAATTTCTAATGCATTAGAAGCTGTTTTTGGAAGATATAAAGCTGTTCATTAAACAGTTTATTACAAAGCATCAGAATTTTAAAATTTAAAAGAAAGATTCCGAAAATTATTTCATCCAAACCAGGATAAGATATATCTATAAAAAACTAGACTTTCATTTGAATTGACATCAATACAGAAATTATTATTCTTATTGAATCTTAATGAAATAAGCGACCTCTTTTAACAAACTTTAACAAGAAAAAAGAACTTTTCAAGATGTCTTAGTATTTCTTTTATCCTTAAATTTGCCACACTTTAAAAACTACTAAAATAGAATGAAAAAAATTCTTAATATACTCTACTCTACCAGATTAATGGCATTTTTATTTATCCTTTTTGCAGTTGCAATGGGAGTTGCCACGTTTATAGAAAATGATTTTGGCACACAAACTTCTAAAGCACTTGTATATAACACATGGTGGTTTGAGGCTATTATGGTCTTTTTTGTTATTAATTTCTTTGGAAATATTTTTAGATACAGATTGTACAAAAAAGAAAAATGGGCCGTTTTAATGTTTCATTTAGCTTTCCTTTTTATCATAATTGGAGCAGGCGTAACTAGGTATATTGGTTACGAAGGTACTATGATGATTAAGGAAGGAGAAACTGTAAATAAATATTTATCCGAAACTACCTATCTAAACATAATTGTTGATAATGGTAAGGTTCAAAAACCAGAAATTAACAAACCTATATTATTATCTGCTTGGGGTAAAAACTCATGGTTTTACTCAGACAATTTTAAAAACGAAGATAAAACCCAAGATTTTAGTTTTGAGCTTGTTGATTATATTCCTAAGGCTGAAAAAAAATTAATAGAAGACGAAAACGGAGTTGAACATTTGTTTTTTGTAGAATCGTCAGACGGAACTCGCCATGAACATTGGATTGAAAAAGGAACTATCCAAAATATTCATGGAGTTTTAGTTGGTTTTGATGCTCTAAATAACAATGCTTCTATCAACTTTACAAATAAAGAAGGAAACTTAAAAATGGTTTCTAAAGATGAAGGTGATTGGTTTAGAATGGCTGATCAAAAAAGAGGGAAAATCACGAAAGACTCAATTCAGAATTTTCAATATTTAACTTTAAATAATATAGCAGGATTGCAATTTGTGATTCCTAAACCTGCTGAAAAAGGGATTATGAAAACCATTAGCGGTAAAAAAGATAGTAAAAATTTCGACATTATTGTTTTAGATATTAAAACAGATAACAAAACAGAAAGAATAGAATTAACCGGAGGTAAATATAATGCTCAAGGTTCTAAAGAAATTACTGTTGGGAACTTAAATTTCAGAGTATTATATGGTTCAAAAATATTAGAAACTCCTTTTTCAGTAAAATTAAATGATTTTCAACTAGAAAAATACCCAGGCTCCGAAAGTGCCGCATCTTATGCTAGCGAAGTTACTGTTATAGATGCAAAAGAAACATTTGACTATCGAATTTTTATGAATCATATTTTAGATTATAAAGGCTACAAATTTTTTCAATCTAGTTACGATTTATCTGGCCCAAGAGAAGAAACACACCTTTCTGTAAACCATGATTTTTTAGGAACATTTATTACATACTTAGGATATTCCCTATTATATACTGGTTTAATTAGTATGCTTTTTGATAAAAACACACATTTTAATGACTTAAAAAAAGGTTTGAAAAAAATTAAAAAGAAAAAAATGACAATGTCTATGGTGACTGCATTATTCATTTCTACTATTAGTTTTGGACAACATACAGAGCATCAAGAAAACAACATCACTAATCAACAAATAGACTCTATATTAAAAGCAAATGCAGTTGATATTAAACATGCCGAAAGTTTTAATAAACTAGTGATTCAAGATGCTGGTGGCCGTATGAAACCCGCAGATACCTTTGCGTCTGAATTGGTCCGAAAAGTTAGTAAAACAGAGACGTTTAATGGCATGCAACCAAGTCAGGTTTTATTATCTATTATAGAAAACCCTCGCTTTTGGTTTGAGGTTCCTGTAATTTATTTAGAAAAAGGAAACTCTAAAATTAGAGAGATTTTAAGTTTACCTAACACCGCAAAATATGCTCGTTTATCAGATTTTATTATGCCTAATGGGGCGTATAAAATAAAAGATGCCGTAGCAGAAGCACAGAAAAAAAATGTAAAAAATAAATTTGAAAAAGATTTAATTAAAATTGATAAACGAGTAGGCTTATTGTATAGTGCTATTGGCGGAGGTATTTTACGTATTTATCCAATTCCTAATGATGATAATAATACTTGGGTTTCTCAACCAGAAACCTCTACAGCAGGTTTTAAAGCTACAGATTCTGTTTTTGTACGTCAATCTTTACCCGTTTACATACAACTTTTACAAGAAGCTAAAAAAACCAAAGATTATACAAAAGCAAATCAGATTTTAGACGGAATTAAAAAGTTTCAAAAGAAATTTGGAGCAGAAGTATATCCTTCCGAAAATAAAATTGATTTAGAAATCATGTATAATAAGTGGGAAATTTTCACAAAGACTTCTATCTTTTATATGATTTTAGGATTGTTATTAATCTTTATTGAAATTTTAAAAATATTTTATTATAAATCTAAAACACTAAGCTACATTGTTAAAGGGTTAATTGTATTAACCATTTTAAGTTTTCTATTTCATACTTTCGGGTTAGCTGCTAGATGGTACATTAGCGGTAACGCACCTTGGAGTAATGCGTACGAATCTATTATCTATGTTGCTTGGGCAACGATGTTATTTGGTTTGTTTTTAGGAAAAAAATCTACACTAACCATTGGAGCAACTACTTTTTTAGCAGCCATTATACTAGTCTTTGCACATCAAAACTGGTTAGATCCAGCCATTGCCAACTTACAACCTGTATTAAACTCTTGGTGGTTAATGGTACACGTATCTATTATTGTAGCTAGTTATGGTCCTTTTTCTTTAGGTATGATTTTAGGTATTGTTTCTTTAATACTTATTGTATTTACTACAGATAAGAATAAAAAAAGAATGGATATCAATATTAAAGAGTTAACCATTATTAATGAAATGGCGCTTACTGTTGGTTTGGTTATGTTAACGGTTGGTAATTTTCTTGGTGGAATGTGGGCTAATGAAAGTTGGGGCCGTTATTGGGGTTGGGATCCAAAAGAAACTTGGGCTTTAATTTCTATTATGATTTATGCTTTTGTTTTACACATGCGTTTAATACCGGGTTTACGTGGTAGACTCGCATTTAATTTTGCTTCTGCATTTGCTTATTTATCTATTATGATGACCTATTTTGGTGTAAACTTCTACTTATCTGGTTTGCATTCTTATGCTAGTGGAGATAAAGCAGTAACGCCAAGAGAAGCTTATGTTTATATTGGGGCATTAATTTTACTAACCATTATAGCATCGTTTAAATACAAGAAATACTTTAAAAAGTAGCCACATAATTTAGCAAGAAAATGTACTTTTGCAATTGATTTATTAACAATAAAAAACAATATGTTTCATAAAAATATAAAATTAATTTTAGCTGGTTTAATTTCAGTTTGGGCTGTTTATCAATTTAGTCAAGGAAATATAATGAACGGAATTTCAATATTGCTTTTAGCAGGAATTTTTGTTTTATTTTATTTTAAAAACGAATTTATTTTACTGGCATTTTTACAACTGCGTAAACAAAATTTTGAAGGAACTAAAAAATGGTTGGGGTATATTAAAAACCCAGAAGCTGCTTTAATTGTAAAACAACAAGGTTATTTTAATTATTTACACGGAATTATATTAAGCCAAACAAACATTACACAAGCAGAAAAGTATTTGCGTAAGGCTGTCAAAATAGGTCTACCTATGGATCATGACTTAGCCATGGCAAAATTACAGTTGGCGGGTATTGCTATGACAAAAAGACGTAAACGTGAAGCAACTAATTTAATGGCAGAAGCTAAAAAATTAGATAAACATGGAATGTTAAAAGATCAAATGAAAATGATGAAAGATCAAATGAAGAAAATCTAGTTTTTTCATTTTTACTGATATAAAAAAAATCCGCTTTTCAGCGGATTTTTTTATGACTTATATTTCCTTAATTATAACTTATACTACTCTTTAAGCATTAAGCTAACAAAATTCCTTAGCTCTTATAAAGCCTTACCTTCCGTTAAGCTCAAGACAGGATATTTTTTGAGCTCTTTTTTGTTCTGATATTTATCGGATAAAAAAGCGAGTAGTAAAAGCAGAAAATAGCTTCTAAAAAACATTCTACTTAATCTAACTTACGCTACTACCTTTTTACTTTAACCTTGTTAAGCTTAAATCATTATTATATTTAACAATAAATAATCCTTTATTTTCTGAAATCCCTGTAGACTTATCGGTATAATCAAACTTACTTTCTATTCTAAAAGAAGCACCTTCTTTAAAAGTGTTTTTTAAATCATCTCCAGATGCTAATCGAATTAAAATATCATACGTAATATCAAAACCCTTGGTAGCATAAAAAGAAGGCATCGCATTGTTTTTACTAAAATACTGCTTATTAAATAACTGGGTAGATGCAGAAGCCTCATTTACATATTCATCACTAACATAGGTTAAATTTATTTTAGCCAACTTTAAATTTGCTATTTTATCGAATGCAGCACCTTTATTAAAAGTAAAAACCTGAACACTTGTTTTTTCTGGCAAACTAATTAAACTATTAATAGCATCTGCTACTAAAACCGTGTTACCTGAGGTTAAAATTATCCAATTATCTTCATTTGGTTTCAAAATTTCTAGGAAACGTTTTTTAGCTATATACCCTTTAGTTGGTTTTAAAATATGAACTACAGAAATAGAATCATGAGATTGTAAGGATTGTTTAATTACAGCATTAGAAATGTTAGAATCTGCTTTTCCGTCTCCTACTAGAATTAAATTTCCTTTTGTAAAGTTCTCTTTGATATAAGATGTTAATTCCTCTCTAAACACTTTTTTCTCTGGTGATGTTTTTATTAAACTAGACGCACTAAATTTAGACTGCTTCGTAGAATAAAAAGGAAAAACAACCGGCACCTTTACCTTATGTGCAACTATTTCTGCTTCTTCTGAATACAAAGGGCCAATAATTACATCATTTTTATTCAGATCATTTTGAGCTAAAATAGTTCTAATCTCTGTACCATTTCTTTGCGTGTCAAAAACATTTAAATCTACTTGAATTCCCTGTTTTCTAATAGAGTCTACAGCAATTTTAGCACCTAAATAAAAATCTGTTACCATATTTGCTAATTTACTTTTCTGAAAAATATCTTTAGCATCAACCGTATTGTATTCTTGCGCTTTAAAAGGTAATAATAAAGCAACTTTTAAAGAAATATCTTCTTCAATTACATCCTCATAAATATGATTTTCTAGCACTTCTTCTCCTTCTTCTATGCCTTTAATCTTTATAACCTGACCTACTTTTAATCCTTCTGATAAAACAGGATTCAGCGTTATCAATTCTTCTTGCGTTACATTATAAAAACGAGTTAAACTATAGAAAGTATCCCCTTTTTTAACTTCATAAACCACAAAGTTCTTTTTAAGCGCTGCTATATCTTTATCCTTTTTATCTTTTAAAGCTGAAGCTTTATCTGCAGCTGTTTTTACCGCTTCTTCTGCCTTATTACCTTTGGTAGTAGTTCCTGCTTTTATTTTTTTATTCGGTATTACGATTACTGAATTCACTCCAGGGTTTCTTCCAACATCCGGATTTAAGCGAAGCAAATCTTTAGTCTTCATGTCCAATCTCTGGGCAATCCCTCTCATTGTTTCACCTTCTTTAACCTTATACTGAACGTATTTTTTTTGTTGACCGCACGATACGGTAAACGTTAAAATACATAGAAAAACAAAAAATTTTACATGTTTCATATACATTATTCCCATTCTATAGTTGCAGGTGGTTTAGAGCTAATATCATACACAACTCTATTTACACCTTTTACTTGATTTATAATTTTATTAGATGTTTTTTGCAAAAATTCATAAGGTAAATTTACCCAATCTGCCGTCATTCCATCTGTACTTTCTACTGCTCTTAAAGCCACTACTTTTTCGTACGTTCTTTCATCTCCCATTACTCCTACGGAGTTTACAGGAAGTAACATAGCACCTGCTTGCCAAACTTTATCATACAAACCGTCTTCTTTTAATCCATTTACAAAAATAGCATCTACTTCTTGTAAAATTCTTACTTTTTCTGCGGTAATGTCTCCCAAAATACGAATTCCTAAACCGGGTCCTGGAAAAGGATGGCGTCCTAATAACTCTGGATCTATTCCCATAGAAGCACCTACTCTTCTTACCTCATCTTTAAAAATCATTTTTAAAGGTTCTACAATTTTCAATTTCATATAATCTGGTAAACCTCCCACATTATGATGACTTTTAATGGTTGCAGATGGACCTCCATTTACAGAAACAGACTCAATAACATCTGGATAAATAGTTCCTTGTGCTAACCAAGTTACATCTGTAATTTGATGTGCTTCATCATCAAAAACTTCAATAAAAGCGTTACCTATTGCTTTTCTTTTCTTCTCTGGATCTGTTAAACCTTCTAAGGCTTTCAAAAAACGTGCCGATGCATCTACACCTTTAACGTTTAATCCCATACCTTCGTATCTCTTCAATACGGTTTCGAACTCATTTTTACGTAAAAGTCCATTATTAACAAAAATACAATATAGATTTTCTCCAATTGCTTTGTTTAATAAAACAGCTGCTACGGAAGAATCTACACCTCCAGAAAGCCCTAAAACTACTTTATCATTACCAACTTTTTCTTTAATTGCTGCTACAGTACTTTCTACAAAAGAATCTGGTGTCCATGTTTGAGCAACACCTGCAATTTTAACTAAAAAGTTTTCTAAAAGTTGTTTACCATCTTTAGAATGATATACTTCTGGGTGAAATTGAATAGCAAAAGTTTCTTCTCCTTTAATTTTATAAGCCGCATTTGTTACGTCTTTTGTACTTGCCAATAACTCTCCATTAGTTGGCAATTCTTTTATAGTGTCTGAATGACTCATCCAAACCTGGCTACCTACTGAAATATTTTCAAAGAAAGTTTCATTACTTTTTATGTATGATAAATTTGCTCTACCATACTCTCTAGTATTAGAAGGAGCTACTTGTCCGCCTGCATAGTGCGCTAAATATTGCGCTCCGTAACAAACTGCTAAAACAGGTTTTTTTCCTCTAATTTCTGCTAAATCTGGATGTAAAACATTTTCTCCTCTTACAGAGTTTGGGCTACCTGATAAGATAACTGCCTTAAATTCAGCATGGTTTTTTGGTAGATGATTATATGGATGAATTTCACAGTAAATGTTTAATTCTCTTACTCTTCTTGCAATTAGTTGTGTGTATTGCGATCCGAAATCTAAAATAAGTACGTTGTGTTGTTGCATGCGCAAAAATAATATTTTGAATTGAAACTGAACACAAAGTTTGTAAAGATTTTTTACTAAGATTACAAAGAAATATTAATTACGAGTACTTCTTAAAGTATACTTGCTTTTCACAAAATAAAAAGCATAAAAAAACTCAAGAAAAATGTTTTCCTGAGTCTTATTTTATTCCTTTTCTACTGTTAGTAATAGCATGGTAAACACGCTGTAACTTACTGTATTTCCTTATTGCTTAACTTTTTAAAACTTATAAACTATCGCATTTATATTCATTCCTGCTCCTACAGAAGCAAAAATAACTACATCTCCTTTATTTACTTCTTGGTTTTCTATTTTACCTTTTAATACCAAATCTAAAAGTGTAGGTACCGTTGCTACAGAACTATTACCTAACTTAGTAATACTTAATGGCATAACCCCTTCTGGAACTTTCTTTTTAAACAATCTAAAGAAACGTTTTATAATAGCTTCATCCATTTTTTCGTTGGCTTGATGAATGAATATCTTTTTAACATCATCTATTTCAACACCACTTTTATCTAAAGCAAATTTCATTGCTGCAGGAACATGAATCAAAGCAAATTCATAAATTTTTCTTCCTAACATTTTTATATATTTAACATCTTGGTCTGCTTCTTTATTAAAAGAACTTCCATAATGTAAATAATACGCTTCGTCTTTTGTAAAAGTTTGGGTTCCATGACTTAAAATACCCACACCAGTTTCTTCCGTTGCTTCTAGAATACAAGCTCCAGCACCATCACTAAAAATCATAGAATCTCTATCATGTTTATCTACCACTCTAGATAATGTTTCCGAACCAATTACCAAACATTTTTTTGCCATACCGGCCTTTATAAATGCATGTGCTTGTATGGTTGCTTCTATCCAACCTGGACAACCAAAAAGAATATCATAAGCAACACAATTAGGGTTTTCTATACCTAATTTATGCTTTACTCTTGTAGCTAAACTTGGTAATAAATCACTTTGATTTCCACTTGCTTTAACATCTCCAAAATTATGAGCTATAATAATATAATCTAAATCTTCTTGATTAATATTAGCATCTTCAATTGCTTTTTGAGCCGCAAAGAAAGCTAAATCCGAAGAAGTGTAATCTAGTTTTGCATATCTTCTTTCTTCTATACCGGTAATCGCTTTAAATTTCTCTATAATTACATCGTTATCAGAATCAAAAGTTGAACCATCTTCATTTAAGAAGTTTTCGTTTAAAAAATCTTTGTTTTCTTTAGTTATAGAGGGGATAAAAGTACCTGTTCCTGTTATTTTTGATGAAATCATAATTGATATTAATATATTATTTTGCTAAAAAAATATTAGCCCTCTAAAGTACACATTTCGCTACAAATAGAATTAAAATATCTTACAAAAAATGATATTCAAAACTACTATTTTAAACAAACTACAAAATAGAGAAAATTGGGTTTATTTTATTTATATAAATCTAGTTTTAACTCCATAACAGTGGCTATAGACCTAGCTCTGTTCTTCATATTATTTGCGTTTTCACCATCAAAATTGGCGTCAATAGTTTCAAAAAAATACGACATCCAAATGGCAAAATGCTCTTTCTTAAAGGCTACAAATACGTTTTTATCTACGTGCTTTTTCATTACATTGTTCGAGTAGGTATTTGTATCGAAAAGAATGTCGTTCCAAAAATCGGAAATAATATCTAAATGTTCTTCTAACTGGTTTTGCGCAACGATATCCTCAAAAAAAGGAATCATTTTATGATCTGCCAATAATAAGTTGTAAAATTTTGTGATGATAAATTTTATGTCTTTTCTTGATAAAATATCTGGCTTCATTTTTTATTATTTTGAGCTTCTAAAAAGTTCTTTAAATATTACAAGTGTTTACAAATTTACTATTTGTTTGCGTTAGGGATTGAAACGACATCCTTTTTGCTTTTTTAGCAAAAATATATAGCCTATCGACTACGCTCAAGATAAATTCCAAGCCCATTAAAACGCCCTAAAAAATATTATAAATAGGTACTATCAAAAGAAAAAGGCAATAGTGAAAGTAGCGATTCTGTAACGACAACTTCACCTACCTCTCCCATAAAAAGCACCTGAAATGGTGTTTTTTGATTGATTTCGTATTCTGATAATGTTTGTCTACAGGCGCCACAAGGTCCAATTGGCTTGTTTACTTTAGTGATTGATGAACTAGCTGTAATTGCTAACTTTTTTATTTTCATGTTCGGATAGGTAGATCCTGCTTTCCAAATAGCAACTCTTTCTGCACACATACCAGAAGGATACGCCGCACTTTCTTGATTGTTTCCTAAAACAATTTCTCCATTATCTAATAACAAAGCTGCACCAACATTAAACTTAGAATACGGAGCATAGGCTTTTTTTCTAGCTTCAATTGCTTTTTGCATTAACTTTTGGTCTTCTACAGAAAGTTCTGAAATATCTTTATAAACAGTTGCGGATGTTGAAACTTCAATTTTTCTCATAAAAATCTATTCGTCAAAAAAAAGCAGCCTTATTTGACTGCTTTTAAATATTGTTATAAAATTACTAAAAATAATTGACTTTTAATAGTCATCAAAAACTTCACCTAAATCAAATGATAATGAAAAACGCAACGAGTTTTCTAATGGATTATTTACGTCTGAAGAATTAATTAAATAAGATAAATCTACATTTAAAGCATTGGTTTTAAACCCACCACCTAACGTAAAATATTGTCTATTTCCTTTATCTGCACTTTCATGAAAATATCCACCTCTTAAAGCAAAGGCATTATTGTATAAATACTCTGCACCAAAAGCGTAGGTAAATTCTTTTATTTCTTCGCTAAAACCTCCCGGAGCATCTCCAAAAGATTGAAAAATACCACTTACCCAACCAACATTATCATCTTCTCCCTCTAAAATAGTTCCATCCGTATCTCTAATTGGTGGAGTTGGTACTAATAATTTTGTGAATTCTAATGTGGTAGAAATGGTGTTATAATCGTCTAAAATAAAATCGAAACCACCCCCTAATTTTAAATTAGTTGGAATAAAGTCATCACTCCCTGGGCTGTAAGAAACCTTCGGACCAATATTAGCAATATTAAATCCTAATCTATAACGTCCGTTAAAATTTCCATAGTTTTCTTCGAAAGATTGGTAATATCCAGAAATATCTACTGCAAAAGAATTTATTGGTCTTAAAGTACTGTTTGTTCCATTAAAAGTTAAGTTAGAACGCACATACTTTAAACCAACTCCCATAGAAAAAGTTTCGCTTAATTTTAAAGAATATGCCCCTGTAAAGGCCAATTCATTAGGGTTAATAGAACCGTTATCAGTTCCATCGGATGTTGTTAAATCTATTTGACCTAAAGAAAAATACTTTAAATCTGCTCCCCAAGCAGCATTTTCGCTAAAACGATTCATGTAAGAAGCGCTTCCCGTAAAAATATCATCTGTTAAATTACGCAACCAAGGAGAATAGGTAATACCTGCTTTCACTTGTCTATTACTAAACGTCATTTTTGCAGCATTATGAAAAAGAGAAAAGGCATCTGCAGAAGTTGCAACCCCAACATCTCCCATACCACCTGCTCTTGCATCTGGTGTAATTAATAAAAATGGTACCGCTGTGGTAATTCCTCCAATATTATCTGTGTTTATTTCAGTTTGTGCCGTTGTCCTAATCGTAACAAACGCACATACTATAAAAAAGATTGTTAATTTCTTCATTTGATTTCTTTATTCTGATTTTTATTTGACAAATATCTAATTTTTATTGAAGTATTACTAATTTTTCATATTTCTCTGAAACTAGACCGCTTGCTGTTGCTTTTACTCTTAATTTATAGACATAAACTCCTTTACCTATTTTATTGCCAAAATCATCTAAACCATTCCAAGTAACACTTCTTACTAAGGTTTCTGCGTTTGGTATATTTTGGTTGATTGTTTTTACTAATTTACCTGAAACCGTAAAAATTTGTACCTGTACCTCTAAACTTTCGTTCGGTTTGTTATGGTTAAACCAAAATTCTGTATAATTCACAAAAGGGTTTGGGTAATTTAATACGTTTTCTAAATTTAGTATAGCATCACTAACAACCACAAAGTTTAACGTAAGTTCAGATGAATTATTATACGTATCCCAAGCTTTTATTTTTATAGTATGTGGCCCAACCTCTAAATCTCTTAATTTATAAGTGACTTTACCGTTAGTAAAATCGTCTAATTCGGTTTCATAAAAGTCATTTAATATAATTGGGTTGGTGTTATCGCCATCTAAAACCGCTACAATATCATGATCTACCGCAGTAATGGACGTATTAATTCCGCTAGTGTCTGATAAAACTGCCACTAAATTAGGTGATGCATTGGTATTTCCTCCATCAATAAAAGACTCATCATTCATAAATAGTTTTATTTCTGGACCAACCGTATCCTCTGGCGCATTTTTATCAATACCACCAACAACAATATCTACATTATAACCTGCTTTATCTATAGTTCCGTTTTCTGCATAAAAACTTAATTTACCTTCTCCGTATGCTATTTTAATGTCTTTTGGTACGATAAAATCAAATTCAAATACGCCATTTTTTACCGTAGCTTTTCCTTTAAACAACTTACTATCTTGCGTATCAAAAGGCATTGTTATTCCAAAACCATCATTATCTAAAGTCGTTTTATCAATTATTTTATCAAAAACTGTAGTTGATAAAGTTCCATTAAAATCTGATAACAAGACATTAGTATCATCTAAAATTTCTCCTTTAAAACGAACTTTAGACAACGCTTTTAAGGTGTCTAATTGAGAAATATCTTTACCATTCATTTCTGTAATGCTTACTTTTGGTTTTGGTATTGCCAATTTCATAGCAGGATCTCCAAAATGAAAAATAAAGAATTTTTGAGTGCTAGGAGAAGCATTCTTTGTTTCCATTAAAGATTGTGCAATTGATAAGTCTTCATCTTTAAACTCAAGTAAAACCCGAATTAATTCTTCATTAAACTTTTGCCCTGTAAAAATATAAACCTCTCTTGTAGTGGTTATCATACTTGCAGCCCCTCCATTTGCATTTAATAATGTAAGTTCACCAGCAGTAATTCTATTGGGGTTATCGAATCTAGAAAAATCACAAGTAACAGTAATCAAAAGCGGCAACGTACTAGGATTATTAAAACCCTGAATTTGTGATTTTGTCAATATTTTTTCTGAAGCAAATCCGTCTTCACTTCCATGTCCAAAATAATCAAAAACTAAAGTTCCTTTTTCTATAGCATTAGTAATTGCCTCATTAACTTCTGGATAACGTTCTCCTCCAGAAGAATTTTCTTGTACATAGTTATTTAAATAGATTTTACTAATATTAAAAATTGGTTTATTAACTTTAATCTCATCTGCAATAGACTCTACTCCTTGTTGTAAAACTTCCTCTCCACTTTCATCTATATCATCTGCCAACATGGTTATTGTATTTCTCCAATCACCAAATGCATTTTTATTATAATAAGATAAAATTTTATCAACCACATCTTTTGCTTCAGTACCTGTGGAAACCGGAATTCTACTTGATGCAACATCAATTTTATCACTAGAGCTCATACCTCCGGCAGTTTCACCTAACATCACATAAAAATCATCTGTAACCCAAGAACTTGCTAAATTAAAACTGTTTTCAGATAATTTTACAGGTACAATATTATTATTTCCTATAATTCTATCTTTATAATCGTAAGAAGCATCTCCAAAAAAGCACACATATTTTAGTTTTGTTTCTTCGGATGAATTTGTCAGATAAAGATGTCTTAGAAAATCTCTAATTCCGGTAATATCTTTTGATCCAGAGGAGAACTCGTTATAAATTTCATTTAACAAAACTACTTTTGTAGATAACCCTGAGTTTTGTTGATGATAATCTGTTAACCTTCGTGCTTCACTAGAAAGGTCATCATTTGTAATAACAATATAATTAAGGTCTTTTAAGGCATGTAAATTTTGGTTCGCAACGCGTCCATTTTGTAATGCTTTTGGCGTGTAGTAATCATTTTCGTTTAAAACGATATATTCTTTTAAATTCCCATTTATATATAAACCACCATTATCTTTAAAATTAAAGCTACTTCCCGTAATTTCATTCTGTATATTTTGTGGTTCTATGGAATTTGAAACATCCCAAACTTGAAAAATATTTGTACTATTTTGAATTTGATATTCTACTGTACCTATAGTATTTGCTTGCTCAAAACTTCTAAAAGAAAATTGCTTTCCGGCTGCAATCAATTGTTTTTTTCCAACAATTTCAATATAATCTAAAAAAGCGGTGGCAGAAGGGTTTCCGTTATTATTATAGGTAATAGAAAAATCTAATAGATTTGCTGAGTTTATAAAACTTACAGATACGTCACTTGCATTTGCCTTTGTTGCTCCACTTGCTCCAGAGAAATTTAAAGTAGCAGCAGATGCACCATTTACATTAATAGCCATAGAAGAAGAATTGATAGAAGTAGAAACACCTCTAACTAAAACTTTAATATCTGTATTTGGAACTGCATTATTAAAAGGTATTTTAAAATTCTGTGTGTTTTCTATATTAAAATCCTGGTTAAAAAACCATTGTGTACCTGCAGCAATTAAGTTTTTTTCGTCTTTTTCGTAAAAAGTATAATCGTCAAAAGCATCAAATAGTGCCGCAGTTGCAGTAGTTATTGGTGCTTTTTGTTGAATTCTTTTTCCATCTACACTAGAAACAGTAATAAAGTAATATGCCTTATCAGAATAAATATTTTGCCGATGTTTTATGTTACTAGCAGTTGTACCTTTCCAATCGTGTGGCCCTTTTGCATAAAACAAAATATAATCATCATTATCAAAAGAGCCATCGGCTTCTCCTTCTATATATATGGCATTCTCTTGTAAGTCTTTAAATCTTTCATCCGCATTTAAAACGGGCAAAAGACTTCCTCCATTACCATAAATGCGAATTTTCTTAGGATTTAAGCCATTTGTAGAAATTCCTATTTGCTGTAATAGGTTTTTATTAATTTTAAAAACTCCAGTAGTATCAACAGAAAACTTAAACCAATCTCCGGAAGAAAGCACAGAATTACTGCTCTGAGCGGAAATTAAGTGAATGAAAGAAATAAAAAAAAGCGTTAAAAATTGTTTTCTCATAATAATATTCAAATAACGCAAATAAATTATAGATATTTTAGTACTTACAAAGATAAATTATACTAAATTTAAAAAACAGTCGTTTAAACAGATAAGAGAAGAAAAATGAAGCGTTAAATTTTCCGTTTTACTTGTATGACTGTAGAATTATTGTAAATTGCATCGCTATAATAAAAACCCTTAACTAATTTTTAATTAGGAAATGAGAAACGTATTAAAAACATCCTTAGTTCTACTATCTGTCTTAACATTGGCTAGTTGTAGTAAATCAACTTCAGGAAAATCGACACTTACAGGATTGCCTTTTAACAATCCTAAGTATGGTAATTATATAAGAGGAAATGAAACAGCCGGACAAGAAATTCCTTTAGGAATGGTTGCTATTGAAGGTGGTTCTTTTACAATGGGACAAGTACAAGATGACGTTATGTTTGACTGGAATACAACCCCTAAAAAAATGCATATTCGTTCATTTTACATGGATGAAACGGAGGTTACCAACTCTGAATACTTTTTATATATTCAAAATATAAAAGATGTTTTTCCTCCATCAGAAGAAAAATACAAACACATTTATAATTCCGTTTTACCAGACACTTTAGTATGGAGAAAAAGTTTAGGTAATACTGATATTTTATCTGAAAATTACTTAAGACATCCTGCTTATTCAGATTATCCTGTAGTGGGAGTTAGCTGGTTACAAGCAAACCAATACTGTAAATGGCGTACAAATGCAGTAAACTTAAAGAAATTAATAGACAAAGGGTACATTAAAAATATTTTTGAAAACGACAGTATTAGAAACTTCTTTGATACAGATGTTTTCTTAGCAGATTCTGATAATCTTTTTGATGGAGATACTACTGTTTACAAAAGAGGAATAAGATCTAGAGGTCCTATTAAAAATAATAAAGGTTCTTTTCAAGGAAGAAAAATTACCCAAGCAGACGGCGTTTTAAGTCAGAAATACAGACTACCAACAGAAGCTGAATGGGAATTTGCAGCTAAAGCGAATATAGAAAACAGAGAATACAATAACATTAGAGGTAGAAAAAAATATGCTTGGAATGGTAAATATTCTAGAGAAACCAAAAAAAGACATAGAGGAGATCAAATGGCTAACTTTAAACAAGGTGAAGGAAACTATAGTGGTTTGTCTGGTTGGAGTACTGATGGTTCTGACATTCCTATTATAGTAAAGTCTTACCCTCCAAATGCATTCGGATTATACGACATGTCTGGAAATGTGGCAGAATGGGTTGCAGATGTTTACAGACCTATTATAGATAATGAAGCAAATGATTTTAATTATTTTAGAGGTAATATTTTTACTAAAAAGATGATTGATAAAGACGGGAAAGTTGTGATAGTGAATAGCTCTAGCGCAGCAGAAGTAGAATACGATACGCTACCAAATGGTGTTATTACTCCTAAACAATTCCCTGGTACTATTAAATACATTCCTATTACTAAAGATGATGCAACCTTAAGAAGAAATTTTTCTGTTTCTGACAATACAGATATTGGTGATGGTGACTTAAATTCTTCTAGATTTTATGAAGAAGAAGAAGATCAATTTGGATCTAAACCAAGTATGTACAACTCGCCAAGAAACCCTACAAAAGAAATAGACCCAGAAACAGGTAGAGAAATATTAGTAAATGATGCTAAAAAAAGAACTA
Source organism: Polaribacter sp. Z014 (assembly GCF_023555435.1). Lineage (NCBI taxonomy): Bacteria > Pseudomonadati > Bacteroidota > Flavobacteriia > Flavobacteriales > Flavobacteriaceae > Polaribacter > Polaribacter sp. Z014. Next base: position 258,077 of record NZ_JALCZP010000004.1, read on the forward strand.
CCTTAATAAGTAATAGAACAAGAGTATACAAAGGTGGAGCATGGTCTGATGGAGAATATTGGTTAGACCCAGCTCAAAGAAGATATTTACCAGAATATATGGCTACCAATTTTATTGGTTTTAGATGTGTAACGGATAAAGTAGGGCCAATGTCTTCTAAGAAAAAAAAGGCTAGAAACTCAGTTAGATAATAAAATATTTATTAAAAAATATAACCTCACTGTAAGATTTACAGTGAGGTTTTTTTATTTTTAAAGGATGAAAATCGAAGAAATTTACCAATTATATACAAAACATTTTCTTGTAGATACAGACACAAGAACTATTAGAAACCATACTTTATTTTTCGCCCTAAAAGGCGATAATTTTAATGGAAATAATTTTGCAAAAGAAGCTTTAAAGCAAGGTGCCGATTACGCCATTGTAGACGAAGAATCACATAGCCATGAACCCAATATTATTTTAGTTGATGATGTTTTAGAAACGCTCCAAAAACTAGCAAACCACCACAGAAAGGTTTTAAAAATACCAATTATTGGATTAACAGGTAGCAATGGAAAAACAACTACCAAAGAATTAATAAATGCTGTTTTAAAAACAAAATATAAAACTACAGCAACCAAAGGGAATCTAAACAATCATATTGGCGTACCTCTTACCCTACTTTCTATGACTCCTGAAACTGAAATTGGAATTGTAGAAATGGGTGCAAATCATAAAAAAGAAATAGAATTTCTTTGTACACTTTGTGAACCAGATTTTGGATATATTACCAATTTTGGAAAAGCCCACTTAGAGGGTTTTGGAGGAATTAAGGGTGTTATTGAAGCTAAAAGTGAACTATATACCTACTTAAAAGAAAACGGTAAAATTGCATTTATAAACCCACAAGATGCTGTACAAGTAGAAAAAACAAACAATATAAAGTCCATTTCTTTTAACAATGACTTACAGTTTTTAGAGGTAAATCCGTTTGTTAAACTATCTTTAAATTCTAAATCTGTTCAAAGCAATCTTATCGGAAAATATAATTACACCAACATAGCCGCAGCCTGCACTATTGGAAGCTATTTTAAGGTTTCTGACACCGATATAAAGGATGGTATAGAAAACTATACCCCAGAAAATAATCGTTCTCAAATCATCCTAAAAACGGCGAACAAGATTATTTTAGATGCATATAACGCAAATCCTACAAGCATGAAAGCTGCTTTAGAAAATTTTGAAGCAATTAAAGAAGAAAACAAAACTGTAATTTTGGGTGATATGTTTGAGCTAGGAAAAACAAGTATAGAAGAACATCAAAATATTGTAGATTTAGTAGCGCAACTACATTTTAATAATTGTTTTTTTGTTGGTGAGAATTTTTATCAAACAAAAACAAAGAACAACGCGTATAAAACGTTTGAAGAGCTACTGCTTCATCTAAAAAACAATCCTCTTAAACAGCAATCAATTTTGATTAAAGGTTCAAGAGGAATGCGTTTAGAAAGACTGTTAGAAATTATTAATTGATATTATGGTTCGATAATAGACCTAAGCCTGCTTCACTATTAGAACCAAGACTTGACTCTAACTGCATAATAAATAAATGTAATTTAAACTAAAATTAGTCTGCCTTTTCACAATAAAATTATTATAACAAAGTAAGTGTATCATTTAAAGAACCCACTAAATTGCTTTATAAAAAAAGGTTTATCAATCTATCAAAAAATAATAGATAACTAATAATTAACTAATATTATTTATATGATATTCAAGTAACTTATCAATAGGTCTTTGTATTACATCTGTAATTACTAAATTATTCTTTTTAGCCATTTCTTCTAAAATGTCTCTAAAATAATATGCTATCGATCCTATAAAGTAAATTGGAGTTTCTGCCGTTTTATTATATGGTAAAATTCTATATTTAAAAAACTCTTGAAATCCATTTTTTATAATTTTCTTAATATATTTTTCTTCTTTAAAATCAAACATAAATTTTGCAAAAGAAGCTAAATACATATTAGGATTTGGTTCTCTGTATAAATTTCTCTTAATATAATCTGGATCAAGATCAAACTCTTCCTTAAACTTCTTAGCAATATCACTAGGCATTGTATTATAGAAGTAATCAATAATCAACTTTTTACCAAAATAATTACCACTAGCTTCATCCATTAAAATATATCCCAGAGAAGCCACTAGCATCTCCATCTTTTCACCATCATAATAACAGCTATTAGATCCGGTTCCTAAAATACAAACTAAAGCTGGTTCTTTACCTGTTGCTGCATACACTGCCGCTAACATATCTTCTGCTATACATATTTTTGCATTTACAAAGATAGACTCTAAAATAGTTTTTAAAATTTGAATAGGTTTTGGAGTTCCACAACCCGCTCCATAAAAATGAATTTCCTCTACTTCGTCTTTAACATTAATTAATTGAAACATATTAATTATTCTGTTATAAAGCTCTTCTTCTGGCACAATAGCAGGATTTAAACCTAAAGTCCTAGTTCTAAAAGCTTCTTTTTTATTTTTATCTATAGCAATCCAATCTGCTTTAGTAGAGCCACCATCTGCAATTAAAATCATAATTATTTTGTTTTAACCAAAGATATTACAAGTAAAACTCATATACAATAGGAAATCAATTTTCAATCGTTTTCGTATTAAAAAATTTAATCTGAATACCAATAAGATTTAAAAACTGTATTTAATTATTGTAAATTTGTAATAAACATAAATAACATGCTCTTTTTTAAAAAGAAAGTAATTCCATTAATCGATTTCTTTCCTAAAGATTTTATAGATATTCATTCTCATATACTCCCAGGAATCGATGATGGCGCTAAAAATTTAGACAAATCCATCGCATTAATTTCTAAGATGCGTTCTTACGGAATTAAAAATTTTATAACCACACCTCATGTTTTAGGAGATGTTTATCCAAATTCTTCACAAACTATAAAGGAAAAGCTTGAAGAAGTAAAAGCTGCACTTCAAAAAAGAAATATTACCGATATATCTATAAATGCTGCTGCAGAATACATGATGGATGAACAGTTTTCTGAACTATTAGAAAACAATGATATTCTTACTTTAAAAGACAATTATATTCTTGTTGAAATGTCTTATTTCAGTGCGCCCATAAACTTATATGACATTCTCTTTGAAATACAAGTTAAAGGATACAAACCCGTTTTAGCTCACCCAGAGCGGTATGGTTTTTTTCACAATGATTTTAACCATTATTATAAATTAAAAAAAGCTGGCTGTTTATTTCAATTAAATTTATTATCCTTAACGGAACAATACGGAAAAGGAGTGCAAAAAGTTTCTGAAAAGATTTTAAAAGAAAATTTATATGATTTTGTAGGCAGCGATACCCACCATAGTAACCATTTAGAATTGCTTAAAAAAATTGGGACTAAAAAGAATTTAGAAAAAATTAAACACCTTTTAGATAATAATAAAAAGTTCTTATAAATAAAAAAAGCATCCAAATGGATGCTTTTTTTATTACTTTAATATTCTTTTGTACCAAGGTTTCTTTACTTCCTCTACATAACCGTTTCCATAACCATAGCCATAGCCGTACCCATAACCATAACCTCGTGTCATGTCCGTATCGTTAAGAACGATAGCCATATTAGGCAATTTCTTTTCATTATACAACGTCTGTACAATATTTAGCATACGCTTGTCTAAATAATTAGCTCTTGACACATATAAAAACATGTCTGCATACTTGGCTACTAATAACGTATCCGTAACTAAATTAACGGGTGCAGTATCCACTATAATATAATCATAATCCTTTTTAACCTCTTCAAATATATCTTTAATTTTAGAACTCAATAAAAGTTCTGCCGGATTTGGAGGTATCACTCCAGATGCAATAATATCTAATCCCTTAATTTCAGGGATCGAAAATTTTAGATCATCCAAAGAAATACTATCGTTTGTAATAAAATTGGTTATTCCTTTTCGTTCTGGGATTCCTAGATACTCAGTAACTTTTGGAGCTCTAAGATCCATACCCATTAGCAATACTTTTTTATTAGATAAAGAAAGTGCTGCAGCAAGGTTAATAGAGATAAATGATTTTCCTTCTCCACTGGTCGTAGAGGTAATAAAGATTGTTTTACCTTCACTCCCCTCTCTATTAGACAACATAAAGTCTAAATTAGTTCTAATTAAACGAAAGGCTTCTGCTGTACTCGTTCTAGCATCATTACCAATAACAATCTTCTCATTCGTTTCAGAATGCGGTACATCTCCAATAAAAGGCACCGTTGTTAACTCCTCGATATCCTTTCTCGTGTGAATTTTGGTATCTAATAAGTTTTTAAGGTAAATGATTATAAAAGGAATTAATACCCCTAATAATAATGCAGCTAAAAAGATAATTTTCCTTTTAGGTGAAACTGGAATACCATCACTATACGCAACATCAATAATTTTTGCATTTGGCACGGTTACCGCCAATGAAATTGCTGTTTCTTCCTTTTTCTTTAATAAATAAGAGTACAAGCCAGAAATTATTTCTTGCTCTCTACCTATATTTATGTAACCTCTTTCTAAAACAGGGATTGCAGATACTTTAGAATTTATTTTATTTGCTTCTCTGTTAATTTGATTGTACTCCGTTTCTAATGAAGAAATTAAATTTGTTATACTATTCTTTAAATTTCTTTTTAAAGCATTAATTTCTATTTGGTACTGTATTATTTGTGGATTCTTATCTCCAGCATTTACACTCAACCGATTTTTAGAAACCACTAATTCATTATACGATTTAATAGATTCAGAAATAGTGCCCTCCGAAAAACCTAAATTTTGAGGTAAGGTTTCGTCTGTATTCGATTGCTTCTTGATATTTTCTAAAACACCTTCAGCAATATTTAACTGGGTTTTTATCTCAATTAATTTTTCATTATTTTTAGAAGCCGTAGTAAGCGCCAACTCACCTTCATTAGAAAGCCCTGTTATTTTATTATCGGTCTTAAATTTTTTTACTCTATCTTGAATTGCGTTTAAATCTTTACCAATGGCATCCAATCTATCATCTATAAACGTTTTGGTTTTTTGAGAGACTTCACTTTTGTCTTTAATGGCGTCTATATTGTATTGTTTTACCAATTCATTTAAAAAGTCTTCCGCTTTTTCTTTAACAGGATAATTAATAGCCAAAGTTAAAACACTAGCATTTTTATTTACAGTACTAATGTTTAATATATTTTTATAACGATCAATAACTTTACTCCTTTTTAAGAGCGTTACATAAATTTTATTTCCTTCTTTAAAATCAAAACTCGCTGTTTTTTTTACATTGAAATCACCTATATTAGAATGAATCACTTCGTTAAAACTATAAGCTGAAATTAAATTATCTTCCGCATCATTTAATTCAAACTTCTCAGGAGATAATATGTTAACAGTAAAAGAAGTGTCTTTTCTTTGTTCTAAAAAGGATGTATTATTCCTATCAAAAACTATTTGAATAGGATTATTACCATACACCTCTGTTTTCTTTATTCTTCCTTGCGCAAAATAAATAGTCGTTAAATCTAAAGAATCTACAACAGCTCCAATAATTTTTCTAGATTTTAAAATCTCTATCTCATTATCGGTATTATTAGAAGAACCACCTCCTACAATCCCCATGTCTTTAAAAGCCTCTAACTCCTTTGAAATTCCGGACTTTTGATTGTCCTTGATCATGATAGATGTAGCTGCACTGTATTGAGGTGTACTATATCGTAAATAAAAAAAAGCAAATGCAACAGCAAAAATACCTCCTAAAACAAACCATTTCCAATGAAATAGGTACTTTTCTAACTCTTCTCTAATATTAATAGTATCTGACTCTTCACTACCTTTAAAATTAGTATTTTCTTTATGTATTTGCATTTTTTATCTTGTTAAAATAGATACTAAAGTAATTATCAAACTTGTAACCGAAATGAATAAGCTAGTGTTAGAATTGGAAGAAGCAGATTGAATCCGTGCTTTGTTATGTTCTACATATACCACATCATTTTGTTGTAAATAAAATACAGGTGAGGTTAAGGTTTTATTAGATAATAAATTGACTCTATATTTTACTTTCTTATTATTTTCCTCTCTAATCACCAACACATTATCTCTTTTTCCTGATATATTTAAATCACCTGCCAAACCTATAGCATCTAAGATACTTACTCTTTCATTTGGTATGGTAAAAGTACCTGGTTTTTTAACATCTCCATACACCGTTACTTTAAAATTAGCAATGCTTATATTTATTGTTGGATTTGCAACATAATCTGGAGACAACTTTCCTTTTAACAATTGCAAAGCAGCTTCTCTAGAGAGGCCTCCTAATTTTAATTTTCCTAATATGGGAAAATCAATTTCCCCTTTACTATCTATTAAATACGACTGTTGTTTCGGTGTCCCAATTACAGCATTGGTAGTAGTTGCATAAGTAACAGCCGGTAAATTAAAAGGTTTAGTAGCTTCTATATCATCTGAAGAAATGGTTATTTGTAATAAATCATCTGGTTTAAAAACAGTCTCAAACTTGTTACTTACTTTACTTTGATCAATTTCATCAAACTGAAAATAAGCAATATCCTTATTAGAAACACAAGAGGACAACCCTAAAACCACCAAAAGTATGGCTATCTTAACTTTAATCATATTTTATTCTTTTTTTTTTGCAAAAATACTATTTAATATTAACTTCCTTAGGTCTTGCATCCAATATTTCAAACTCAGAATTATTTGACACATATTCAGGAACTAATGTTTTCATTAATTTCACGAGTTCTCTATTATTTAATTTATCAAAATTAAGTGATAAGTCATCAATTTTTATTTTAACCACGGAATTATCTATGTCATGAGTTTTCGCAATCATTATTTTATCATGATACGTTTTAGTCGTATTCTCACCATCCGCCAATAATTCTTCATATAATTTTTCTCCAGGTCTTAAACCCGTAACTTTTATATCTATATCTTCAGGATACCGTAAACCAGATAAATAGATCATCCTTTTTGCTATTTCAAAAATCTTAACAGATTTCCCCATATCAAAAATATAAATCTCTCCACCTTTCCCCATGGTACCCGCTTCTAACACCAAGCTACACGCTTCAGGAATGGTCATAAAATACCTAGTAATTTTTTTATGAGTTACTGTTAAAGGACCTCCGTTTTCAATTTGTCTTTTAAATAATGGAATTACAGAACCATTAGACCCCAAAACATTCCCAAATCTCGTAATGGTAAATTTCGTTTTTTCAGAAGCTTTACTTACACAACCAATGTATAATTCTGCAATCCTTTTAGAAGCCCCCATCACATTGGTTGGGTTTACAGCTTTATCCGTAGAAATCATCACAAACCGTTCTATGCCATATTCATTAGACAAATCTGCTATATTTTTTGTTCCTAACACATTTACCTTAATGGCTTCATAAGGAGATTTTTCCATTAAAGGAACATGTTTGTATGCTGCTGCATGAAAAACTCTTTGAGGTTTGTATTTCTTAAAGATTCGCTCTACTTTAAACCGATCTCTTACGTCAGACACAATCGCTACAAAATTGGTAATCCCTTTTTGAATTAACTCCTGTTGCAAATCATACAAAGGAGATTCTGCCTGATCTATTAGTACTATTAATTTACAATTATACAAACTTAATTGTCTAGAAATCTCACTCCCAATAGAACCAGCTGCACCAGAAACCAACACCACTTTATTATTCACTTCTCTTTGCACAATTGGATTGTCTATAATAATTGGTGCTCTGTCTAGCAAATCTTCAATCTTAACTTGTCTAATTTGGTTTGCATTAAAATCGCCATCAATCCATTTAGATAAAGGTGGTACAATTTTAACATCAATACCTAACCCTATAAATTTATCTGTTATCGCTAATAATCGATTGGGTTTTATTTTTTGAATTGAAATAATTACTTCATCAACAGCATACTTCTTAATAAATTCTTTTGTAATCAACTTTGGATTATAAATCTTTACTCTATCTATTTTTTTTCCAATTTTATTTTTGTTATCATCTATAAAGCCAATAACGTCGTAATTATTTTTTTTATCTCTATTTAAGGCGCCAAAAGATATAATACCCGATTCTCCAGCTCCATATATCAAAACATTATGAATCGAATCTAATTCTATAGAAAGAACTTCATAAATGGATTTAAAAATAAATCTACTTAATATAAGCACTAAAGTGGTTACTAAATAATGAATAATAAGTATTGACTTTGGTATGTAAAAAGAATCTATAACTTTAAAAAAAACATTAAAAGTAACTGCTAAAAGAAGAAGTACGCATAATAATGAACTTGCAATAAACACGTTAAAAGCATCTCTAATACCCGTATGTCTAATAATACTTTTATAAGAACCTACTGTTAAAAAACTTACAACCGCAAAAAACAACACAAAAGGTATTTGGTTTAGTAAGTTATTGACATTAAAGTTAAAACTAACATTGAATCGTATAAAATAAGCGATAAAAAATGAAACAAAAACTAAAAATAGATCTACAAAAAATACAATCCATTTAGACGCATACTTATCTAATGTTCTTAAAATAAAATTTCTTATCATTATTTGGGGTGCTATTTATTAACAAATCTACAAAAAATTCTTAATGGATTCTGAAATTCTCAATAAATCATTTTTCTCTAAGTTAGAACCAGATGGTAAACAGAGCCCTTTCTTAAATAAATTTTCGGCTACTTTACCTCCATAATATGGATGATTTTTAAAAAGTGGTTGCAAGTGCATCGGTTTCCATAAAAGTCGAGATTCTATATTATTCTCTCGTAGCAAGGTCATAATTTTAGTTGTACTATCTCCAACTCCTTCTAATTCAAATAGAATACAACTTAACCAATAATTAGAAACAAAAGATGCTGAAGGTTCCTTTAATAATTGAACTCTAAAAAAACGCTTAAAATAACCCTTATAAAAATCATTGATGGCACGTCTTTTTTTTAGGTATTCTGGCAATTTTTTAAGTTGCGAAACTCCTAAACGTGCTCCTAAAGAATTCATCCTATAATTATATCCTAAAGTCTTATGCTCGTAATAATTTTCTTTTTCTTTAGCTTGGGTTGCGTAAAAAAAAGCTTTTTCCTTTTCTTTCTCTGTATTACAGATTAAAGCTCCGCCGCCTAATGTAGATACAATTTTATTATTATTAAAAGAAAGGATTCCAAAATCTCCAAAAGTACCACATTTCTTTCCCTTATATTCAGCTCCCAAAGCTTCAGCGGCATCTTCAATCAACGTTATATTATATTTACGAGAAATACGCACTATTTCATCAACCTTTGCAGGCATTCCGTAGAGGTGAACAAAAATAATAGCTTTTGGTTTTTTCCCTTTTAAGATTCTATCTTTTATAGCAAGCTCTAATTGATCCGGACACATGTTCCAGGTTTCTTTTTCACTATCAATAAAAATAGGAGTTGCTTTTTGATATAAAATAGGGCTTGCAGTAGCAATATATGTTAGCGATTGGCACAAGACCTCGTCTCCCTTTTCTACGCCACTTAAAATTAATGCCAAATGTATCGCAGAGGTACCAGAGTTTACTGCAACCACTCTCTTTTGGTGCTCATAATAAGCTTCTAAAGAATTTTCGAAATTTTTAACATCATCTGTACCTATTGATGAAAAACTAGTTTTTAAATCAATATTTATAATAGACTCAGATAAAGGGATTTTATTTAACATTGTTCACTTTTACTTTTTTCTCAATCAATTTAAAAAGGAAAACATACAGTATGGCAAAAAAGAGAATTAACCCAAAAGACACCAGTAGCTGAATTGACACATCTAATTTATACGTTTTTAAAATGATGAAATTTACCACTAATTGAAGCACACCAAAAATCATAGAAACTTTTAAATGTGATATTTTGTAAACATCAACCAATTTTTGATAGATATGATGCCTATGAGGATCTAAAATACTTTCATTCGTATAAAGTATTCTATACAACATGGTGCACGCTGTATCTACACCATAAATTAAAACCAACAATAAAAAAATGGGTGATTCTAAGTGTAAGGTAAATAAAACGCCTATAAAAAAAATTAGCATTCCAATAGCGATACTACCGATATCTCCCGCAAAAAATAATGCTTTTTTTCTGAAGTTATAAAACCCAAATACCAAAAGTGACAATCCAGAAAATACAATTAAATCATTACTAACAATTTGCTCATTTAAATTGATAAAATACAAACCAGACAAAACAACCAAACTATAAACACCAGTTATTCCGTTAATACCATCCATAAAATTAAACATATTTATGAGCCCAACACCTAGCACTAAGAGTGGTATGGAGTAATACAATGGCACAATTGGACAATCTACTTGGTACAGAATTAATAAAACGGCTAAAATTTGAAAAGGAAACCGAATTCTAGAGCTTAAGGTATAGATATCATCTAAAAAACTAACAAAAGAAATTAAAATAAGCCCCAAAACAAAAAAGGGATATTGAAAATCATTTAAAAAGAAAAATAGTAAAATTGCAATCGGAAAAATAATTCCTCCTCCTCTTATGGTTACTTTCGTATGAGAACTTCTCTCATTGGGTTTGTCTACAATATTAAATTTATTGGCCAACTTTAAATACACAAAAGAGGCAACAATTAATATACATAAAACGATTATATTTTTCTCCATAAATTTAAAATGATGCGATTGTTTTTTCGATACCTTCTTTTACTGATAAAGGTAATTCTTTTTGAAGTGCTTTTTTTATTTTTGAATTAGAAACCTCATAATTTTCTGTGAGTTTTTGCAATCTCTCAGAATTGATAGGAATCGGCAATACATCTCCTAATTTAGCCAAAATATTTACAAAAACCTTTGGTATATTTAAAACTTTTGCAGGTTTTCCGATAACATCTCCTATAGTTTTTACTAATGCTGTTGTAGATAAAGAAGCATCATCGGCAACATTGTATATGCCAGATTTTATATTTATATTTTCTATCAATTCATTAATTACAAAACATAAATTTTCTACGGAAACAAAAGATCTTGCATTTTTATACTTCCCAAAAGGGTACGGAATACCTTTAGACACAAAGCTGTACAGTAAATTTAAATTTCCTTTATTATTAGGACCATGAATCATACAAGGTCTTAAAATATACACTCTTTTATTTTGTGGAATTTCTTGTGATAAAATAAACGCTTCTGCAGCTAATTTAGATTTGCCGTACACCGTAACTGGATTTGGCGTTACCTCTTCTGTTAAAACACCTTCTACATCATCTGCAGCAGCTTTTACAGAACTCATGTATATAAAAACTTCACAATCACTTTCTAAAAATTGATTGAAAAGTGTTTTTGTTAGCTCCGTATTTACCTCAAAATATGCTGCGTCTTCTGATGTTTTTTTTAAATCGTGCGCTTTCCCTGCTAAATGAATAAAACTCTTAGCTTGATTAAGCTTTTCTAAACTTAAAGTTTTATAACTAAGTTCGTTTGACTTTGGGCTTCTAGAAACACCAACAGTTTCTTTATTCTGTCTCTTAAAATAGTCTACCAAATTAAGACCAACAAAACCTTTATTTCCTGTAATGATATGCAAATTACTGTTCATCAATTACTTTTTATTTAAAAACCCAATTATTTTCCAAAAGCCTCTTAACTGTACTTTTAAATAACTAAATTTTATATTATTTCTGGTCAATGCTTTTTTTATTTCTTTAGAAATTAATTGATAACTACTAAAACCAGAACTACTTACACCTCCTATTAACATAGACGTAGTGGTAATATCAGAAAATTCCCAAGTGATCTTATGTTGTAGGAAAAAACGAGTAATCAATTCATAATCTGCACCAATGGTAAAATCTAAATGATACAATCCATATTTTTTAAACAAATCTCTTTTGAAAAATATCGCTGGATGCGCTGGCATAAAACCTATTTTCAGCTTTTCTGGATTCCAGTTTTTAGCGGAATACTTTCTTACCGTTTTTCCTTCATCATTAAATTGTATAATATTTCCTACAGAAGCATCAATGTTTTTATTTTTTAAATGAAAATTAGCTACATTTTCTAGCACTTTTTCATCTGTAAAAATATCATCAGAATTTAAAATCCCTACAATATCTCCTGTAGCCATTTCAATCCCTTTGTTCATGGCATCATACAAACCTTTATCTGGTTCAGATACCCATTGAGATATCATAGATTTATATTTCTTTACTAAATCTATCGTAGTATCTTTAGAGCCACCATCTACTATAATGTATTCTATATTCTTGTATGTTTGTGCTTCTACAGATTTAAATGTTTTTTCAATAGTTTTTTCGCTATTGTAACAAACTGTTATTATGGAAATTTTCATCTACCCTATTTTAGTAATATCGTAACCATAAGTTTTCTTAAAGTACTTTATTAATTCATTTTTATCTTTTCCTGCAGCTTTATACGCTTCATAAATTTTAGCATCTACTAAAAAACGATACCATCCACATTGTAATGCGTTCCAAATAAAACCTCTTTTACCTTCTAAAAAACCTCCTTGTAGAACATATCTAATAAACCAAAAAATTAAAGGTCTAACAAATAATGGCAGGTTTAAATATTTTTTCTTAAACCACCTTCTTCTTTCTTCTCCAGTACCAAAAAGATTTGCATTAACTACGTCTGAGTTTGTGAAATTATAAATTTTATCTAAAATATCTATTGCCTCTCTTGTAGCATATTTATTATGCTTATCTGTCCACCAAGTTAAATTATTTAAATTATTATCTATTAAATCTCCTTCTAATGTTGTTGTTTCTCCATTAGACAGCTTCATTCTTTCATCCATCCAACGTTGTTCACAAGAAGCTTTTCCGTGTCTCCATAATTTTAAATGCCAAATAGGATACATACCTGCTTTCTTAAGAGGTTTATTAAAAAAATACATTAATCTTTTTACCCTTACACCTGTAATATCACTCTTTAGATTAGGCAATTCATTTTCTATACTACTTGCTAGTTCTTTAGAAATGTATTCATCTGCATCTACACGTATAACCCAATCTGTATTTATTTCTGTATTCTCTATACCCCAATTTAATTGAACGGCATGATTTACAAATGGATTTTGATAAAACCTTGCACCAAATTCTTTAGCAATATTTTCTGTTTCATCTTTAGAAAAAGAATCTATAATTACTATTTCTTGACAAATATCTTTTAATGACTCTAAACACCTTCTAAGATGCATTTCTTCATTATAAGTAAGTACTAAAGCGGTTAATGATGGTTTCTTTTTATTCATTATCTAAAACTCTTTTTTTAATAAACTTAGCAGGGTTTCCTCCTACGACTGTCCATGGTTCTACATTTTTATATACAGAAGAAGTTGCTCCTACAACTGCACCTTGTTCAATTACAACCCCCATACCGACAAAAACATCTGCACCAACCCAAACTTGATCTTTAATAATGATAGGAGCTGTTATTAAAGGATTATTACTTTTAGTAATATCATGTGATGCTGAGCATAAATAACTTTTCTGAGATATCGTTGAATTCGCTCCAATAACAATTTTATCTACATTGTAACAATCGACTTCCGGAGCTAAACAAGAATACTCATGCATTTCCAAATTCCAAGGAGCATAAATTCTTACAGAAGAATATACATTTGCTGTCTTATGAATTTTAGCGCCGAATAATCTTAGCAACAATAATTTCCAACTTTTTGCTACACTTCGTGGAAAAGGTTTTGCAAGAATGATCCAAACAAAGTTCCATAAAATCCGTAATATTTTATGTTTTATTCCCAATGTATTTTTGTATACAGATAAATTTATTTCTGACATAGAATTACCCTCTTTTAATCACACAGCATATTAAAATTAAACCCTAATTCTGTATATGTTTTATTTAACATTTTTTTATGATAATCAACCTCTTGTTCAGTTTTAAATCTATTCTTTATTTTTTTAGCGGGTACTCCTGCGTATATTGAATAAGGTTCTACATCTTTTGTAACAACAGACCCCATTGCAATTATCACTCCATCTCCAATCTTAACACCTGTTTTTATTCTTGTATAAGCTCCAACCCAAACATCTTTTCCAATTATTGTTTCTTCTAAAACACCTCTTCCTGCAAAGATAATTGGAGTCTTAGGACTTATAAAATCGTGGTCGCCTCCAATTATGCTTACATTATTAGCAAACATTGTATAATCACCAATGGTAACTTTAGGGTAAATGATACAATTTGGACCAATATATGAATATGGACCAGCTTTTAAATCAAAAGAAATATGAGACCTTCCTCCTGCATAAAAAGTTTTGTGGACACTATTAAGCTTATATTTCTTTCTTAGAAAAAACATTCTTATATCTCTGTATAATTTTCTTAATTTATTTTTCATTTAATACACTTTTAATGATTTTTAACTGAAAATTTGGATTAAAATAATTATCAATTCTATTAAAACATTTATTTCTTATGCTATTTCTATCTGTATTTGTTTTTAACCAGTTTCTTATTTTATCAGTTAGAGACGATATATCATCATACTTAAAAAAATCTCCTGTTTCTCCTTTAACGATAGCTTCAAATTCTGGCATTTGTAACGGGAAGTTATCATGAGAAATAACAGGAGTACCATACACCATTGAATGCATCGCAGTTAAACCTACATTACCTGGAGAAACGCAAATGTCTGCATTATAAATTAAATTACCTATTTGTGCTTCATCATAACATGAGCCATAAAACCATGTCATACTTTCAGTTTTGCTTTCGACTACAAAGTTTTTTAAGTTCTCTTCTGCTACTCCAGTTCCTATAAAAACCAAATTAACAGGAAAACCTGTTTCTATCAAATCCTTTTGAGCTTTAATTACATAATCTAATTTTTTAACTTCAGTTAGTCTTCCAATAAATAAAAGAACTGGATAATTATTCTGAAAATGATTACTAAAAACATTGGTAACTTTAAGTTTATTTCTAATTTCAATCTGAGAATAATAATCTAAAGAGTTATAAATTACATGTAACTTCTTTTCATCAAAACCCTCATTTACCATTAGAGATTTAGCATAATCACCATATAATAAAATACTATCTGATAATTTAAAGAATGTTTTTTTTATTATTTTTTTTAAAAAACTTTCATTTCCATACCAACCGTGAGTCCAAAGCACTATTTTTTTTTCACTAAATTTAGCCAACAATAAAAACAACCAAGTAGAAAGACAGTAATATTCTCCTAAAAATATATAACTGTTATAAGGTTTAAATAACAAGTTAAGCACTCCTTTTTGCCAGTAAAAAGGTGGCATTAAATTAATATTAGTTAATTCTTTTTTAAAATAATTTAATTCATTGTAATCTAATTTTTTTATATCCCCCATTTTGTCTCCAAAATAAGATTCAATTTTTAAATCTTTATCTAAAGCCTTAAAAATACCACCTCTATAGTGTTGGGCATAATTGTAAATAAGACAAACCATATTTTAATAAAATTATTTAGTGTTCAATTTTTATTTTGAATAACATCATTTAATATTTTGATTAATCTTGTACAAGATTAATCAAAATATTAAATAAAAAACAAATATACAATCTAAGAAAGGTATAGCCTATTTTATTTTTTTTAACAATTCCTTATCTGGATATCTTATAAGGATAATTAATAAAGAATAAATAAATCCAAAATTTAAATACACAAAAATCCATGATTTTAATAAAAACATTGAAAGGATTACTCCTGACAAGATTAAATAATATGAAATTCCTAATTTTGATGTTTTTTTGTTTGCTTTGGAAATTAATGTAATAAATAATCTAAAAAACAAAATCACAATAAAAAAGCCAATAAATAATCCAAAATGGTACATACAATAAAAAACATTTGAATCCATTGTACTCAAAATACCATATTGTTCACGGAATAATGATTGTATTCTTTCGATATGATTTCTCCAACCTAACCCTTGAGGAATCATTAAGTCAAAAGGTTCTTGTAAAAAAATTAAAGTTGTATTAACTCTTGTTTTCTCTCCTTCTTCAAAATTATTTACTGTTTCTGTTGTTCTCATAACAGTATGAACATAACGACTTCCATTTGCTTCAAAATATTTGGTAACTATAGGTGTTATTTTTAATGCCATAAAGAATACTCCAATAGAAAAAAGCAACATTTTAATAAGTGATATTTTTCTATTAGAAAAGGAGGTAACAAAAACAAAAAACATATAAAATATATAAAATATAATTAAAATATAATTTATTCTCATTGTAGATATAACAGATTCATAAATTAGAATTAATAAAAAGAACATTGAATAAATAAACTTATTTTTATTTAAAAAGAAAATAGAAATAACAAAAGGACAAACTGCCATTACAATAAATCTTTCTAAATCTATATTAAAAAAAGAATTCCTTAACAATAAAAAAATGACATCTAACAGAGACAATGTAATAAAAACATGAATAATAAAAGACTTAAACTTCTCTTGGTTAATTATACTTTTTATTGTTAGAACAGAAAAGAAAAGAAAAACAGAAATTGTTCTAAAATCTCCATAAACATTTGCAATATTGTCTCCAGTGATCAAACCAAGTACAAAAAAAACAAACAGCATAATAAATAACCTTAGAAACGATTTCTTTTTTATATTGTACTTAAGCTCATGTCTAATAGCGCTATCTGAAGCAATCACTAAATAAAACCCTGGTATAAGGAAAAGTTCAGAAAAGTTAACTGATAAGAACTTAGTCATGAATACCACACAAAGAGGTGATACTGAAAATGATATAAGCGCAACACCTAATAAGTATAAAAGCCCCCTTTTCTTTAACATTAATATCATATTAATTTTTAAAAAAATTTAAATATAACTTATAAATTAACCTCTTTGCACGTAACTTGAGAAACAAATAACTATAAATACCAAAACTATTACTGGGTTTAATATTAACAGATTTTATTTCACTCTTAGATATCTTAGCCGATTTATAAAAATCAACTAATAATGGAAAAATATTATACTGCTGTAAGAGTTTTTTTCTTGCTATTTTCAGCTTACCAATTTTATTATTATAATGTACTTCTGGATCCTTTAAAATATCAGTGATAAGCTCACTAATTTTATCTACATCAGCTATATTAAAATTATAATAAAAATCATCTGTAAAATATTCCTTTATATTAGTACAACCAATATAAATAGGAACACTATAACCTAAAATTGGATCAGCAAATTTTTCAGACCAATAGTCATCTATAAATGAATTTTCAATACATATATGAAACTTATAAGGGAGAATAGCGTCTGCTTTGTCATCAACTGGATTTATTCCTTTCCCAAAATAATCGATTTCTCCGGGGAATTTATCCTTTAAAAATTTTATCAATTTCATCCTTTTATTATGACCTGGCATCATTTTTTTTGATGAAGAAATAATTGAAATATTCTTAATTTTATTTGGTGGAATAATTTCTTTTAGCTCCTTAAAATCATATTTATATGTATTCGTAACAAAGTTAAACCCAAAATGCCAATTAAGTGCCTGTTGAGATAATATACTGTTACTATGTTTTAATTTAGGATGAGCAGACAAAACTTGATCAAATTGTTGTAGGAATTTTTTGGGATAAACACTACTCATCGGTGGCTCACCGGAAATGAAAATCAATCCTCCTTTTTTAACTTTAAGATGTCTTTCTAAAGTAATTCCTTCATATACTACTACAACATCCCAAAAAATATTTTCTTTAGAGTTTTCAAAAAATTCAAAATCTTCCCCAAATCTCTCTTTATCTAATTGATGTAAAAAATTATTTGTTGTATATCTTGTTAAAATATTTATATTAATCATCATTAATTTTTAGACAAACGTAATAAAAACTTGATTGATAAAAAGCAAATAACTCCTTCTAAAATATACTTTGTTTTTCCAGAATTAAACATTGCTTTTACTAAATCATTTTTTAGTGGTTTTATTTTTTTAATAAACTGTTTATGAGTATTACTATCTTGATTTTTCATTTTACTTAAAGCCGTATTAAAAATCATTACAGAATAGTACCAAGATGCTCTTTGAATTTCCTTATTTTCTTCTACACTCTGTGTGAATTTAAACATATAACTCATTACTTTTAAAATATCAAATATTGGAGTAGAAGACATTGTACGCGTAGATGATGTTTCCGTTAAAACAACATAATAATAAGGTTTGTTAATATAATAAACTTTTTTAGCATAATAATATGCCCTTAACATGAATTCATTATCCTCATAAAAAACCCCTTCTATAAAACGAAGGTCATTGGAGTCTAAAAAAACTTTCTTGTAAATGCAAAAACATGGACCACAATTTATACAACGAGCTGCAATAATATCTTGCCCTTTATAAATTTTATTATATTCAATCTTATCTAATTTTGGCTTAACCTCTCTAACTTCACCTTTAAGGTCCTTATAACTTGTAAAAAAGAGGATATCTAAATCCTTCTTTTTAGCTATAGTATACAGGCTTTTCAAAGAGTTTTCTTCAATGTAATCATCACTGTCTACAAACCAAATATACTCTCCTCTTGCTTTTTTAAGTGCGTTGTTTCTTGCTGCTCCTTGACGTTGATTTACTTGATTAAAAAGAAAGACATTTTTCACATCTTTAATATACGCTTTAATAACCTCATAGGTATTATCAGTACTACCATCATCAATAATAATAACCTCATATTCTTCCGGTGAAAGATCTTGGGATAAAACACTTTTCAAGCATTTTGATATTAATTTTTCAACATTATATGCCGGAATTATTATACTAATTTTCATAGACCTAAAATACTATAGTTTATAATGTTCTTTTACTTTAAATGGAGCTACATCTAAAAGGTTTTTTTGAATATTAGATATATTATTTTTATTCGCTAATGAAACATCACTTGCCTTATTAAAAATTTCTTTAACGACCTCATTATTTGAGAAATCGATATCTTCATAATTAATATAACTATAAGGCGTTATACCAACAGATGAAAAATAATCAACAAATTTACTTCCATCTCCTGCTAGAGGGCTTTTTTGAAACCAAACTGCAGGAATGTTATAAGAATGAGAAACAATTAGACCATGTAAAGATGAAGATAAAATCATATCACAAGAAAGAAAATCATCCATTACTTTTTCTAAATTAGGATCAACCAAGTCAATCACTAAAAAGTCTTCTAAATTTAGTTTTTGTAAATCAGAAACTATATCTACATAATCAATTTTATGAGGAATTACACCTACTTTAAATCGTTTTTTTATTATTGCATTTTTTCGAGGGTAAATTAAAGGTAATAATATAGCAGGATCACCTATAACTTCAGGTACTTTTAAGCCTAGTTCCGATAATCTTTTTTGAGATAATGGCCCCCGAACCGCTAAAAATTCACCTCCTTTAATTTTAATGTCTTTAGAACCTAAACCAGACCCCCAAACAATAGAATTAGAAGTAGATTCCTCTAATATAGAGCCAATTGAGATAATTACTTTATTAAAAGGAGAGTATGCTAATAACGATTTATCAGCTACACCTTTAAGTAATAACTTTTTAAAAAACCTTAAAAAATCTAAACCAAAACGAGATAAAGAGAATGGTTTACGTAAAACAACTTTCTCCCCACTAAGTTTAGATATTATATAAGGAGATAAGTCATCTCCAAAATTATTTTCGTAATTATATAAACGTATCATAAATTATATTTAATTATTAATTAAAAAGCTATTAGATTAAATGTATTATTATATTTTAAATTTTATTCGACTTCTTATATATTCTTTTTCAATAGTATTTAACCCAATAAAATATATTGAACAAATCGTACTAATAATAGCAACTATACTTACAGTTAAAAAGCGAAATATTCCTGTATTCATTATTAACCTAGGAATTAATGGCATCACAAAAGACAATATACTTACAATAAAAGAAATAAAAATCACCTTGCTAATAAATTTCTTAATTGAGATATCAATTAATTTTTCTAACAAAATTACTCTTAAAAACATTGCAATAATAGAAATTATAATACTTACGTATAGCGTAACTTCTGCAGGGAATCCTATTTTTAAAAATAAATAAGAAATTGGTAAGATTAATAGTAATAAACCACCTACAAGTGACTGATATAATTTTATTTTACCAGAAGCCTGTACAGCCCCTACCATCGTCCCAGACAAGCTATCAATCATAATATTAATTAGCGCTAACCTTGTAAAAATAACAGTATGTTCTGGCACTTCTTTTAACCATATTGAAAGGATTAATTCTGTTTCCATTATTATTGGAATACAAAAAAGAAGAAGGAGAAAAAATGAAAATTTGGCTCCTTGAAAAATTATTTGATGCATATAAGTTAAATTATTCTCTGCGAAAGACTTTACTAATTGTGGATTCATCGCCAATTGAAAATTACTAACAAACCCAGACATTGCGCTTTTAACTTGAAATGCTATCCCTCTAGCAGCATTTACAACAGGGCCAAAGAAAATATTTAATAATATATTGACACCTTGTCCATATATTACTCCTGCTGCATTTCCCCACATATTCCATCCTGCATGACTCATCATTGTTTTAAAAAGTACTTTATCCCAGATAAACTTTAACCTTGTTTCTTTAAAATTTCGTTTACAATAAAAACCATAAGCTAACCTAATAATAAAAGTTACAATAAAAATTAAAATTGCATATGTGGTCAATTTATCAAATCCAAAACTTTGTAGTAAAAAAACAATCAATAGTTTTAGAAAAACCTCTACTGTGCCTATCCACGCATAAACTTTCATCCGTTCATGAGCAATAATAACAGCATAATAAGGCACTCCTATTATAGTCACCATAAAAGATAATACAGAAAATTGATAAACCCAATTAGCAGCGACTAAACGATCTGAAGGTATTGTTAATTGAGTATTTACAGCCCATAATCCAATGGTTTCAGTAAGTATTAATATAAATACCCCTATAACCACATGAATCATCAAACTAACGTTAAAGACTTTCGCCAACTGTCTATCATCTTTTCTACCAAGTTCAAAGGATAAAAAACGTTGTGTTGCTGTTGCCATTGAACTATTTAAGAATCCAGCCATTATAACAACACCACCAACTACATTATAGATTCCAAAATCTTCAACACCTAAAGTACTTAATATTATTCTTGAGGTATACAAGGTAATCCCCATTGTAAGAAGCATCCGTATATACAACATGCCCGTGTTTTTTACAATACGCTTACTGTTTTCACTATTACTCATTATTCCTAATTAAGGTTATTTATTAAAAAATTGTGATAAATAATCTATAACAATTGAATCTCCTATTTTATTTAAATGTCCATAGTCTTTAAATAATTCATATCTGTTAGAAATACTAAGACTATCTTTTAGGTTTAACAAATCTAAACCAGTATAGTGAGCAACAGAATCTATATCAATTTTTATATCATTTGGAACATTCTTAAAATAAAAATTAGTAACAGGCATCTTTAATAAAGTAATTTCATTATTGTTCTCTAATAAAAGTTGAATTAATTTTATTAAATATTTATGTTGAATTTTATCTTCATTTATAAATTTTGAATTTAACCAATGTCTTTGGACATCTTCCATTATTATTAAAGAATCTAGAACCTTCTGTGATGAATTTTCTGTTTTTTTTCTAGAATAAGTAACATCTACTAACCTTTCTAGTTTATTTTTCACATCAAAAAAACGTGTTTTAGACAACTCATTATTTATATCAGGATTTATAGAACTAAATATAGAGAAATCATTAATACGATCAATATTTAATTTAGCCCAACCAGGAAAAAGAGCATCGTATCTATATCTATTTTCATATAAATCAGAAAAATTATGGTAATTAAGTGAAATAAAAATATTTTTATTTCTAAAAATATTTTTAAATCTTTTCACAAATTCGTAGTGTAGAAAATATGGACTACCATCAATAGAGTAGTTAAAAGAATTTGGCATGCTCAAAAACTTAGTTTGACTATCTCCTAAAATAATATTTTTACTATTAGATAACTGATTTTCTAAAGAATACAAAATAACATTATAGACCACAAAATATGTACAAAATATAACTCCTGTAAAAGAAATAACTCTATTCAAAAACTTTCTCATTATTAATAATGTTTAAAAAAATAATTCTAAAATTGAAAATAGATAAACCCTTGTTGGGTACCTCCCCATTTAATAATAATAAAAACTAGACAGTAGTAAAAAGCTAACCTTAATGGTCTATAGGAATTTAATAAAAGACTTGAAATCGCATATTCCCCTTCTCTTCCTATCCATTCTATAAAAACAAATAAAACAATTAAAACAAAAATCGGAGCGGATAACCCGATCCCCGAATAATATGGTATTTCAAATAATGATGATGAAAAGATACCCTTTACATAACCCCAAGCATGATCTATATTATTAGCCCTAAAAAATATCCAAGAAAACATTGTCAACCCAAAAGTAAGCGACATTTTTAAAAACTCTTTTATTGTTGGTAGGCAATTACCTTGGGCAACAACATTAGTATTCTCTCTGTTTTTCCCTAATAAAAATAATGGTAGAAAATAGAAAGCGTTTAATGCACCCCACACAATAAAAGTCCAATTAGCCCCATGCCAAAAACCGCTTACAATAAATATAATGAATATATTTCTCACTTTACTCCAAGTACCACCTTTACTTCCACCTAAAGGTATATATAAATAATCTCTAAACCAAGTCGACAATGAAATATGCCAACGTCTCCAAAATTCAGCAATATCTCTTGAAAAATATGGAAAAGAAAAATTCTTTTTAAGATCAAACCCAAAGAGTCTTGAAGTACCAATTGCGATATCTGAATAGCCTGAAAAATCACCATAAATCTGAAAAGTAAAAAATAAAGCCCCTAAAACTAATGTGCTTCCGTTATAATTATCTGAATTATTAAAAATAATATTTGCGTGATATGCACAGTTATCTGCTATCACTATCTTCTTAAATAACCCCCATAGTATTTGTCTCAAACCATCAGCAGCTTTATTATAATTAAAGTTTCTTTTCGTATAAAACTGCGGTAATAAATTAGTAGCTCTTTCAATTGGTCCTGCTACTAATTGAGGAAAAAAACTAACAAAAGCAGAGAAAGCTATAAAATCTTTTGTAGGTGACAAATTTTTCTTGTAGACATCAATAGTATAACTAAGTGTTTGAAAGGTGTAAAAGCTAATACCCACTGGCAAAATAATATTCAAAGTATTAGCCCTTATTTCAGTTCCAAAAAAAGAAAAAGCATTAATGAAATTTTCCAGAAAAAAATTATAATATTTAAAAAAACCTAGGAACCCAAGATTAATTAAAATACTTGTCCAAAGTAAAAGTTTCCGCTTTATTTTACTATCCTCACTAATTAGTCTAACCCCAATACTATAGTCAATAATTGTACTAAACAAAACTAAAGATAGAAACCTCCAATCCCACCAACCATAAAATACATAACTAGAAGCTACAATTAGTAAATTCTGAAGTTTAATATTTTTATTAAAAAGAAACCAATAAAAAACAAACACAATCGGTAAAAAAACCGCAAAATCTATTGAATTAAATAACATAATTTTATTAAAATATTTTAAAGAGGTATAGACACTATCTTTTATATAGTACTAAATAAAATTATTCCGCCTGTTTCAAAATTTCATGACCTGCCTTTAATAAAACAACATCTTTTTTCATGATTTCTACATCACCTTTCATCATATCTTTTACCAAAGAAGCTAAATCATGTTCTGGTACCCATCCTAATTTGTTTTTCGCTTTAGAAGGATCTCCAATTAATAAATCTACCTCTGTTGGACGGAAATAAGAAGGATCTACAGACAACACTTCTTTCCCTATTGCTACTTGAAATTCTTTATTATTACATGCAACAACGTATGCTTTCTCTGCTACGCCTTCTCCTTTAAATTCAACGTCAATACCTACTTCACTAAATGCCATACGTACAAAATCACGCACTGTGGTAGTTACCCCCGTAGCAATAACCCAATCTTCTGGTGCATCTGCTTGTAAAATCATCCACATCATGCGAACATAGTCTTTTGCATGTCCCCAATCACGTTTTGCTTCTAAGTTTCCTAAAAACACTTTTTCTTGCAAGCCTAAAGCTATTTTTGCTACGGCACGCGTAATTTTTCTAGTTACAAAAGTTTCCCCTCTTCTTGGTGATTCATGGTTAAATAAAATACCATTACACGCAAACATATTATACGCTTCACGGTAGTTTTTAGTTATCCAAAAACCGTATATTTTTGCTACTCCATAAGGAGAGCGAGGATAAAATGGAGAAAGTTCATCATAGAAACCTCTTTCATTTTTATTCTCTGGCATTCCTCCATATAATTCTGAAGTAGACGCTTGGTAAATTCTTGTTTTCTTTTCTAACCCTAAAATACGTACTGCTTCTAAAATTCTTAAAGTCCCCAATCCATCAACATTACCTACATATTCTGGAGTATCAAAAGATACAGCCACGTGAGACATTGCTCCTAAATTATAAATTTCATCTGGTTGACATTCTTGAATGATACGCGTTAAATTCATCGCATCCGTTAAATCCCCATAATGCAATTTTAATCTTTGATTTGGATCATGTGGATCTTGGTATAAATGATCAATTCTGTTGGTATTAAAAAGAGAAGATCTTCTTTTAATACCATGTACTTCATATCCTTTTTCTAATAATAACTCAGCTAAATATGAGCCATCCTGTCCTGTAATTCCTGTGATTAATGCTACTTTCATATCGTTTTTCGTTGTTCGTTGTTCGTGGTTCGTTGTTCGTTGTTTGTGGTTCGTTGTTCGATTTTCGTTGACCGTGTTTCGTTACTCGTTGGACGGTAAACGATGGACGATTTTCGTTACTCGGTGGACGAAAATCGAAGAACGATCTTTCACTTTAGTGATTTTATTAATTTATACAGCATCATCTTAATTCTTGTGCAAAGATCTAATAATTTCGTATACTCATCATTAGAAATATACCCTAAATCTTTAGCCAAAAATAATTGATAATTAGCTTCTTCTAAAGAGCCTTTCGCAATATATAAAAATTGAATAAACTCCTTTTTATACTGCCTCCCTTGCCCTTCTATTATATTTGTTGGAACACTACTAGAACTTCTTCTTACTTGATTGGTTAACCCAAATTTTTCTGAGGAAGGAAAGTTATTTGAAACCTGGTATACATCAAGAGTTAATTGATGCGCTAGTTTCCAAACTTGTAGTTTACATTCCATTTTTTTGTTCGTTGTTCGTTGTTCGATTTTCGTTGTTCGATTTTCGTTGTTCGATTTTCGTTGTTCGATTTTCGTTGTTCGTTGGTCGTTTTTCGTTGTTCGTTAGACGGTAAACGATGGACGATGGACGATAAACGGTAAACAATTTTCGTTACTCGTTGGACGATTTTCGTTACTCGTTGTTCGTTGTTCGATGGACGGTAAACGGCAAACGACAGACGATTTTCGTTACTCGATTTTCGTTGATCGATAAACGATAAACGGCAAACGATAGACGATTTTTAAAGCTTGACTTCTTTAAAGTTTTCTATATTCTCTAAAAACCAAGTATAGGTTTTTTCTATTCCATCTTCCAATTCTGTAGAATATTGCCACCCTATCTCTTTCATTTTCGAGACATCCATCAATTTCCTTGGCGTTCCATCTGGTTTTTCAGAATCCCAAACAATTTGTCCCTGATGTCCTATTACTTTTTGAATGGTCTCTGCTAATGCTTTAATGGTAATGTCTTTTCCTGAACCAATATTGTATAAATATTCTGGCAATTCATTTTCTAAAGCATACACCACAGCTTCCGCCATATCATCTACAAATAAAAATTCGCGCATTGGCGTTCCAGTTCCCCATAAAACAACATCCGAATTATTATTTTTAGCATCATGAAATTTACGAATCATAGCAGGCAACACATGTGATGATTTTAAATCAAAATTATCATGTGTTCCATATAAATTGGTAGGCATTAAGCTTACATAATCTTTCTGAAATTGCTTTCTAATTGCTTGGCATGCTTTAACTCCTGTTATTTTTGCGATCGCATACCCTTCATTTGTTGGTTCTAAAGAACTTGTCAACAAATGTTCTTCCTTTAAAGGTTGTGGTGCAAACTTAGGATAAATACAAGAACTCCCTAAAAATATAAATTTTTCAATACCTGTTTTTAATGCACTATCAATTAAATTATTTTGAATTTGCATATTCTCCATCAAAAATTGATACGGAAAATCGTTATTTGCTAATATTCCACCAACTTTTGCAGCTGCATCAATAACCACTGCTGGTTTTTCAGTATAATAAAAATCAAGAACTGCTTCTTGATTTTTTAAATCTAATTCTTTACTAGATTTCCCAACTAAATTAGTATACCCTTTTTTCTCTAAAGTTCTCCAAACAGCAGAACCCACCATACCTCTATGGCCCGCTATATATATTTTAGTATCTTTTTTCATATTTTTTTTCTTATCTGATGTCTCGTTTTTCGACTATTATTTTTCGTTCGAGCTGTAAACGGATATCGAATATCGGAAATCGAACATCGTTTTTTATTTCCCTATTTGAAAATACTCAAATCCTTTTTCTTCTAAATTAAAAGCATTGTATTGATTTCTACCATCAAAAATAATAGGATTCTTTAACTGCTGTTTGATTTCCACAAAATCTGGAGAACGAAATTCTTTCCATTCCGTTAATAATATTAATGCATCCGCATCTTGTAAGACTTCATACTTAGAAGTACAATACGTAACATTTTTAGCCTCTTTTAAATAAAACTCTTTTGCTTCTTCTACTGCTTTAGGGTCATATGCTTTTACTTTTGCGCCTCTTTTCTCTAATTCCTTTACAATATAAATAGCTGGTGCTTCTCTCATATCATCAGTACCTGGTTTAAAAGCCAGTCCCCATAAACCAAAAGTCATTCCTGACAAATCTTCTCCAAAACGTTTTACAATTTTGTTGGCAATCACCAATTTCTGAGCATCATTTACATTCTCTACAGATTCAATTAAATTTGCTTTATACCCGTTTTCTTCGGCTATTTTCTTTAAAGCTTTTACGTCTTTAGGAAAGCAAGAGCCACCATAACCCGCACCTGGATAAATAAAACTATACCCAATTCTTTTATCAGAACCAATACCTATACGCACCATATTAGCATCTGCACCTACTCTTTCACAAATATTTGCAATCTCATTCATAAATGAAATTTTTGTAGCTAACATAGTATTAGCCGCATATTTGGTCATTTCCGCAGAACGGATATCCATAGTAATAAAACGATCATGCGTTCTAAAGAAAGGCGAATATAATTGCTTCATTAACTCAAATGCATATTCAGAATCTGCACCAATAACAACTCTATCCGGTTTCATAAAATCATCTATCGCAGCACCTTCTTTTAAAAATTCAGGATTAGAGACAACACTAAACTCAATATCTTCACCTCTTTTATCTAATTCTGCTTGAATAGTAGCTTTTACCTTATCTGCAGTACCAATTGGCACAGTAGATTTATCTACTACTATCAATCTTTTCTGCATGGTTTCTCCAATAGACTTCGCTACCGCTAAAACATATTGTAAATCGGCAGAACCATCATCTCCCATTGGTGTCCCAACAGCTATAAAAACAATTTCTGCATCGCTGATAGCTTCTCCTAAATTCGTTGTAAAAAGTAAATTTTTATTTTTTACATTCTTTAAAACCATTTGTTCTAAGCCAGGTTCAAAAATCGGTAAAATTCCTTCTTCTAATTTTTGAATTTTCTTCTGATCGATATCTACACAAGTTACCTTATTTCCCATTTCGGCGAAACAAGTTCCAGAAACTAAACCAACATAACCAGACCCAATTACAGCAATATTCATAATTCTTTTTATTTTTTATTTTAAAGCAATCACAATAAAAAAACACTTATAAATAAGTGCTTATTTTAAACTAATTATTTTTCAACAACCAAGATGATGATTGTATTTTATCTCCTAAACCATCAATCAAATCAATATTTAATTCTTGACAAACCGGTGCTTCTGGAATTGAGTTATTATCTTGATCACCTCCATTGGCAAAACCTATTTGATACTCTTTGCCATACTTTTCATGAATAGCACGTATAGAAGCACAAACAGTTCTGTCTTTATCAACAGAAATCATTGCTTTATCTACAGATTTAATATTTTCTACAATAAACAAACGTTCTTCTTCTTTTTGAAATTCTTTAGAACCTTTTAATCCTCTTTGAAGATCGCTATTCACAATAACAAACAATTCATCTGCCAATGCTTTTGCATTATTAAAATATTCAAGGTGTCCTTTGTGAATTGGGTTGAAATATCCTGATACTATAATTAGTTTCTTCATATCTTCTTTTTTTTGACTAATATGTAATTAATTCTTCCATAGAAAAAAAGTGGTTTCCTTATAAAAAATTTACAAACAACAAAGTGTTCATAGATTATTATAGACGCCCCTTTATTTCTCTTTCTTTTTTAAATTCTCTTTTTCATGAACTTCTTTACGTAAGCCACTGCTAGAAAAACGGTGTTCTCTTTTATTAAAATACAAATCAATACCTTTTTCTTCACAATACTTTCTGCCTGTAAATTGCTTACTAGCATATTCATCCCCTATAATTCTAACATCAACTTTAAAAGATCTTAAAATATCTTCTAAATCTTGTTCTGTTGCATAAGGAACAATTTCATCTACATGCTTACATCCTTTTAGTTGAATGTATCTTTCCACAACAGATTGCACTGGCATATTTTTTTCTGGACGATCTAAGGTTGGATTTGTTTGCAATCCACAAATTAAATAATCACATTCTAGTTTAGCTTCTTCTAACATTTTTACATGACCTGCATGAAATAAATCAAAAGAACTAAAGGTAATTCCTACTTTCATAAATTTCTTTTTTAGCAAATATATATTAAATTTTTAATAAACAAAGACACTGTTCCTTCTACGCTTCCCTCAAACCTATCTAAAGTTATAATAAAATAAAAAAAATAATCAAGAGAATCTCGCTAAAACAAAAGCAACAACCTTAATTAGATCAACCTTTTTTAAGCCTCTAAAAAAAATAACTATTACTTAACAAATAGGTGTTTTTCTCCTAGTTTACTAATCGACGCATTTCTAATATTATGAACAATCTTAATAGACTCCTCAGAATCTTTAAGTCCAAAACCATTTCCTTTTAATATTTCTTGATAACTTGTAGTGTGCAAATCTGTAAAACCTGCACTAAACTCTAACTCTTCAGTATCTATAGTAATAGATCTAAAAGTTCTTTGTCCTTTTTCTTTTATTTTCTGAGGTAAATCTTCTTCATTAATTGATAAAAACCAGCGTACTCTAGCATTTTTAAACTCTAAATACCCAGCCGATTTATCTTTTTCTCTTACATGAACTACATTCTCTTGAACCTCTCCAAAAATCCAAGAAAGCATATCGTAAAAATGAACTCCTATATTTGTAGCGATTCCTCCAGATTTACTTTCATCTCCTTTCCAAGAAATATCATACCATCTTCCTCTAGAAGTTATGTATGTTAAATCTACATCATATTTTCCATTTTTGTTTTCTGAAGCTACTTTGTTTTTTAAGGCAATAATACTTGGGTGCAGTCTTAATTGTAGAATTGTATTAATTTTCTGACCAGATTCTTTTTCGATATCCTTTAAAGCATCAATATTCCAAGGATTTAAAACTAAAGGTTTCTCACAGATAGCGTCCGCACCTCTTCTTAAAGCCATTCTAATATGAGAATCGTGTAAATAATTTGGCGTACAAATACTTACATAATCTAAATGAGTGCCTCCTCTTTTCAGTTTTTCTATATGACGATCAAATCTTTCAAACTCCACAAAAAAATCTGCTTTCGGAAAAAAACTATCCATAACCCCAACACTATCAAACTTATCTAAAGCTGCTATTAGTTGGTTATTAGTATCCTTAATAGCTCTTAAATGTCTTGGCGCAATGTACCCTGCAGCACCTATTAATGCAAAATTCTTCATTTTTTATAGTGATTTATCTACATGCTTAGAATCTAAAAAATTCTTAACATCATATACAATTGATTTTTCTTTTTTAATTTCTACAAAATTCAAGTCTTGAAATTCTTTATGCGCTACCACTAAAATAACGGCATCGAATTTCTTTTTAGGTAAAACGGTACTCGAATCTAACTGATATTCTTTTTGAACTTCGTTTGCATTTGCATGTGGATCAAAAACGGTTACGTTTGCTCCATATTCTTGTAACTCATAAATAAGATCTACCGCTTTTGTGTTTCTAACATCCGGACAGTTCTCTTTAAAAGTAATTCCTAAAACCAATATTTCAGCTCCTTTTACTTCAATATCACGCTGAATCATCAATTTAGCAACTTCAGAAGCTACATATTTGCCCATACCATCATTTACACGTCTACCTGCCAAAATAATTTCTGGATGATACCCATATTCTTGTGCTTTTTGAGCCAAATAATAAGGATCTACTCCAATACAATGCCCACCAACCAAACCTGGTTTAAATGGTAAAAAATTCCATTTTGTTCCCGCAGCTTCTAAAACATCTTGCGTATTGATACCCATCAACCCAAATATCTTAGCCAATTCATTTACAAAGGCAATATTGATATCTCTTTGAGAATTTTCAATCACTTTTGCAGCTTCAGCAACTTTAATTGTAGGAGCCAAATGTGTCCCTGCAATAATTACAGATGCATACAAGTTATTCACTTTTTCTCCTACTTCTTTGGTTGAACCAGAAGTGACTTTTAATATCTTTTCTACGGTATGTTTTTTATCACCTGGATTAATTCTTTCCGGAGAATACCCTACAAAAAAGTCTTTATTAAATGTTAAACCTGAGACTCTTTCTAAAATAGGCACACAGTCTTCTTCTGTAGCTCCAGGATAAACCGTAGATTCATAAATTACGATATCTCCTTTTTTAATAACACTACCAACCGTTTCACTTGCTTTTATTAAAGGAGTTAAAACGGGTCTGTTATTTTTATCTACTGGCGTAGGCACTGTAATTACAAAATAATTACAATCTTTTAACTCTTCTAAATTAGATGCAAAAAACAATCCTTTTTCTCCAGAATTCTCTTTAACTATTACATCTAGTAATAAATCTTTAGAAACCTCTCTTGTATTGTCTTGTCCTAATTTTAATTCTTCTATTCTAGGCTGATTGATATCAAAACCAACAACAGCATACTTTGTTGCAAAAAGTCTTGCTAATGGCAAACCCACATATCCTAAACCAATAATACCTATTTTAATTTTACTCATTCTTTAAGTTTTTCCAATACCAATTTATAGACTCCTTTAACCCTTCTTTTAATGAAAACTCCGGATTATAATTTAATAACTTTCTAGCCTTTGATATATCTGCATGAGAATGTGGAATGTCTCCAATTCTATTTGGCCCAAAAACTACGGATACATCATTAATTTTGGAATTGTATTTCGACAAATACTCCTTTAAATAATCACACAAATCTACTAAGGTATTTCGATCTCCAAAAGCTACATTATATATTTCATTTGCCGCTTCTTTATCTGCAATTAGACTCAATAAATTTGCTTGAATCACATTATCGATATAGGTAAAATCTCTAGAATAAGTTCCATCTCCATTAACCACAGGAGACTCTAAACTCATAAATTGATTTACAAATTTAGGAATTACAGCTGCATACGCTCCATTTGCATCTTGCTTTCTACCAAAAACATTAAAATACCTTAAACCAATTGTTTCTAAACCATACGTTTTCCCAAAAACATCTGCATACAATTCATTTACATATTTAGTTACTGCGTAGGGTGATAACGGCTTACCGATTACATCTTCTACTTTAGGTAACGATTCAGAATCGCCATACGTAGAAGAACTCGCAGCATATACAAATCTTTTTACATTGCTGTCTCTTGCTGCTACTAACATATTAAGAAAACCCGCAACATTTACATCGTTTGTTGTAATAGGATCTTTAATAGATCTTGGCACAGAACCTAATGCAGCTTGATGCAAAATATAATCTACACCAGAAGCGGCCAACATACAATCTTCTAGATTTCTTATATCTCCTTCTATTAATGTAAAGTTCGTATTATCTATAAGCGCGGCAATATTTTCTCTTTTACCTGTAGAGAAATTATCTAAACAGATTACTGTATTTTTTTTTGCGAGTAAAGCCTCACACAGATTAGAACCGATAAAACCAGCACCTCCTGTAACAAGAACCTTTTTTCCCGACAATTTAATATCCATTAAGAAATAATTTTAGGTATTTTTTTAAAGAAACAAATATAATAAAAGAATCATTGGCCTCTTTACCAAAAACCATTAAAAACAAAAAATCCTTCACAAAATGTGAAGGATTTTTACTTTGGTGGGCAATGAGGGATTCGAACCCCCGACCCTCTCGGTGTAAACGAGATGCTCTGAACCAACTGAGCTAATTGCCCTAA
>NZ_JALCZP010000050.1:0-3490 GCF_023555435.1 Polaribacter sp. Z014
GCTTAATAAAAGTAGTTGCTTTTTTATTCACTTCTGTTTTCTTTCGGAAAATAGTCGTTCATAAAACCGCAACTTTCAATACACAACCACGTTAGCAAAAACTGGGTTGAATCGCCACAGAAAGGCATAAGTTCTTTTAAATAAGATTTTTGCTTCAAAGTTTTACGAAAAAAAAATAGTTATTAAATATCTTGAGATAGAAAAAAGAAAAATGAGCATAAACAATAAGAACATCGACAAAAAGAAAAAAATAATTGAACACAATTTAAAAATAAGAAAAACGAAGGCTAATCGAAAAAGAAAACTCCAAGTTGCATTAATAATAATTATGACTTTAACCGCTTTATATTTATTCGATATTTTATAATTGAAGGAAAAGTTAAAGTTGAAAAAACTCTAACATTTAGCAAGTTTTCGGAATTGTAAAACGTTGAATTTACTCAAACTCTAAAAAAGCAAAAGAGCGAATTCTTACTCGAAATCTGAATTTTAAAGTCGAGAAAAAATTATAAAAAGAAAATAGAAATTACGGAAAAATAAGCAAAAAAATTAAACACGCATTTGCTAACACCGTGTAAAAAAAATTGCTTAATTTTAGCTTAACCAAAGTCAGTTCCATTTTTGCAAACAACAATTTTCCTGCGGAAAATAGCCGTTCACAAAAATCGCAACTTTCCATAACACAACAACGTTGTATGCAATTTAAAATCCGTAACAATAATTAACATTTATCAGATAAGAAACATTGAGAAGTCGGACACATATACTAGAAGAAGAAAGTTTATTTGAACTTAAAAGAACACTTCCGAATGAATGGGTTATTCGAGAAAAACCTAAAGATTATGGAATTGATGTCGAAATTGAAATTTTCACTTCAAAAGGAGAATATACAGGAATAGTATTTTGGGTTCAATTAAAGGCGACTGATAGTGAAAATTTAAAAGACCATAAATCTATAAGAATGCCAATTGCCAAAATAAGACAATTAGCATCTTATGATTTACCAGTAGCTCTTTTTAGATATAATTCGAAAAATAGAACTTTTTATTTTGATTGGATTAAACGTCACGCTTACCTTTCTTCTAGTTCTAAAAAGAAAAGTTTTAACATTGAGTTTCAAGATTATCATTTATGGTCTAAAGACTCAACTAATCACATAATTTCATTTCTAAAAAGTAAAATTAGATTCAGCAATAATTTATTTTCATTTCCAATTAAAGGTTTTTTAAATAACATCAATGCACCTGATAAAACCGCTAGAAAATTATCCTCAAAGATTTCAAAAAACATTGCAATAATTGAAATCACAAGAGATAGAAACTTGGCTAATATTGAAATAAACGTATTAGAAAATCGAATTGTTTTAAACCTATCTGGTGCTTTTGGAGGTTCAATCGGTTATAAAAAAGGAGACCTTAATAATGAAGATTTAATATTTAAAGCTTTTAAAGATTGCCTAATACTTATTCTATTTCAAACAGACAAAGACCTTAATTTATTCAAATTCATAAATGACCATAAACTTCTTGATGAAGTAATTAATCATCCTGGAATGTTACATTATTTAATGCCCAAATTAATAGCAAGTGAAAGTGGTAATCATTTTACAAAAGAAATAGTTGAGCACGTCTTTAAATCTGGAAACCCAATTTCAGCTACAATCATCCAAACTATTATATTTCTATCAAGTAAAAAGATCATTTCTCAAGAGAGAGTTGAATCATATTTTGAACAAGTAATAGAACTTAGTTTAGAATCTAAAAATGAGACATCATTAGCTACTTCTTATTATAATTTAGGAGGATATTATAGAGGTATAAATGTGTTTGACAAAGCCATACATTTTTACAATAAAGCTTATAAAACAGAAAAAAGTTATTTAAAAAGAGGATATTTCTGTCGTGAATTAGCAGGAATTTTATTTGAACTAGATTTTTTTAGATTAAGTGCAAAGTTTTATACAAAAGCAAGTGTATTAGAACCAGACAATATTTTTCTTATAGCAACTCTTGGAGATGCAGAATTCTATTCCGGAAATTATGAAAAAGCTTTTAACCATTTTGATGATTTTCTAGTTAAAAATGCTAATCAAAATCACGATAAATATGAGTTTTCACTAAAATATACAATTTGTAAAGCATTAATTGAAATTTTGGAAATAAAACAACAAAAACGAAATATAAATAAAGCTTATGAAATTTTAAAATCACTAACACAAAACGAACTACAAGAATCAAGTAAACTTGATGAACTTGTTAAAATGGATGCACTTAATCCAATTATCTGGAGCTATTTCTCAACTGTATTTTTAAAAGATGAAGATTTGACTATGCTTTTTGTATCATCATTAATTCAGGCTATATTAATAAAAAGAGATTCGAAAATTTGGGCATATGTAGCAATAATAACTACTTATGAAGGTTCACCTTCAGAGTTGTTAAATGATATCGTTAACACAGCATATTTCTATTGTAGGGAAGATTTTATTTCAGAGTTACAAGATATGATAGAGTTGGAAGAATATGATGATTTTAAAGGTGACAAGTTTTTGAATTATGTAGAGGAATTAATAAAAACACCTAAAGAATATCCAATGGAATTAAGATTTTGGGATAAAGATGAAGTAAAAATAATTGAACTATAAAAAAACTGCATACAACACCGTATATAATTTATTGCTAGCTTCTTGCCTACTTACGAAAGTCCTCGCGGACTTTCTTGGTCGGTAATTATTCACTAAATTAGTTGCTTGAAACACGCAACAAACCATATACAACAACGTTGGCAATAATTAAAATGAACCCGAGAAAACTTTCATTATTTAGAGAAAAAAAAGGAATTAATATTTCACCCGAAAATATTGTTGCAATTTCTTGGACTGCTTTAATATTCCTAATTTATTATTTAAAACATTCTTTCGAATTTGATTTTAAAGGAATTGAAATTGGAATACTTTTACTTGGGGCTTTTTACATAATTGGACTTTTAATTAGTACTTATTTTAGATATGAAAGAGAAATAGGAGAATATTGTGGAAGAATATCTTTTTATGAAAATCGAATAAATATTGAAAATAACGATTTCCATCTTGAGGAAATACAGAAGTTGGAATTCTTCTCAACTTATGACGTTAAAGGAGACTTTACTAATTACCTTTTGGAATTTACACCTCATTTATCTAATGGTCTGAATAATAGTTTTATTTTGACTTTAAAAAACGGAAAACAAATTGAATATAATTTTTTGCAGACTAAATCTGAACAAATTAAATATTATAAAGAAGTATTAACGAATTATCACAAAAAAGGAATTATAAGCTGGTTGGAATTGTTGAATATTTTGAAAATTGAGGATTATAATGAAATTCAGAAATTGAAAAAAGAAATAACTATTGCCAACACCGTGTAAAAAAAATTGCTAAATTAGTGCTTAACTAAAAGCAGTTGCATTTTTGCAAACAACAATTTTCCTGCGGAAAATAGCCGTTCAC
>NZ_JALCZP010000051.1:0-3437 GCF_023555435.1 Polaribacter sp. Z014
ATGGTGGTATTGAAGCGGTAGCGAAAATAATACCTTAAAAAGATATAGTGCAAAGCCCGACCGCGCCTTTTTTGGCGTGGGAACACCCAATAAAAAAATAATCCTTTGAATTATTCCTTTATTGGGTGCTCTTTAATATATTGCTTGAAATGGATACGAAGCATTGCTCCTAACCTACTCAACATTATTGAGTATGCTAATTTAAGTAGGCAACTCAAACATATTTAAGTGCTTTTTTAATATTCCGGAGGGTGTGGTTTTGGTTTCATCAAAAATTCTAGTATCTCCGAAAAGAATAAAACTGTCTCTTGCTCTGGAAACCGCTACATTTAACATGTTTGGTTTATTATCTCTATCAAAAAATAGCACACCTTCGTCTTCATTACTATATACCGAACTAAATAGCACAATATTACGCTCTGCTCCTTGTAAGGCATGCACGGTACCTAATTTTATCTCGTTTACTTTAAAGCCAGATGCGATTAAGGCTTTGGAAAGCTCTGTTTTCTGACTTGCAAAGGGTGTAATTATACCTAAAATACTTTCTATTTTTTCTACGTTATACGCTTTTTGTATTTCTTCTTTATGCATATTTAGCCATAAAATGATTGCTTTTACTTCATTCATGTTATGACGACTGTTAAATTTTCGTTCGCTATACCCTTCTACATGATATGCCATCATAGATGCAAATATTTGATCTTTGTGCGCTTTCCCTTTCATGGGTTTTAAAATACCATCGTATGCTAACTCATTACAAAAACCAATAATTTCATCGTTACATCTTCTATGCTCTAATAATAACAGACCATTTTCTTTTTTAGTTACTAATGGCGTTTCGTATTCGCAGGCGTTTTGTGCCATTTTCATGATACTTCCGCTAGAAGCTAAAAAACCAATATTGTTTAAATATTCTTTTTGAGCTAGATCTGTAATTATATTTTGATTGGTTAAATTACCGTAATCAATTTTTGGAGGAATAGACCAAATTGGTTCTATTTGTTTTAAATCTCCCACAACAATTGCTTTTTGTGCGAGTGAAAATATTGGGATACTAACTTCTGGTGTTACCTGGCCTGCTTCATCAATAATTAATAAATCTAGAAAATTGAATAAGGGCAAGTATTCGAAAATTGGTTTTCCGTTTTCATTTTCTCCTTGAAATTGGCTGAATAAAAAATGTGTTGGTGCTGTATATAAGGTTGCCACAAAACAAGGGGTAAGCATTGCTCTTCGCTTCCATTTTGCAATAACCGTTTTTTCTCCGGTTCCTTTTTCAGTTTCATTTAACAATACATCTTCTGTTTCTAAAATCCATCTTGCCTCCCAATAATGGGTTGCTAATAAAAAGGCTTTGTGCCGTAAACTTAAATCGATTTCATCGTAAAAAAAAGAATGCGTTTTATCTTTAGCCTCCATTTTTTCATATTCGAACTCCCACATTTGCTCTTCTGAAATAAAAGGGTAGCCTACAATATCATTGTGATGTTTCCAGTTTTTTAATTTTAAGTTTGACGACAATGCTAAATTAAAATCTACAATACATTTTTTAATAAAAGTTAGTGCTGTTTTATCACTAGCTAGTGTTTCTTTACTTACAATAAAAAGATGTTCTGAATTATTGGTGTTTTCTTCAGAATCTACTTTAAAATAACGCTGTATCTCACTGATAAAACTCTGTTCTTTAGAAAATGATTTTATCTTAACGATAATATCTCTCCATTCTTGTAATTTTGAAATTTTTATTACATTTTTTTGAATGTAATTTTCCTTATCGAGTAATAAATTGTTTACTTTTTCTATGGATGATAAATAATTTTGAGATATCTGAACTCCCTCCATTAAATTATCTTCTATCACAGAAATTTCTTCTTGAAGATGGTTACAAGCCTCTTCTAGTGAGTTTACTTGAAAACCAAAAAAATCTGAATACCTATTATAGTAAAAGTTCTTAGCATCGTGTAAGTAATTTTCATTTTCTAGATCGCACAATGTACCTTCATTACCAAACATATTTCCTTTAAGGTAATTGATGTTTTTTAAAGATTTTTCACTTTTAGAGTTTGATGGTAAATACGTAGCATAGCCATTAAAACCCGGAATCCAACGTTCGGCTAAATTGCCCATCGTGCTTTTAGAATTAATGAAACTATCTATAATATTGGTTACCGCTTGGTTATTTGTAGAACACGCCAAAATAACCGGTGCATCTTCTCCGTTAATTGCCGCTCTAACCACTTCTGTAGCTACCAAACTTTGTAACAAAGTAGTTTTACCTGTTCCTGGAGGTCCGTTTACGGCTGTAATTCCATTTTCTTCCGCAGTTAAATAAGACAATAAGGTTTTACGTTGACTGATAGACAATGGAAACTCATTAGACATTTGCCCTAAATGCAAATGATTGTAATCTAAAAAACCTTTATCGGTAATAGGATCTCTTCGGTCTCTATTTCTTGGGTTTATTATTTTTGAAATTAATGGAAGTTCTTCTGTTTCATTTATTAAATTCTCATACAAAAAAAGAATACTTTTTGCTGCTGAAATTTTAGAACTTCTAGTAAAGTATGTCGTTTTATTATTCGTTGTATATCCTTCTGCCCTATAATTATCTAAGCTTGTTGCTGTAATTTCTGAAAAAATTAGATTTATATACTCCCAATAAGAAGCCCAATCTAATTCTTCCTCTTCTGCGACTTCTGGTTCTTCTATTTCTCTAGCTTCTGAAATTGTTTCTATGGATGAAAAAATAAAATCGTTTCCAACCTCAGCAACAGGTGCTAAATAATTACGAACAATTAAAGGAAATATTTCTCTTGGTGCAGATAATTGCCCCAAGCGATTTACTCTGACGGTAATCCAAAAAGGATGAATTGTTTTTTGTTTAAACTTTGGGTCATCTGTTTGAAAATCTAACTGAAAAGGTGCTATAATAATTTCGGCATCGAATACTTTATGCCAATTATCGCTTTCTTTTTTGGTGAGTCCCTTTATTCTATTAATTCTTTTTTCTTCCACATCAAGCATATCCGCCGCATTTTTAGCATTTATGCTTCCAGAACTTAAATCGCAATAATTTTGATGAAATAAGTTTTTGATTCTAGATATGTCTACAGCTAAGTTTTCACTGTCTGTTAAACTGCTTTTATAATAATTTAACCAGTTTTTTACGTTGCTCATGTATGTATTTAGAATTCGTAGTTAATGGATTTGAAAAAAGGGTGTGCGAATATATACTTTTAGTTGATTGTTTTTAGTGAAATGCCAACCATTATTTATTAACAAAATAGAATTGAATCGTTAGTTATTGAAGTCTAGGTTTTTAATTATAAAAGCCACCTCTTTTGGATCAACACAAAAAGTTGTGGAGTAAAATAAAAAGGAAGAACTTTGACTTTAAAATTATTTCTATTTTGGATACTTCAATTGAACTTGCTAAA
>NZ_JALCZP010000052.1:0-3192 GCF_023555435.1 Polaribacter sp. Z014
TAATAAATAAAGAGTCTGTGCTCCCGCCTTTCGGCGGGAAGCGTACATAAGTCTATGGGTTATTAGTATCACTTGGCTATGACATTACTGCCTTTACACCTATGACCTATCAACGTTGTAATCTCCAACGACCCTTTAAAGAAATCTCATCTTGTGGTGGGTTTCGCGCTTATATGCTTTCAGCGCTTATCCCTTCCCGACGTAGCTACCCTGCTATGCTTCTGGCGAAACAACAGGTACACTAGAGGTCAGTCCAACTCGGTCCTCTCGTACTAGAGTCAGATCCACGCAAATTTCTAACGCCCACAGCAGATAGAGACCGAACTGTCTCACGACGTTCTGAACCCAGCTCGCGTGCCACTTTAATGGGCGAACAGCCCAACCCTTGGGACCTTCTCCAGCCCCAGGATGTGACGAGCCGACATCGAGGTGCCAAACCCCCCCGTCGATATGAGCTCTTGGGGGAGATCAGCCTGTTATCCCCGGAGTACCTTTTATCCTTTGAGCGATGGCCCTTCCATGCGGAACCACCGGATCACTATGCTCTTGTTTCCAACCTGATCGACCTGTATGTCTCTCAGTCAAGCACCCTTATGCCATTGCACTCTACGTACGGTTACCAAGCGTACTGAGGGTACCTTTAGAAGCCTCCGTTACTCTTTTGGAGGCGACCACCCCAGTCAAACTACCCACCAAGCACTGTCCTCATCTCTGAGTTAGACTCTAGATAAGCAAAGGGTGGTATTTCAAGGACGACTCCACAACGCCTAGCGACGCCGCTTCAATGTCTCCCACCTATCCTACACATTACTTATCCAAAGCCAATACTAAGCTATAGTAAAGGTTCACGGGGTCTTTTCGTCCCGCTGCGGGTAATCGGCATCTTCACCGATACTACAATTTCACCGAGCTCATGGCTGAGACAGTGTCCAGATCGTTGCACCATTCGTGCAGGTCGGAACTTACCCGACAAGGAATTTCGCTACCTTAGGACCGTTATAGTTACGGCCGCCGTTTACTGGGGCTTCATTTCAGATCTTCGCCGAAGCTAAACCCTCCACTTAACCTTCCAGCACCGGGCAGGTGTCAGGCCTTATACATCATCTTTCAATTTAGCAAAGCCCTGTGTTTTTGATAAACAGTCGCCTGGACCTTTTCACTGCGGCCCATCCGAAGATGGGCGACCCTTCTCCCGAAGTTACGGGTCTATTTTGCCTAGTTCCTTAGCCATGAATCTCTCGAGCACCTTAGAATTCTCATCCCAACTACCTGTGTCGGTTTACGGTACGGGTTCTTATAATCTGAAGCTTAGAGGTTTTTCTTGGAAGCCCTTAGGCACACTATCCAATTGTCCGAAGACGCTTGGTACTATCACACTTCACCTAAACCTGCGGATTTACCTACAAGTCTAATAGCTACATGTTTCAACGAACTATTCCGTCAGTTCGCGGTGCTTTCATTACTCCGTCACCCCATCGCAATTATAAGAAGTACAGGAATATTAACCTGTTATCCATCGACTACTCCCTTCGGATTCGCCTTAGGACCCGACTAACCCTCAGCTGATTAGCATCGCTGAGGAAACCTTAGTCTTTCGGTGTGGGGGTTTCTCGCCCCCATTATCGTTACTTATGCCTACATTTTCTTTTGTAACCACTCCAGCATACCTCACAGTACACCTTCTACGCTGATTACAATGCTCCCCTACCACTAACGTGTCTTTCAACGTTAATCCATAGCTTCGGTAATATGTTTATGCCCGATTATTATCCATGCAAAATCGCTCGACTAGTGAGCTGTTACGCACTCTTTAAATGAATGGCTGCTTCCAAGCCAACATCCTAGCTGTCTAAGCAATTTCACCTCGTTTTTTCAACTTAACATATATTTGGGGACCTTAGCTGATGGTCTGGGTTCTTTCCCTCTCGGACATGGACCTTAGCACCCATGCCCTCACTGCTGAGAAACATTTTATAGCATTCGGAGTTTGTCAGGAATTGGTAGGCGGTGAAGCCCCCGCATCCAATCAGTAGCTCTACCTCTATAAAACTTTTACTCAACGCTGCACCTAAATGCATTTCGGGGAGTACGAGCTATTTCCGAGTTTGATTGGCCTTTCACCCCTACCCACAGGTCATCCAAAGACTTTTCAACGTCAACTGGTTCGGTCCTCCACTGTGTGTTACCACAGCTTCAACCTGCCCATGGGTAGATCACTCGGTTTCGCGTCTACTACTACTAACTAAAGCGCCCTATTCAGACTCGCTTTCGCTACGGCTCCTTGACTTAATCAATTAACCTTGCTAGAAACAGTAACTCGTAGGCTCATTATGCAAAAGGCACGCCGTCACACCATAAATGATGCTCCGACCGCTTGTAGGCGTACGGTTTCAGGTTCTATTTCACTCCCTTACTTAGGGTTCTTTTCACCTTTCCCTCACGGTACTAGTTCACTATCGGTCTCTCAGGAGTATTTAGCCTTACCGGATGGTCCCGGTGGATTCATACAGGATTACTCGTGTCCCGCACTACTCAGGGTACCACTATCTTAAATTCGCTTACTTTTACGGGACTATCACCCTCTATGGTTTGTCTTTCCAAACAATTCTAATTCACTTATCTTCGAATATCGTGGCCCTACAACCCCTATTTTGCCGTAACAAAATAGGTTTGGGCTAATCCGCGTTCGCTCGCCACTACTAACGGAATCACTATTGTTTTCTCTTCCTCCGGTTACTTAGATGTTTCAGTTCACCGGGTTTACCCCTATAAATAGGTGACATGTCTTCAACATGCCGGGTTGCCCCATTCGGATATCTACGGATCAAAAGGTATGTGCCCCTCCCCGTAGCTTTTCGCAGCTTATCACGTCCTTCGTCGTCTCTGAGAGCCTAGGCATCCGCCATACGCCCTTACTTAACTTATTGTACTTTTTGCTACAGTGTGTTGCCACACTATAATGAACTCTTTTATATTTTTATAAAAAAATTATTTGATTAGATATTACTCTAATCGTTCTCTATCTATTTGATTCTTACGATATCATTTTACCAATATGTCAATGAACTTGTGGCGAATCGCCACTGATAATTAAATCAGCAACAACTATAAGCCGTTGTGGAGAATATCGGAGTCGAACCGATGACCTCTTGCGTGCAAGGCAAGCGCTCTAGCCAGCTGAGCTAATCCCCC
>NZ_JALCZP010000053.1:0-3108 GCF_023555435.1 Polaribacter sp. Z014
CTTTTCGTCTAAACTCCATTTCTTGTATTTCATATCTCAAATATATTAGTTTTGAAATTTAAAATAGCACTCCGAACTTTTAAGGGGCTAAACTACGGTGTTGTAGGTAGTTTTTATATTTTTATTCCAATTCCTAATTTAACTAAACTTAAATTTTGATTATAATAAACTAATTCACTTTTATTATACATTATAAAATCATATTGTAAATGCAAGAATATTTTTTCAGTAAATAAGTAATTCATTCCTGCATTGAAATTAATTCCGCTGTAAGTTTTTCCTTTTCCATTTTCTGTAGAATTAAAATCAAAAGAATATCCTAAACCAGAAATTAAATCAAGTTTCCCATTTTCAATTAAATTTATTTTTCCAAATATTTTCGGTTGAAAAATGTAGTGATTTCTCGTGAAACTTGTGAAATTATCGTTTACTTTAAATTTCAATAAAGTTGTATTAATTCCCACACCTAAATCAATTTTCTTATTTTCAGTCAAATTATATTTAACTCCCAAATCTATAATTCCATTAAAATCTATAAAATCGAAATCGTTTCCTTTTTCACTTATTAAAATTGGGTAACTTAATTCAATACTAAATTTTGAATTTTGAGAGTATGAGTTAATTGAAAGAACTAATGCTATTATTAACAATATTTTTTTATTCATATTTCTATTTATTTGTTAAATTCTCCTTGGTTTTAATTTTTAACAATTTGATTTTCGGAGGTTTGAGTGGAATTACCTACAACGTTTATGTATATGAGCTGTGGCGTGTTTTTGCATGAACCTCTCCAAATATAAACTAACTTTGGGAAATCCATAGATTTTCCAAATGGGCACAGACCAAGCCATAGCTTATATACGGTGTTGCCAGTAGTTTTTATTTCCTCAATTTTGTTTTCAGTTCTTTTGCCTCCGATAAAGTGAATTTTTTATTTTCTTTAAATTCCTTTATACAATATTCTATATTTTTTAATCCTTTGCTCTTTAATATTCCTTTTTCTGCACAAACTTTGGCTATGAAATAACTGAAAATCAGTTTCCCTTTTGGATATGTTTTTATCGAACTTTCCAAAAAGTCAATTGCGTCTTTCGGTTTGTCCAATTTCTCATATATAATTCTAAACGGTCTTTCGTAATAGAAAACATTGTCGTTATAACCTTTTTCGATTTGAAGTTTCCAATTTTTCAAAGCTTCATCGTAAAGTCCCATCTCTTCGTACAATTGAGCCTTTTGAGAATATGCTTCGTCTTTTGCGAAAAATTCATTTTTTTCGCCAACTTCAAAAAGTTGTTCCAAAAGGTCGCTGTTTTTTTTCGCTATTACCAAGTCTAAAAGGTAATAGAAATCATCTTCGTCCAAATTAAAGTCTATTCCATAATTTTGTTTGGTAGAATTGGTTT
Organism: Polaribacter sp. Z014; assembly: GCF_023555435.1. Lineage (NCBI taxonomy): Bacteria > Pseudomonadati > Bacteroidota > Flavobacteriia > Flavobacteriales > Flavobacteriaceae > Polaribacter > Polaribacter sp. Z014. The sequence continues at coordinate 1,404 of NZ_JALCZP010000053.1, forward strand.
TACCTTCCAAATAATCCGAAACAGATAATTTTTTTTCATTTACTTTATTCTCGAAATCATTGTAATTTCTATAATCCGAAAACATAAACATTAGAGCATCATTTAAGGATTTTACGACCAAATCAAGATGTCCTGAATTGTAAACTTCCTCTTTTAATTTAAGACGAACGTTTGTGTTATTTTTAAAAATACTATCTAATTTTTTTCCTGTTGCAAGTCGGTATTTATCATCTTTAGTTCCCGAGGAAACAAAATAGTACAAATTTTTGCTTTTATCTTTCGCTAGTGACTTGTTTAGATTTTCTATTTGTTCTTTTAATAAGTCTGGCGTTATGGCAATAAATCCTTGAAATGCATTATTTGGCATTGAAATAATTTGGCTTGCAAGTGTTGCAGTATTGGAATGACCAACTAATATATTAAATCCTGATACAGAATAATTTGAATTGATTAAAGGAATTATTTCTTTGTAAAGGTGATTTTTTAATTTTTCCGAACCTTCTAAAAATTGGTCTGTTGGAATGTTTATGTCATTTCCATAATTGGGTGTTGTTTCATAATTTCGGTCATTGTGAAAAATTCCAACCACAATACAATTTGGAATCACATTATATTTTGCTAAATAATTTTCGTAATTGGTTGTAATTTCAAAAAGCTCGTAGCCATCTAATGTATAAATAACTGGATATTTTTGTTTGTCGTCGTAGTTTGATGGCAGATAAATTTTTACAGTTCTCTCGTCCTTAAAAAAGTCTGATTTGAGTTTCTCGACTTTGTATTCGTATTTAAGCGTGTCTTTCGTTTCAGATTGTCCGAATGTTGAAAATGAAATAAATAAAATTACAATTGCAAAAATTTTGTTCATAGTTCGATTTTTTTTTCAAATTACTGGCAACGTTGTTGTGTATGATTTGGTGCGTAAATTTAGCGAATAAAAACCAATAATTACAGACTTTTATGAGTGCGAGGTTTTTCGCAAGAAAAACCTAAAAAGCAATAAATTATACACGGTGTTGTAGGTAGTTTTTATTCAATAATCTTTGTTTTTTCCTTTTTCAAATCAGATATGAATTTAAATTCAAAGTCTTGCTTCCTTTCTAAATTTTTCAAGTCAAAGCTAAAGACAGTAAATTCATATTTTGTATTATTTTCTTTTTTTAGTTCCGTGTAATTTTGCAGTTTCCTTTTTCTTAATTTGGTATATAATTCCGATACTGTTTTATTAGATTGTGAAATTTCTACTGCTTTTTTTATTCGGATAATTTCAGCGAGTAAATCTGATTCAAACTTTTTCTTTGAATTTGAATATCCATTCGTATCTAAATAATTCCAAATTTTATTGTTGTGAATTTCAACACTATCAATTAAACCTTCAACAAATGAGTCTCCTGCAATTCCTTTTACTTTAAATGGCCATTCTTTTTCAATTATTTTTTCCGCATTTTGGTTCACAAAATTTCCAATACTGAAAAGAGTCCAAATTTCCAGCGTGTCATTTTTTTTCTCAATTTGAGCTAAAGTCAAATTAGAAATCAGTAAAATTAATATGTTAGTTAATATTTTCATTTAATTACCTACAACGTGTTTGTATATGGTTTGTTGCGTGGTTTAAGCAACTAATTTAGTAAATAATTACCAACCAAGAAAGTCCGCGAGGACTTTCGTAAGTAGGCGAGAAGCCAGCAATAAATTATATACGGTGTTG
>NZ_JALCZP010000054.1:0-2889 GCF_023555435.1 Polaribacter sp. Z014
TCACCTTCAAAAGTTTTATCATCTGCAGTAACACAACCTTTACCCATTATTGTTTTTCCAATAATAAGTGTTGGTTTTTCTGTTTCGGCATTTGCGTCTGTTAATGCTTTTCTTATCTCATCATGATTGTGACCATCAATAGTAACAACATTCCATCCCCAAGCTTTGTACTTCATCTCAGTATCTTCCGAAGTAACTTCATCTGTAGATGTTGATAATTGAATATCATTAGAATCATAGAACATTATAAAATTACTCAAGCCTAAATGCCCTGCAATTCTTCCTGCTCCTTGAGATATTTCTTCTTGCACTCCTCCATCAGAAATAAAACCATAGATTTTATGATCCATCCAATTTCCAAAACGTGCTTTTAAAAAGTTTGCTGCAATCGCTGCACCCACTCCCATAGTATGTCCTTGTCCTAAAGGTCCAGATGTATTTTCTATTCCTCTTTTTACATCTACTTCTGGGTGACCAGGAGTAATTGAACCCCATTGTCTAAAGTTGGCAACATCGTCTTTTTCATAGTTTCCTAAAAGATAATATTGTGCATACATTAAGGTTGATAAATGCCCTGCATCCATAAAGAAACGGTCTCTAAATGCCCAAGTCATATCCGAAGGGTCAAAATTAAAGAACTCTGAATATAAGATGTGCATAAAATCTGCACCTCCCATAGGACCTCCTGGATGTCCTGAATTTGCTTTTTCTACCATGGCAACACATAATGCTCTTATATTATCTGCTGATTGTTGGTCTATTGTATTGTTCATTTTTACTATTTTTATAATAAATCTCGTAGAGAAATTTCTCCTCAACGAGATTCATTATTATTTTAAATTTGATTTTTTAAGATTACTTTTTCTTCCAAAGACCTTCCATCTCTTCTAAAGTTTTCCCTTTCGTTTCCGGAACATATTTCATGATAAATAACATGGCTAAAATACTCATTACACCATACATCCAATAGGCAAATCCATGATTAAATAACCCTGTTAAATAAGAGTTGTCATTCATCATTGGGAAGGTTAAAGACACTAAGTAATTAGAAATCCATTGAGCTGCAACTGCAATTGCTAGCGCTTTACCTCTAATTTTATTTGGAAAAATTTCTGCCAATAAAACCCAAGCAACCGGCCCCCAACTCATGGCAAAACTAGCTACATATAACATCATACAAAACAATGCTAAATAACCTGTTGCACCTATAAAAAAGACAAATCCTAAAGAAATCATAGCAATTGCCATCCCTAAAGCACCAATAATCATTAATGGTTTTCTACCATATTTGTCTACTGTTTTTACAGCAACAATAGTAAATAAGAAATTTACAACACCTACAATAATGGTCATTAACAACGCACTATCTGTACCTGATGAAATTGTTTTAAAAATCTCTGGAGCGTAATATAACACGACGTTTATACCCACAAATTGCTGAAAAACAGAAATTAAAACTCCTATAATAATCACTAACCAACCAAAAGACAAAAGATTTCCAGATGTTTTATCATCCATAGAATCTTGTATTTCTGCCAAAATATTAGTTCCTTCTTTTTCTCCATTTACTTTTATTAAAACGTCTAAAGCTTCTTCTGGTTTATTTCTTAAAACTAAAGAACGTGGTGTGTCTGGTACAAAGAATAAAAGGCCTAAAAATAATCCTGCAGGAATTACCTCTGATGCAAACATCCATCTCCATCCAATTTCATTTAACCAGGCATCAGAACCTCCACTTCTAGAAATAAAGTAGTTTACAAAATAAACCACCATAAAACCTCCAACAATGGCTAATTGATTAAAAGAAACCAATTTACCTCTACTATCTGCTGGCGCTATTTCTGCAATGTATAAAGGCGATAACATAGAAGCTAACCCAACTCCAATACCTCCAATAATTCTATACACAATAAAAACGGTTGAAAACGTATGATCTAATTCACCAATAGGTGCTAAAAACATTTCTGGCATGGATGAACCTAAAGCGGATATTAAAAACAAAATAGCAGCTAATATTAACCCTTTTTTTCTTCCTAATTTTTTGCTGATTACTCCTCCAAACATTCCTCCAATAATACATCCTATTAAGGCACTAGAAACTAAAAAGCCTTTAAAAGCACTTGCTGCCGTTTCTGATAATCCTTTAGGAATTACAAAAAAACTATCTAAAGAACCTACCGTTCCTGAAATTACACCTGTATCGTACCCAAATAACAAACCTCCCAAAGTGGCCACTAAGGTAAGTTTTAACAGGTATCCTGAATTTGTTGATTTTGCCATAATATGTTTTAGTTAATTGCTTTTAAATTAATATAAAAAGGCCTTTTAGATTTTACATCTAAAAGGCCCACTGCTATTATATATATTGATTGATAATGTTTTCGAACAATTCTTGCTTACCACTTTGTAAGCTTAATTCTCCATTTTCTTGTGCAATTTTGTACAAGTCTTTTAATTCTAATTTTCCTGCTTCAAAATCTTTTCCTTTTCCGCCATCAAAAGAGCTGTATCTTTTTTCTCTTAATGAATTGTATGAAGAAGATTGTATAATCTTATCTGCAGTAATTAATGCTCTAGCAAATGTATCTGCTCCTCCAATATGTGCATGGAAAACATCGTCCATATCTGTTGAGTTTCTTCTGATTTTTGCATCAAAATTAACTCCTCCTCCTTGTAAACCTCCTGCTTGTAAGAAAACTAACATTGCTTCTGTTGCTTCTTGAACGTTGTTTGGAAATTGATCTGTATCCCAACCATTTTGGTAATCTCCTCTGTTTGCATCGATACTTCCTAACATTCCTGCTTTGGCTGCAACTGCCATTTCGTGTTGCATAGTATGTTGTGCTAAAGTAGCGTGGTTTACTTCAATATTCAATTTAAAATCTTTGT
>NZ_JALCZP010000055.1:0-2860 GCF_023555435.1 Polaribacter sp. Z014
AACGTTGTTGTATAAGCTTTGTTGCGTTGTTTAAGCAGTGAATTTAGTAAATAAAGTACGAACGGCGAAATTCCGGAGGAATTTCCCAAGTGAGCCAAAACCAGCAATAAAGTTTATACGGTGTTGTGGCACGTTTTTTATCTTCCATAATATTTATAAGACCTCCTAAATCCACTTTCAGTTGCTTCCTTTATGTTCTTTGCAAGAAAACCTTGTCCTTTCTTTATTTTTGTTCTATCATAATGCTGGTCAAAAGGTAAATGATATATTTTAGTTTCAATGCCTTCTGAGTCAATTCCAATATTGCATTTAATTCTTGGAAATTCTTTCATTTCCCATTTTTCAATTCTTACTCCCAAAATTTTAGCAAATTTCATTGCAGTTTCTGAAAGAGAAGTATTAGTTATAAAAACAGGTGTGACAACTTTAAATAAATCAGGATTCATTAAAGTATCAATTATCGTTGTTCCATATAATTGTAAAATATGTTTTTCGTGTATTGTCTTTGTTTTTTTCCAAAGCTTGCATTGTATAATTTCTACATCATTTCCTTTTCTCGCAATTAAATCACGTCCAAGGTCATTTAACCTTTTTTCCATTCCAAAATACTCAACTTCCCAACCTCTTTCTTCATATGTTATTCCGCAAGACATTTCATAATCTCTACCAATTTGCCAATTCGTTTTTTTTCCTTTTAAATATCTATCTAATGCTAATTGATTTCTATAATCTTCGTCGTAATCAAAATATTCTTCTTTAGAGAGATAATTCTGTACATTATCAAAATCCTCTTTAAATTCCTTTATTGAATTTACATCGTCAAGTTGCTTTAAAGTATCAAAATCGTCTACATAATTTGTAAGTTCTGGGAAAATATTTAAAAGATATTCATATTTGTATAACATTTGGCGGTATTGCTCAATATGAAATTTACTTTGAGTTTTTAATTCTTTAATTCTTTTACTTTCAGATATTGCTGGTCTTTTTTTATTTTCTAAACGTCTCGCTATTAAATCATATTCTAAAAGTAAAAAATCAGAATACATAGATGTTATTTTAGTTACCGAGTTTTCACTTTTACTTTCAATTGATAAGTATAAATCGTGTTGTTCTTTTAGAGTGTTTTTCAAATCATCTCTTTCTCTTACAATACTTATTAATTTTTGATTTTTCTCAATATATTTTGTCTCTGAATTGATTAAGTCTGTCTCTAACTTATCTTTAATTAAAACTTGTTCATTTAAAATATCTATTTTTTTTAAAGCATCAATTAACTTTTGATTTTCTTCAATATATTTTGTTTCGAAATCTCTTAAGTCGCTTTTTAGCTCGAGATTAATTCTAACTTGTTCTTTTAGTTTTAATTCGGTTTCATTTTTTTCGATTTCGCAATCATTAAGTTCATTTCGAGAATTTTCTGAATATTTTATTGTCTTATCAAATTCTTTATTTTTAATGTTAATTCTTGATATTAAGTTTTGAAGAGTTATATTTTTGTGGGCAATCTCAGATGAAAATCTATTTGTTTTAAGTTTTTCATTCTCGTAATTCTCTTTATGTTTTTTGGATACTAATTTTTCGTTAGAAAGTTCTTTTAAAATTTTCGGGTATTCTTTTACTTTTTTCTTGTTTTCTTTCCTTGTTTCTATAAAAGTAGTAGTGAAATTCCAAATTATTCCAATTATAATTAAACTTCCAATAAAATATATTATTTCCATTAATATTTAGATATTTAATTAAAAGTTCAATTTTTTTTTAAATGTGCCACAACGTTGTTGTATAAGGTTAGTTGCGTGTTTCAAGCAGTAAATTTACTAAATAAAACACGAACCAAGAAAGTCCGTTTGGACTTTCGTAAATTAGCTAAAAGCCAGCAATTAATTTTATACGGTGTTGGCAACTGGCTTTTTTATTCCATAATGTTCCAACCAAGCCAAAGGTTCAGTTAGTTTATGTTTATTAAATTCTAAATGTATTACTCGTCTTTTCTTTCCGTTTGTTGTTCTGTTCGAAGCGTGTAAAGTCAGAGGTTTCATTAACATTACTCCGCCTTTTTCTACTTCACAGATGAATTCATTTTCAATATTCCAATTTTTTGAGTCTGCTAGAATAATTCCGTTCAAATGAGATTTAGGAATAACTTTTAACGCTCCATTATTTTTGTCCGTTTTGTCTAAATGAATTCGGATTGTAATTGTGTCTTGTAAAATTTTAATTGGTGGTTGAACTCCATTTTGTCCTTTTTTAAAAGTCCAATTCACATAATTTTTCAAATCAGCTTTTTTGTCAACTGAAATGCTCAAATCTTGGTGATAAGCAACAAACCAATTAGATTCACTCGTTTTGTCAAAATAAATGGCTTTTGTTAGGAAATATTCAGATACAGAAAGTTCAGAAATTAATTCAGTCAGTTTTTTGTTAAACAGCAAATTACTCAATTCAGGAACATTTTTGATTAATTGTCTAATCGCAAACAAATCTTTTGTTTTCATAAATGAATTTCCATCTTGTTCAGTATTTTCGATACAAGCTAAAATTCTATTTATTTCGTTCTCCGAATACAAGTCAGTTAAAACGGAAAATCCATTTCCTTCAAGTTCTATTTTGTTCCTTGCGTAGTTCATTTTTTGCTTGTTGCCAACGTTGTTGTGTTATGGAAAGTTGCGATTTAAGTGAACGGCTATTTTCCGCAGGAAAATTGTTGTTCACAAAAAAGCAACTACTTTTACTAAAGCTAAAAATAGCAATTTTTTATACTGTTTTGCCCCCTATAAAACAAGAGTAATCTTTTAAATTTCGATTATTAATTAAGCGGTTAATTTTTTGGTTAAAATTAGATGTTTATCCTGATTCCATTTCT
>NZ_JALCZP010000056.1:0-2715 GCF_023555435.1 Polaribacter sp. Z014
CCTACTTACGAAAGTCCTCGCGGACTTTCTTGGTCGGTAATTATTTACTAAATTAGTTGCTTGAAACACGCAACAAACCATATACAACAACGTTGTGTGTAATACCCGAACAAACCGATTACATTGAAAGAATTAAAGAAACATCATCATTATGTTTGGAAAGAATATCTCAAACCTTGGATATCTGAAAACAAAATCTGTTGTAGAAGAAAGGGCAAAATCTTTTCGACTTCATTAGACAATATTGCTCAAGAAAGATTCTTTTACAAATCTTTAAAATTAGGTACAGAAGAAATTAAATTTTTACAGTTTATAATTAAGAATATGATTCCAAATGTTGGAAAATCAATGAATCATATTTTGAATCTTTACAATGACATCTCAAACTCAAATGATGAATATTTGATTAAATGTGGCATTGAGGATTTACATACAATTGTTGAAAATTATGGAAAAAATTGTTTAGAAAAATTACAAAAAGGAAATATAGAGTTTTTAGAGCAAGACAATTATAAACATCAATTAAGTTTGTTTTTAGGAGTTCAATATATGCGAACGAAAAAAATGCGTGAAAACTTAAATCCTGCCGAATTAAAAAATAAAAATATTGATTTAGAAAAAATGTCTATCATTCTACCATTTATTTATGGCGAAATTACAGGTAGATGGATTTACAATACTGGAGAAATAAAATTAATAAAAAATAACACATCTTCCAATTTTATCACAAGTGACCAACCAATTTTTAATGTTAGAGCACCACTCAATAACACAGAGGAATTAAAACAATTTGAATTGTATTATCCTATATCGCCGAACTATGCAATTTATATTAGTAAAACAGATAATGGAAAGGTTGTGAATAATAGTGATGACGTACTATTCTATAATCAATTAGTAAAAAGCCATTCATTTGAACAAATTTTCGCGAAAAACGAATCTGATTTTACTTAAGAATAAAGTACTACACACAACACCGTGTATAATTAATTGCTTTTTAGAGCTTACTTGCGAAAATTCCTGCGGAATTTTCTCTGGTCCGTAAAAGTTTGCTAAATTAGCTACCCAACCACGCAACTAATCATACACAAACACGTTGGGCACAATTAATGAGCAACCTATGAAAAGACCGATTGTTGGAAAAGACCAATTAATTGACATCTATTATCCTGAAATTAATAATTTGGATGAACAAAAGGTTTTTCAAGAGTTTAGGCAGGATATATTAAATACAAATAACGTATTCATATCAACTCTAGCAATGGACTTTCCGCCAGAAGTATCATTAAAAAAAAGAAAAACGATTGATGAACAATGGAAAGAAAAATTTGCGGAACTGACTCATATTAAAAGTCTTGGGCTTCGCCATAAAGTTGACCAAAATTATTTTGAAGCAGTCTGTGAGATGCGAAATTTGGAAGTATTGAACATTTGGACTTCCACTGTTTTGGATATAAGTTCAATTAGAAAACTTGACAAACTAAAATCTTTATCGATTAGTAATTTTTCTAAACTCGACGATGTTTCACCATTAATAGAATTGAAAACATTACAGCATCTTTCAATACTGGCTTCTTTCAAAATTTTAAACTATGAATTAATTGGTAAAATGACTTGGTTAAAATCTTTAGAACTTGGAGGAGATACCTTTGCACCTCGAAATTTAATGTTACAAAGTCTTGAACCTTATAATGAATTAAAAGAATTAGTCGAATTAGATATGTCTTGTGCATCAATAAGAGATAGAAATTATCGTCAAATCTTAAAACTCAAAAAGTTAAAAAGACTAGATGCACATTGGAGAATGAAAAACAAAGAACGAGAGGATATTCAAAACGAGCATCCTTCTTTGAAATCGGGATTTTTTGTAGCATATGATTTCGTCAAAAATGAATTTAAGGATGGAATCGAATGGTGGATAGAAAAAGAATAACTGTGCCCAACACCGTGTATAATTAATTGCTGCATTGAGCCTACTTGCGAATATTCCTGCGGAATATTCACGGGTTCGTAAATGTTTGCTAACTTAGTTGCTTAACCACGCAACTAACCATACACAAACACGTTGGCATTCATTTAACAGAAATATGAAAGAAAGAACGATATTCTTTTTGATTTTAAGTTTAATATTTAGTTGTAATACTAAATTTGAAAAAGAAAAATGGCAGAACGGAATTGAGTATGATTATCCTTACAGAGAGAAAATGCTTAACGACCTTTTGAACAACTATGATTTAAAAGGAAAGAATTTAAGTGAAATCATAAAATTATTAGGAAATCCGAACGATTTTTGCGACCATAATCAATACGAATTAAGTTATCGAATAAAACTAATTGACAAACCTGAATCTGAATTTTCTAATATTAAAGTAAAGTCTTTAATTTTTGAGCTTGACAAAAGTAAAACCAACATCGACAGTTTAACAATTGTCACTAAAGTATATTTAACGGAATAAAATTTGAAAACCTTATTAAAGATGAGCTTAACGAATTACGGAATTATTCACTCAATCGGAATTTAAAAAGTTTACGGAATAAATCAATGACAGAATTCTTTAGAACCCAAAAAAATAGGAATATATATATTTAAAGAATAGTAATCTGAAAAAAAACGAAATGCCAACACCGTATAAACTTTATTGCTGGTTTTAGCTCACTTGGGAAATTCCTCCGGAATTTCGCCGTTCGTGTTTTATTTACTAAATTCACTGCTTA
>NZ_JALCZP010000057.1:0-2659 GCF_023555435.1 Polaribacter sp. Z014
GCTCACTTGGGAAATTCCTCCGGAATTTCGCCGTTCGTGTTTTATTTACTAAATTCACTGCTTAAACAACGCAACAAAGCTTATACAACAACGTTGGCATTAATTTGAATGAATGAACTTTTTAAGAAAAATTGTAACTCTAATTTATAAGATTAAATATGAATAAATTAATTTTAATTTCCTTGTTAGCAATTACCTTTTTGAGTTGTGATAATAAAAGTAAAATTGAGAAATTGAAAAATCAAATTATCACTTTAAAAAAGCAAAATGATTCTTTAGGAAAAATAACAAAATGGGTTGAAAATAAATATATTTTTGACAGTATAAGTTTTCGACAAATTCCTGATTATAAAAATACTCATAAAATAAATTCTGTTTTTAGAGAAGAATTTGTTTTTGTAGGAATTAATTTTAATAGAAAATCTTCGGTAATTGTTGGAGACAGTATAAGTTATAAAAATGGTCTGAAGGTAATTAACGGAACAATTTTAGAAATGAAAAATGGCGGGTTTTTGAATGAAATTATTCTTAAGAAAAAAAGGAATTTTTACAGCGGAATTATAAAGTCAAAAAATGATTTTGGAAAAAAATTCGAAGCTACAATAAGATCTGGAATACTAACGAAAAAAAACTAATGCCAACACCGTGTATTAAAAATTACTTAATTTAGTGCTTAACCAAAGTTAGTTGCTTTTTTGCCAACTTCTGAATTTCTTGCGAAATTCCTCGTTCACAAAAACGCAACTTTCAATACACAACAACGTTGTAAACAATTAAAACCAAGATTACGAATGAAAAAAATGAATAAAAGTTATATTTTACTGATACTTTCTGCTTGCTTAATATTTATAAATTGTGAAGATGAGCCTACTGTTCAGGAGGAGGTTATTAATATTCCAGATATAAATTTTAAAAAATATTTATTAGAAAATTTAGAAATTAATGCTAATAAAGATGAAGAAATTCAACTTAGTGAAGCTGAAAATTTTACTGGCACAATAAACTGTAGTAATTTAAATATCAGAGATTTAACTGGAATAGAAAATTTCAACAATCTTACTGAATTATATGTGCAAGGAAATCCATTATCAATAATTAATTTATCAGAAAATAGAAAAATAATTAAATTAAATTGTAGGTCTATTAATTTAAATAGCATTGATATTTCTAATAATATTCTATTACAGCAATTAGATTGTAGCAATAATAAATTAACAAGCTTAGATTTATCCAAAAATAAAGAATTAGAAGAATTATTATTAAGTAATAATAATTTTGTAACACTAAATCTTGAAATTAATGAAAAATTAGAAAAACTAATATTGGACAACAATAGCTTAACATATCTAAATTTATCTAAAAACTCAAATATTGAATTTTTAAGCATTAAATCTAACGATTTAATTACAGTAAATATAAAGAACAATAATAATGAAAAATTAGACTTTTTATCGGTAGAAGAAAATTACGAATTATTATGTATACAAGTAGATAATAAAACAGAAGCTGAAAATAAAAATAATTGGTTTAAAATTTCAAGAGCTAGTTACTCTGAAAACTGTGACTCTTGCTCAGAAATCATTAACATACCAAATGTTGACTTAAAAAAATATTTAGTTGAAAATATTTACATCAATAAAAATAAAGATAATGAAATACAAAGATGTGAAGCTGAAGAATTTAGCGGAACAATCCTTTTTAGTTATAGCTACACTCAATATGTAGACGATTTAACAGGCATAGAGGCTTTTATAAATATAAATTCTCTAATAGTTAATGTTTCAGCTTCTGAAATAAATTTAACATCTAATACTAAATTAAAACATTTAGAAATCACCAGTAATGTTGAAAATTTAAACCTTGAAAATAATACTGCATTAGAATTTATCAGAATAAGATCTGAAAAATTGAAAGAATTAGATTTTACAAATAATTATAAATTAAAAGAAATTGATCTTTCAAATAATAAAATAGAAAGTTTAATACTTCCAGAATCTAATTCATTAGCTATTTTAAGATGTGGTGAAAATCTAATTGAAAGCTTAGATTTAACAAAAAACCCTTATTTATTAGAAGTATACTGTGGTAATAATAAACTAGCAAACTTAGACTTATCTAAAAATATTAAGCTAGAAAGTTTAGGATGTAATAATAATAAGCTAAGCAGCTTAGATTTAACACAAAATGTAAATTTAAAAACAGTATACTTATCAAACAACAAACTTATTAATTTAGATTTTTCGAAAAACACTTCACTAATTAACTTGTCTTGTACACATAATGATTTTACTAATTTAGATTTTTCGAAAAACATTGAATTATCATATTTAAATTGTAGTACCAACAAACTTGTAAGTTTAAATATAAAAAATATGAATAATAATAAATTAGACAATTTTAATTGTAAGGAGAACCCACAACTCCTTTGTATTCAGATAGATGATAAAAATTATGCAGATTCTAATAATTATTATTGGAATAAAGATAGTCAATCAATATATAAGGAATTATGTAACTAAAAAATAACTGTTTACAACACCGTATAAACTTTATTGCTGGTTTTGGCTCACTTGGGAAATTCCTCCAGAATTTCGCCGTTCGTGTTTTATTTACTAAATTCACTGCTTAAACAACGCAACAAAGCTTATACAACAACGTT
>NZ_JALCZP010000058.1:0-2610 GCF_023555435.1 Polaribacter sp. Z014
GCTTAATCAAAGTTTGTTGCATTTCTGTCAACTTCTATTTTCCTTCGGAAAATAGCCGTCGACTTAAAACGCAACTTTCCATACAAAACAACGTTAGCTGTAATTAAAAACAAATCCAAGAATGAAAAAGAAAATTCTTATTACTATATTATTTTTTACTGTATCAATAACTTTTGGTCAAGACAAAATAATAACTCGAAAGTTTACAACTACTCAAGTTGAAAAAATAGACTTTACGAAGATTTATAATAAAAAAACAGGAAAAAAAATAAAGAAAGATGATTTCATTAAGATAGTCGGAAATAATCCAAATCTACAATTAGAAGAAATTATTGGAGTTGATGGAAAAATAGATAAATATTTAGTAAACTTATCTAAAAAAAGTAACTCAACAATAAACAATAGAAAAAATGTTATTGTTAAAGGAGAATTATTTCCAAATTTTATAGCACAAACAATTAATAAAAGAAAAATTGAATTAAATAAACTCAGAGGAAAAATTGTTATTTTAAGGTTTGAATTAGAAGCAAATAGTTTTAGGTTTAAAAAACAAGAAATTAAACAAATTGACAACTTGATTAATAAAGTTAAAAACAAAAGAGAGAAAGTTAAGGCAATCATTTTCTTTGCTTCAAATGAATTAGATATAAAAAAAGGTTTTGATTTAACAAATTCAAATTTTGAATTAATTCCTAATGGTTTGAATTTTCAAGAAAAATTTTCTATAACACGATTTCCAACTACAATTGTAATCGATGAAAATGGAAAATTAGTTGAATATTATAACTTTATAGATGATATGAATCTAAACAATTTAATTACCGAATAAACTACAGCTAACACCGTATATAATTTATTGCTGGCTTATCGCCTACTTACGAAAGTCCTCGCGGACTTTCTTGGTCGTAATTATTTACTAAATTAGTTGCTTGAAACACGCAACAAACCATATACAACAACGTTGTAGCCAATATCCCGAAATGAAAAACCAGAGTTATCATATAGTTTTTGACAAAGAATATTATTTCCCAAAAAATAATTTCGGTCAAAGAAATAATCAACATCCTTCGTGGCCTCTAAAACCTTTTGAAGAGACTGAATTAATGTTTGGTGGTTTAATAAAAAATAAACTTAATCGTTTGATTGAATTTGACAAAAGTTTTTTAGCAAATGGACAAGAATTAAAAAACCAATCGTTCGGAATCAATTTTAAGGATTTTTTTAATGTTCAAATAAATGGAGAAAATCTTTTCTACAGACATTTAGAAAACGGAGAAATTGAACGAATAAACAAAACAATCAAAATTGGAATAGATTATTCAAATCATCCTTTAAAAGAAACAAAAATAAAAGTTGTAAAAACACCAGAATCGCTTCTAAATCAAGAATGGGAAGGAAATTGTAATAAAATAGGTGGAAATCCGATTTGGGTTCAAAAACCTGAATTTTTAACTTGCCCAAGTTGTAAAAAAGAAATGACTTTCATCTTTCAATTAGACAGCGGAATTCCCGATTTAAACGCAAATAACAATTACGAAATAATGTTTGGAAACGATGGGGTTTGTTATACTTTTTGGTGTAATGAACATAAAATTAGCGGATACCTATGGCAATCGACATAAAAATACTGGCTACAACACCATATATAATTTATTGCTTGCTTTTTGCTTACTTACGAAAATCCTCGCGGATTTTCTTTGTCAGTAATTATTTATTAATTTAGTGTTAAATTCACGCAACAAACCATATATAAACACGTTGTGCACTATTTAAAAAATGACCGAACTAACCAAGAAAATATACTATGCTGACCAAAATATTCTAAATAGAATAGAATCGGAATTTGAGCTTATTGAAGGAAAGGATTGGTATAAATTATATCAGAATAAAGTGGACAATTCGTATTGGCGACTTGACGTATGGGACAAATATCAGGAGCAATTTTTTGTTCGACTTGAATCGACCGAGAATTGGACTGAATATGACGACCAAAAATTGAGAATGGAATTATTAAAAACGCACCGTGGAACGACTGACCAAATATGTGTTTGGAAAAACTGTGACAAAAAGGCTCTGAATGAAATGACCATTTGCGAATTTCACGCTTATACAGAAATGGGATTAAGAAAATAAAAGATGGAGCAAGACACTCAACAAACATACGATTTGATTTGCTTTACAGATTTAGCATATGAATTTGACTTTTCGGACAAAAAAGAAGCTGAAAACAAAATAAAAAGACGTTTAAAATATTACAAATTAGGAAATTATAATCAAGAACGCATAGAATATATAAGAGTCTTAAAAAATGACCTTTATGCCGAAATATCTTTGGAAACTAAATCAAAATACTTTCAAAAATCAAAAAGTAATTATGCGGATTTAGAAGATTATAAGTTTGAAAAAATGAAAATAGATTATTTGAAAAAATACGATTTGATAAGCGAAAACGATATGAATGGAATATTAAATTTTGCGATTTATTTATATCATATGCGATAAAAAAACAGTGCACAACACCGTATATAATTTATTGCTGGCTTCTCGCCTACTTACGAAAGTCCTCGCGGACTTTCTTGGTCGGTAATTATTTACTAAATTAGTTGCTTG
>NZ_JALCZP010000059.1:0-2557 GCF_023555435.1 Polaribacter sp. Z014
AAGCAACTAATTTAGTAAATAATTACCAACCAAGAAAGTCCGCGAGGACTTTCGTAAGTAGGCGAGAAGCCAGCAATAAATTATATACGGTGTTGGCATTTCGTTATTTTTTATTTTTCACAAACTTCAATCATTTCTTTATAATGAATTTCGTCAATTTCTTTAATTAGATTCAAAATATCTTTTACAACATTGGAACCTTCGTCCAGTTTGTTGTCAGAGGAATCATTATCAAAGTCCTGTGCGTGAGAATATTTGTTTATAAAACGATAGATATATTCTTCTTTGTCTTTAAATGATGTGTTTTGAATCCCTTTTTGTAATAATTGTCTAAAATCACCTAACCTTTTAGGGTGTTTGAATTTTAGAAAAGTTTCAAGTATTTTTCTAGAAGCATTTGCAGATAAATAGGCTTTATCTAAATCTAAATGAGTGTCATTAGAATAGGTTATTAGTTTTTTAAATAAGTAATGATATTCTGATGTATATTCTAAGAGAGTTGGGTCTGCATCTTTAATATAAGAAAAACGAATTTGAGTAGTATCAAAGTTCGATTCTATTGAGTAAATATTACATATGGTTTCTGGTTTAGAAGGGTCTTTTCTGTGTTTCTGATTTTGCTTCTTATTTTTGGTTTCGAACCAATCTCTTACAAGTCTATAGTAATTAAAATTATGTGTTAATATAAATAATTGCTTTGCTTCATTACAATTCAGTTTAAGGTATGAATACGAACTAAATAAATTATTCGAATCAAAACTTGAAATTGGGTCGTCAACTATTATTGTTGTATCATTTATTTTATTGTCTTGTTCTAATATTTTATTTATAAAATAAACAAAAGCTATTGCTGTTTTTTCCCCTTCACTTAATTGATTCCCGTTAGTGTTAGGGTTTCCATTTCTTTGTAACTTATAACCACCTTTTTCTTGTGGATCTAAAGCTATGTCTTTTCTTCCTAAGAATTTCCATAAATCATTATTAAACTTTGTAGCACCAAGAGCTTCAGTAGAAATTAATGAATTCAATTGTTTGATATCCATTTTTATTTTTTCAAGTTCTAATTGAAGTTCTTTGTTTTTTTGATTAGTAGTTATTTCAAGGTTTTTTTGCTTATAAAAATCATACCTTTTGATTTCATCCTTGATGTACTCAAGTTCAAGATTATTTTTTGCCTCTTGTATAATTGTCGAAGCACTTAAATATTTTCTATTATGGCTTTTAATTATTTCTGTTGCCTTTTTATAAAGCTTAATTAAATTGGTTTCATCAAAATTTAAAACTGAAGTTTTAGGAATTTCAAATGGATTTGAAGCCTTAGTTTTAAGTATTGCTTTCCATTTATCAAGTGCTTTTATTAGTTTTTCATTCTCAAAATCAATATCCTTTTTAATTTTCTCGTATTCAGCTTGATATTCTTTATAAAGTGCTTTGTAAGATGGTAATTCTGTTGTTTTTAGTTCTTCTATCCAAGTAATGGCTTTAGATAGTTGTTCTTGTAGATTTTTGAAAGAATCACTAAAATGATTGTTTAAAGTAGAAATACGTTGTTTAGAGATGTTATTTCCACAAAAAGCACAATTGTCTTCGGCTTTATGTAGTTCAAGACCTAATTTAACCCAATCAGATTTTTTAAAATCATTCTTTAAACCATCAATAACTTCTGATGTTATTTTTGAATTTAATAATGAAATTATTTTTTCAAAGCCGGAAGTTATTTGAGATAAAACTGAAAAGTCAGGTGTTTCAATTCTATCTTTGTCTTGTGGCTTTATAGTTTGAGCTAACTTTTCAATTTCTTGAATAGTCAATGAAGCTTTTCTAATATTATCTTTATTTTTATTTAAAGAACTTTCAATTTTTGTTTTATTATAATTGGACAAATGTTTATCTTCAACCTCAATTAATTGAAACTTTTGTTTAATGTTTTTTGCAGATTCTGATAGGAAATTACTGTTGTTTCTTATTAAACCTTTGTTTCTTTTCTTTTCTCCGTTAAGTATTAATTCATTTTGAGCTATAGACGAACTAATTTTTAATTTTTCTTTTTTCTTATCCTTTAGTTTTAATATTTCTTCATTTTTATCATTTGAAACGACAAGAATTCCTTTAATTGTATCGTTCCAATTAATGTTACGCTCTACAAAATCAGCATTGAAAACTTTAATATTAAAATCATTTTCAAATTTGTCTGATTCGGAATAAATTTTCCCGCCTTTTTCAAAACTCCATTTTGAATCTGGAAACCTAGATATGGATTCATTTGATTCAATTAAAGAAAATAAATGTGATATCGTTGATTTACCACTACCGTTTAATCCGTAAAATAGATTAAGTTTATTAAAATTACTATATGTTGGATTACTCTCAATATTCTTGAATATTCCAAAATTTGATACTCCTTTAATTTTCTCAATCATTTAATTTGGTATATGTTTTTGAGTATGAGTGGTAATGAATGCCAACGTTGTTGTATAAGCTTTGTTGCGTTGTTTAAGCAGTGAATTTAGTAAATAAAACACGAACGGCGAAATTCTGGAGGAATTTCCCAAGTGAG